>NZ_CP095413.1:1832727-2138181 GCF_023016285.1 Muricauda sp. SCSIO 64092
ATTGTCTGTGGTATATTGGTAAGTAAGTTGATTACCGTTAGGGTGTAATTATCCGTATTGTTGGCTGGTTGCCATTCAAAAGTTACTTGGCTAAGGTCTTCCGTTAAATCCACCCCTGTAGTACACTCGGAATTCTCAAAAGGGAATACCAATACGGCCCCTTCCGGAGAAGGTGGTGGGCCATCATCCCCTCCCCCACATCCCAGTAAGAGGCCAATAACAACTACGATTGTCCAATTCCTCATCGCTTTATCATTTTAGTGGTCAAGGATACCCCATTGGACTCCATTACCAAATAATACAGTCCGTTGGATAATCTGGTAACGTCCAAGTCAAAATTGAAGTTTGTGGGCCGCTTTAAACGTTGCATCACCAACCTCCCATCCGAACCAAATACATTGACCATTACATCTTGATTCTGAAATTGGGATGTAATGGTCACCCAATCCGAGGTTGGATTCGGCAAAAGCACAGGAGCATCCCCAACAAAAAACTGTGTTTCAAAAACTCCTTGGCACACTAATCCCGTCGATACTTTTAATTGGTTCAACCCTTTGTTTAAATTCAATGTGATTTCACTTTCGGTGGTCTGGGTGGCCAATCCATTCAGTTCTATGGTATAGAATTCACCTCCGGACATCCGTAAGCTTACCTTGTCCTCATTCGCCAGTAAATTTGCCAACACACTTAATTCCTCAGGTTCTTCGATCACAATTTCAAAACAGGTTTCCCTGTAGTTGATTGACCCATCACTACCATTGATACAAAGTTGATAGGTGCCTGAACCCAGGTTTATAAATTGTGTTTCTTCCGTAAATTGATTCGATACATCAATTCCATTTCCCGTTAGGGTTGCAGTATAATCGATTGCGGTATCCAAGGCCGAAATAGAAACGGAACCATCATTATTCCCCCTACAAGCTTCACTTTGTATGGAAACGGAAAAGTTATTGGGCGGAAAAGCATTTAACGGACATCCCGAGGTATCCACCTGGACACCCTTTGGTGTTCCCAGGCAGAGGTCATCCCCATCATCAAAGACGCCATCTTCATCGTCATCTGGCCTAAAAGCACCTTCAACACAAATTTCCAGGGAAAAATCTTCCAGGACGCCCCCGTCAGAAGGTACGGTATCCTCAACCTCCAATATCCATTCGCCCAATGTAGATTCCCCGTTTAAAGCCGATAACGACCCCAAAGGTTGTACAATACCCTCAATGGCCGGGTTACCCGAGCAATTTATGGGATCTCCCCCATCATCAAAAACAGCGTTGATATTGTTTAAGTCCCCACAGTTTTTTGAAACCAATGCTACCTTGGTCCCTAAAGGGGAAATCAAAGTTACCACCAGGTCCTCCAAAAAGGTATGGGACAGTTCAAAATTTACATTCACATCCGCTATAACCAAATCTTCGACCAAAAAGATACTGGACGTAACCGTTGGGGTGTCTTCTGCGGAAATCTCCAAAGATTGTTCTTTGGTATTAAAAACCTTGCAATTGACCACAGAGGTGATAAAACTAAAAGGCACCCCAAAAGTCCCTTCCCCACATGGATTGTTGGGTTTTACACGCCAATAATATGTAGTTTCGGGGAGGAGGGCCGAACTTTGATAGAAATTAAAGGATACCCGTGCAGATTCAACGATATCAGTGAACGCTTCATCAGTGGCAATTTCTATATCAAATGATGAAAAGTTAGTGTCTTCCTGCCAGGTAAACTCGGGGTTAATTCGGGTTCCTATGGCTAAATCCTCAGGGAAGGTAAGGACAACATCGTTGAATGTATTGTCCTGTACATTAACCTGTAAAGTGGTAGCGGTAGAAAAACTGGGGCCCGTAGCGATCACCTCAACTTGATGCAATCCCACAGGTACGTTTTCCACATTGCCAAGGGTCAGCGTAACATCCGTACCATTGTCCATAACACTATCCTGTGAGAAAGAAATAGAGAACGGCACCGAAGTGTTTACGGTCAAATCCATTGGCTCCGAAAAACCACCATAGGTTTCATATACGAAAGGAACTACAATAGCATTTGGTTGGCAGGTATTACGGACCAATTGATCAATATTGAGAATGGCCGAAGATTCTTCAATGGTAAACCCCGAACTGTTGACGGCAAAAAAAACATTGTTATTGGCCCTGACCATAATTCTTGCGTTCGTAGTGGCAATTCCGGGTAGTTGAAGTTGTGCAAGACCGGTATTGGGAATATCCTCTGCCAACACTTCGGAAAAACTGGAGCCACCATCCGTTGATAAAAGGATATCCACGGTTTCAGCATTGATGGGAGCCGTATTGGTGTTGGCCACGTCCCAGGTAATGTCCTGCACACTTCCCGCAGTATAGACCTCATTACTATTTTGGGAAGTGACCACAAATGGTCCGGCCCCATTCACAACGCTGATCTTTAAGGAGCCTGAAGCTACTTGTCCACCTTCTGGATTATTGTCCCTTACCGTTACGGCAAAGTTTAGTTCACGCTCCACATTGGCAACAGTCTCCCAGGCATCATTGGTAATTGGATTTAGCTGTTCCAGGTTGCCGCTGAGAATCCGGGAAAGTCGCGGAAAATACCTAAAGGATCTCGTTGTTGGCGGCAACGATCTAAAATTGGCCCCGGAAACGTTGTCGGGACCAAAAGTGGAGCTTATGACCACGCCATCGTCAATTTGTTCCCATGCATAGGTCAGGACATCCCCATCAATATCCGTTGCGTCACCGGTAAGGACAAATGCGGTGCCCTTGGGTATGATATGGTCTGATAACGGATTTAGAATGGGAGGGCTATTTAGTAATGTGGTGTTTTGGGAACAGCTGGTAGTTTCCAAATAATCCTGGATTTGAGCTATGCTGTTATGGTGAAAATAATCGTCCCCATTGGGAGCCACGTTATTGTCGGTCTCCACAATACCGGCATAACCCATAATAGTGGTTCCACTCGCAGGTTCGGATTGGACCCCGGTTCCTTCGGACTGAAAAGACCAAGTATGGTTGGCACCAAATTGATGCCCCAATTCATGGGCCACAAAATCCAAATCGAATAGGTCGCCCTCCGGAACAAGTGCCGAAGCAAATGCACTTCCCTTTCTATTGTCCACACAAACGGAACCTATAAATCCGGCATTGCCGCTATCATTATCCCTGTGGAATAAATGTCCAACGTCATAGTTTTCCTCCCCGATAATGGTACTTAGCGTATTCTGAACTTGGGCGTTGAAGCTACTGGTGTAGGGATCTGTAGCTGCATTGGTAAATATGACCAAATCATTATTGGGAACAAGTTCCAAAGTCACCCCCAAATCTGTTTCAAAAACTTCATTGACCCTCGTAAGGGTTGCATTAATGGCCGTTAGGGCACCCGTAACCGTTCCCCCATGGTAGGTGGTGTACTCGCCAGTTACGGATACGGCTATCCTATATTTCCTGAGAATCCGACCATCCACAAGGTTTTTTGATGTAGGACTATGTTTTAGACCGGATATGCCCATGGTAGAACATATGAAACCGGATTTTTCGGTTGTTCTGGATCCTTGGTGAACATGGTACATGTGGGATGTTCCATCCTCCTTTTCAATGAAACTGCGTACTCCTGTTTTATAGTCCAGCAATGTGCCTTGCAATCCCTTGGGGGAATAACTAAAACGAACTCTTTGTTCCCCATCCAGTGAAGTTCCGGTAAAAGATTGGATCTGTGGATATTTTTTAGCGAGGTCTGGATGGAATACAGGAGTTTCCCTTACCTTAAAAGCACGCAAATTGCCCTGCTGGTCGGGAAGTTGGAGCATTTCGGATTTTTCCACGTCAATTTGTTGGAGGACTTTCCCAAATTGATCCGGACGTAATTCAAAAACAGTCTTTTCACTTGACAACTTGGAAGTACGGTTGGAAACCGAAGATTGCATTTGCCTCCAGTAGCCTTCCTGGGCCAAACCATAAAACCCACTAAAAAGTATGGTTATTGATAAAACAAAGTGTAACTTAGCTTTCATCGAAAAGAGGGCGAAACTTAATCAAAAGTAAGCCTTTTTATTTTTGTCCCGTGGAAACGATCCAAGGCATCTCACAATTCAACTCTCATAAAAACACCGCAATTACCATTGGCACATTTGATGGCGTGCACATTGGCCATAAACGTATCTTGGAACGCCTCATAAATAATGCCAAAAATACAGGAACCAAGTCTACCGTGCTTACTTTTTTTCCGCACCCAAGAATGGTACTCCAAAAAGACTCCGAAATAAAGCTGTTGAACACCCTTGCAGAAAAACAACAGATCTTAAGGGAAATGGGACTGGATTTCCTCATTGTCCATCCGTTTACCAAAGCATTTTCAAGACTCACCGCATTGGAATTTGTGCGTGACCTTTTGGTCAATAAGCTTAAGGTCAAAAGCGTGGTAATTGGGTACGATCACAGATTTGGACGCAATAGAAATGCCAATATCAAGGATCTCATAGGTTTTGGAAATACATTTGATTTTAAGGTTGAAGAAATCCCCGCCCAAGAAATCGACGAAGTTTCGGTAAGTTCAACAAAAATCAGAAATGCATTGCTCAACGGGGATATCGAAACGGCAAACGCCTATCTGGGTTACAAATACATGCTTTCCGGAAAGGTGGTAAGGGGAAAGGGACTTGGAAAGGATTTAGGGTTCCCAACGGCAAATCTAAAAATTGAGGAGGCCTACAAACTCATTCCGCAAAACGGGGCGTACATCATAACCTGCGAATTTGGGAATACAATTACCCAAGGAATGATGAATATAGGGTATAACCCCACTGTAGACGGCAAAAACAAGAATATAGAGGTACACCTTTTTAATGTAGACCAGGACCTATATAACAAGGACCTACAGATACGCCTTATAAAAAAAATCAGGGACGAACAAAAATTTGACTCGCTCCAATCCCTCAGTGATCAATTGAGGACCGATAAAGAAAATGCACTGGAATTCCTGAAAAATGAAATCTATTAACCAGTTCCTCTTCCGTAGAATTGACAATGCCCAGTTGGTGGTTTTCCGGGTCTTTTATGGTATCCTAGTCTGTTGTGAGGCCTTTGGTGCCATTGCCACAGGTTGGGTAAGACGTACGTTTATTGAACCTAAGTTCACTTTTAATTTCATTGGCTTCGAGTGGTTGCAACCACTGCCCGGGGATGGTATGTACTACTATTTTGTAGTTATGGGAATCTTTGGAATCCTTATCACTTTGGGCTATAAGTATCGTTTCAGTGCATTTGCGTTTGCGTTTATGTGGTCCGGGGTATATCTCATGCAAAAAACCTCGTACAATAACCACTACTACCTTTTAATGTTATTGGCATTTATTATGGGGCTTTTACCGGCACACAAAAACCTTTCCCTTGATGCCAGCCGCAATCCCAAGATAAAAAAGGATTGGATGCACAATTGGGTCCGATGGTTGATCATAGCACAACTGTTCATTGTATACACCTATGCGTCCGTAGCAAAACTATATGCCGATTGGCTGGATTTTAGCATCATTGAACTTTTGATGAAAGGAAAAAAAGAGTATTGGTTGATTGGGGAACTGCTTCAGGAGAAATGGTTGCATAAAGCAGTTGCCGTGTTTGGGATTCTCTTTGATCTATTGGTGATTCCCGCCCTATTGTGGAAACCGACCAGAAAGGTTGCCTTTGGCTTTTCCATCTTTTTCCATCTTTTTAACAGTTATGTATTCCGAATTGGGATTTTCCCTTATCTCTCACTGGCATTTTGCGTGTTTTTCTTTGATGCACAGACCATAAGAAACGTATTCTTGAAGAAGAAAAATGCTGATATTCCTTCAAAGTTGGGTTTTCCGAGTGGGTACAAATGGATAACTGGAGCCATAAGTATCTATTTGGTCATACAGCTTCTACTCCCCCTAAGGCACTACACCTTTGAAGATGATGTGCTTTGGACCGAAGAAGGACATCGATTAAGTTGGCGGATGATGTTGCGAACGCGTTCCGGATACACACATTTTAAAGTGGTGAATAAAGCAACCAAGGATACCACATCCGTGGATTTGGATGATTACCTCACAAAAAAGCAACGGCGCAAAACAGGCAGCTATCCGGACTATATTTGGCAATTTGCACAAAGGCTCAAAAAGGAGTATGCCAAAAAAGGAGAGGATGTAAGCGTCTTTGTCACTTCAAGGGTCAAGGTCAATGCAGGGAAGTATCACACCCTCATAGACCCAAATACCGATTTAGCCGCCGTTCCCTGGAAACATTTCTCCCATCATGATTGGATTTTGCCCAGGGAAAATGAAAAATCGAATCCAAAAAAGTAATTTTGCATCCCTAAAGCAAAAACTATGCTTCAGCTGCAGAAAATAAGGGAGAATAAAGAAGCCTATATTGAGGCCTTGGCAAAAAGAAACATTGAAGGGGGCAAACTTCTGGACGATGCGTTACAACTTGATGAAAAACGCCGTGCAACACAAACCGAACTGGATGCCACTTTGGCAAAATCCAATACCCTTTCCAAGGAAATAGGAATGCTCTTTAAAAGTGGCAGGACAGCTGAAGCAAACGCCATAAAAGCTACCACTGCCGAGCTCAAGGAAACGTCCAAAAATCTTGGGGATCAACTTAATCTGGTCTCAAATGAACTTCAGGAACTGTTGTATCAGATTCCCAATATTCCCCATAATTCCGTGCCCAAGGGAAATACCGATGAAGACAATGAGGAGATTTTTAGGGAAGGGGAAATCCCCGAATTGCAGCAAGGGGCACTTCCCCATTGGGAGTTGGCCAAAAAGTATGACATCATAGACTTTGAACTTGGGGTAAAAGTCACTGGTGCGGGCTTTCCTATTTATAAAGGAAAGGGGGCTCGTTTGCAAAGGGCCTTGATTTCCTACTTTTTGGACAAAAACACCGAAGCCGGTTATACCGAAATACAGGTACCACACTTAGTGAACGAGGCTTCAGGCTATGGGACTGGACAGTTACCGGATAAAGAGGGGCAGATGTACCATATTGGGGAAGACAATCTGTATCTGATCCCCACTG
Source organism: Muricauda sp. SCSIO 64092 (assembly GCF_023016285.1). Lineage (GTDB taxonomy): Bacteria > Bacteroidota > Bacteroidia > Flavobacteriales > Flavobacteriaceae > Croceivirga. The sequence goes on from NZ_CP095413.1 coordinate 1,839,759, forward strand.
CGGAAGTACCGGTCACCAATATTCTTAGGGGCGAAATTTTGAACGCATCCAATTTCCCAATAAAATATACAGGCTATACCCCGTGCTTTAGAAGGGAAGCGGGCAGTTATGGTGCACACGTACGTGGTTTGAACCGACTGCACCAATTTGATAAGGTCGAAATTGTACGGGTAGAGCATCCGGACAACTCCTACCACGCTTTGGATGAGATGGTGGAACATGTCAAAAACATACTAAGGGAATTAAAACTTCCCTACCGTATTCTTAGGCTTTGCGGTGGTGATCTTGGGTTCACTTCTGCCCTGACCTATGACTTTGAAGTATTCTCCACCGCACAGGATCGATGGTTGGAAATCAGTTCCGTTTCCAATTTTGAAACCTATCAGGCCAATCGGTTAAAGCTTCGTTTTAAGGATGCAGATGGGAAACGGCATCTGGCACACACCCTAAATGGCAGTGCTTTGGCCTTACCCCGTGTTTTGGCCGGCATTTTGGAGAACTATCAAACGGAAAACGGTATTGCCATTCCAGAGGTATTGGTTCCTTACTGCGGATTTGAGGTTATCGATTAGTTTTCAGGATAAGTTAACACAATACCGTTGATTGCTTCGTTATATTTAGACCATGCGTAGCATTTACCTTATTTTATGTTTGCTCTTTTTGTCCGGGGCAAAGGCTCAGGAGGATTTCTTGGCCAAGCAGTATTTTAATGACGGGGAGTTTGAAAAAGCCGTTGTTTTCTACGAAAAGTTGGTGGAACAAAACCCAAGAAGAACGGATTATTCAGAAGGATTGGTCGCTTGCTACCAACAATTGGAACGCTACGGGGATGCAGAAACCTTTCTTTTGAACAAAATTGAACAGACCTATGCCTTCCCCACATTTTTTATTGAATTAGGCTATAATTATACCCTTCAGAACCAACCGGAAAAAGCTTCGGAATACTACCAACGTGCCATTCAAAAGATTGAGGAAAACCCAAACTTTGGCTATGCCGTAGGGTATCGCTTTCAGAAGTATGCCCTGTTGGATGAGGCCATAACGGCATACATAAAAGCAATGGCGCTAAAGTCGGAGCTCAATTACGATTTTCAACTGGCACGGATCTATGGGGAAAAGGGGGATATTGAAAAAATGTACCAATCGTACCTTAGACTTATTTATGAAGGGAAAACCTCAAGGGCCAATGTATTGCGAAACCTGGATGATTTTATAACGGAAGACCCGACCAACCAAAATAACATAACGCTCAGAAAGACCTTACTGCTCAACGCCCAAAAGAATCCGGATGTCCTATGGAACGAATTGTTGAGTTGGCTCTTCATCCAACAGGCGCAATACAAAAGTGCCTTCGCCCAAGAAAAGGCGATTTATAAACGAACGGGGGAATCTTCGTTGGACCGCATGGTCAATTTGGGGGAAATTACGCTCGAGAATGGTGACAGGGAGACGGCCACCACGATCTTTGAATTCATTGTTGAAAATGCCACCCAACCCAACATCAGGTTAAATGCACAGCTAAGCCTTATAGATATTGAATTGATGGATGCCAAGGGCAAAAAACTGGATGCCGTGGGCAAAAAGTTCGAATCCTTACTGGAGGACTATGGTTATGATAACAAGACCCTTCAGTTGCAAATTGCCTATGCCAATTTCCTGACCTTCAAAAAAGAAAATCCAGAACCTGCCATTGGCATGTTAAAGCGAAGTTTGGAAGAATCCCTGGGTCGGTTTGGGAAGGCCTACATTAAATTGGCCCTTGGTGATATTTTGGTATACGACCAACGTTTTAACGAGGCTTTGATTTATTTTACCCAGGTCCAAAAAAGTCTCAAAAATGATGTCCTGGGGCAGGATGCCCGTTTTAAGGTAGCCCAAACCAGCTTTTATAAAGGGGATTTTGATTGGGCACTTACCCAACTAAAAGTGTTGCGCGGTTCCACTTCGCAGCTTATTGCCAATGATGCCATGCAGTTGAGTTTGTTGATATCCGACAATAGCTTGGAAGATTCCACCCAAACGGCCCTAAGGAAATATGCCCGGGCCGATCTATTGGCCTATCAGAACAACGATGAGGAGGCCATTTCCATATTGGATGATATTCTTGAAAACCACAAAGGGGAAAAAATTGAGGATGAAGCCTTACTGCGACAAGGTAAACTTTTTGAGGCCCAAAAGAATTTTTCCGGGGCCAGGTTCAACTACCAAAAAATAGTGGAGTTTTATGGTCAGGATATTTTGGCCGATGATGCCCATTTTGCTTTGGCCCAACTGTATGAAAATCATATTTCCGATATTGGAAAGGCAAAATACCACTACGAAAAAATAATATACAATTACCAAGATAGTTATTACTTTCCCCAAGCACGGAAAAATTTCAGAAGGCTTCGTGGGGACAGTATAAATTGAACTCATTGATTTTTGTCATGGCGTCCGGCGAATTTTATCTCCCCCACTAAATTCATTGGACACTTTAACTTAACTTAACTGTTTTCCATCAAAACCGAAGTAGCGTTACAAAAATGCTTATTTATAATGTTACCATAAACATTGACGATTCCGTCCATGAGGAGTGGCTCATTTGGATGAAGGACAAACATATTCCCGATATGCTGGCGACCCAAAAATTCCTGGAAGCGAAAATGTGCAGGGTAATGGTTGAAGAAGAAATGGGTGGCACTACCTATTCCATTCAATACAAAACCCCGGATAGGGAAACCCTGGAGCGCTATTATCAGGAAGACGCGGAAAGGATGCGGAGTGAAGGAAATCGATTGTTCCCAAACAAATTTATGGCCTTTAGAACCGAATTGGAAATAATTAACGAACAAACCCTTTGAGATATACACAATATCTTTTTGCCTACGGCACCCTTCAAAATAAGGAAGTACAACAAGTAATTCTGAACAGGACACTTTACGGGAAAATTGCTGTTTTGGTGGGGTATCGGATGTCCAAAAAGAAGGTCCATGGGAAATATCCGTTAATTGAACCCTCATCAATGCAATCAGACATCGTGGAGGGAATGCTGTTCAAAGTTTCCAATTTTGAGCTGCACGAAATTGATCAATACGAAACTTCGGTTTACAAACGCATTCAGGTCATGGTAAAGTCTGGTATAAAAGCATGGACATATGTGGAAAATTTCGACTGATCACCTTACCTTGTCATGAAAATACTCCTATGGCTAAAAAAGGGAACAAAAAATATGCTTCTCAAAAGCAAGGGCCATCTGAAAAACAAGGGAGTTCCCCATCCGTAAAAGCAAAAAAACACCTCGGTCAACATTTTCTCAAGGATGAAACCATTGCGCAACGTATTGCTGAAACCCTGTCATTGGAAGGTTATGGCCATGTTTTGGAAATTGGTCCGGGAACGGGGGTCCTTACCAAATATTTATTACTTCGGGGTATTGATTTAACGGCTATGGATTTGGATGGCGAGTCCATCGTCTATCTCAAACATAGCTTTCCTTTGGAGCATCCCAAGGTTTTAGGGCAACACAACAGATTTCAGGTCATTGAAGGTGATTTTCTGAAATTCGATTTAAATCAACTCTATGGAAAAGACCAATTTGCGATAACGGGCAACTTCCCTTACAATATTTCCACTCAAATTGTATTCAAAGTATTGGAAATGCGCAATCAAATCCCAGAATTTTCGGGAATGTTCCAAAAAGAAGTGGCCCAACGCATTTGTGAACCCCCGGGGAACAAAACCTATGGTATCCTGTCCGTTTTGGCACAGGCCTTTTATGATGCCGAATACCTGTTTACCGTTCATCCCCAGGTTTTTGACCCCCCACCAAAGGTACAGTCCGGGGTGCTGCGATTAATCAGGAAAACCGACTATCAACTCCAATGTGACGAAACACTTTTCTTTAAAGTGGTAAAAGCGGCTTTCAACCAAAGACGTAAAACCATTAGAAATAGTTTGAAATCCTTTAAGCTTTCCCTAAATCTTAAGGAAGACACTATATTTGACAAGCGACCGGAACAACTGAGTGTCATCGATTTTGTCACACTTACTAGAATGATCACAAATGACGCCGTTTAAACTCACAGACGAACTGATCGAGCAGATAGAAATGCTCATTGAAGGCCAAAAAGATGGCGACCTACGTCTTTTGATGAAGGAATTCCACTATGCGGACGTGGCAGAAATTGCCAATGAACTGGAAGAGGAACAGGCGACCTATTTGATCAAACTGTTGGACAGTGAAAAAACCTCGGACGCACTTACCGAGCTTGATGAAGATGTGCGTGAAGCCATTTTGAGCAATCTCTCCCCCAAGGAAATTGCCGGTGAGATCGAGGAATTGGATACCGATGACGCCGCGGATATTGTTGGGGAACTTCCAAAGGAAATTGTCCAGGAGGTTATTTCCGAGATTGAGGACAGGGAACATGCCAAGTATATCGTAGATCTTTTACGCTATGATGAGGATACGGCAGGTGGTCTAATGGCAAAAGAGCTCGTTAAGGTCAATGAAAATTGGAACGTCCTTAAATGTGTGAAGGAGATGCGTGCCCAGGCAGAAAATGTAACAAGGGTACACTCCATTTATGTTGTGGACGATGAGGAAAAACTAAAAGGGCGCCTATCCTTAAAAGATTTATTGACCACTTCCACCACAACCCATATCAAAGAGGTTTATATTCCTAAGGTAGATTCCGTAAATGTCAATGAAAAGCCAGAGGAAGTTGCCAAAATTATGTCCAAATACGACCTGGAGGCCATTCCCGTTGTGGATGAAATTGGGCGGTTGGTAGGCCGTATCACCATTGACGATATTGTGGATGTCATTCGGGACGAAGCAGAAAGGGATTACCAACTGGCGGCCGGTATCTCCCAGGATGTAGAGGCGGACGATAGTATTTGGGAACTGACCCGTGCACGCCTACCCTGGTTGATTTTAGGTCTTTTTGGGGGATTGGGGGCGGCTGTCATCATGGGAAGTTTTGAGACCATTGTCAAAAATGCACCCGAAATCCTTTTTTTCACGCCCCTTATTGCCGCAATGGCCGGTAATGTTGGGGTGCAATCAAGTGCCATTATAGTTCAGGGGCTGGCCAATGATGACCTAAAGGGGAGTATTGGCAATCGCCTTTGGAAAGAAATGCTCCTGGCACTTTTAAATGGATTCATCCTCTCCATATTGTTGCTATTGTTTACCTGGTTGTGGAAAGGGGAGTTCAACACCGCCCTGGCCATTTCATTGTCTTTGGTGGCCGTTATCGTAGTGGCCGGATTGATCGGAACCTTTATTCCCTTGTTCCTGGACAAGAGAAATATAGACCCTGCCATTGCAACAGGACCATTTATCACCACCAGTAATGATATTTTTGGTATTTTGATTTATTTCTGGATTGCCAAATTAATCCTAGGTATTTAATTCCTTTTTTTATGAAACCCATCAACTTAAAAGAGAAACATGGCTTGTTTACCAAACAATGGCATCCACACCAAATTGCGGTGGTCGATGATATGCAGGTCATCCTGGCCAAAATCCAGGGTGAATTTGTTTGGCATTCCCATGAAAATGAGGATGAACTTTTTCAGGTATTAAAGGGAACCCTATATATGAAATTCAGGGACCGGACCGAGGTCGTTAAAGAGGGGGAGTTGATCGTTGTCCCCAAAGGAGTGGAACACTGCCCTTCCACAAAGGATAATGAAGAAGTCCATCTATTGCTTTTTGAAAAACTGAGCACCGCACATACGGGCAATGTAGCACATGAAATGACCCAAAACCATTACCCAAAAATATGAAGGTCCTCCACTTAGATACCAATCATCCCCTACTTTTGGAGAAGTTGGCGGAGTTGGGATTCGAAAACCATGAAGACTATACCTCTTCCAAAAAGGAAATTGAGGAGAAGATCCAGGAGTACGATGGTATTATCATTAGAAGTCGTTTCCCAATCGATCAACACTTTTTGGACAAAGCGAAAAACCTAAAATTTGTTGGAAGGGTCGGTGCCGGACTTGAAAATATTGATGTTCGTTATGCCAGGGAAAAGGATGTGTTTTTGGCCAATGCGCCAGAGGGAAACAGAAATGCCGTAGGAGAACATACCCTTGGAATGTTACTTTCCCTAATGAACAAAATGATTAAGGCCCACCGTGAGGTCCGAAAGGGAAAATGGGACCGTGAAGGAAACCGGGGAATGGAACTCAACGGAAAGACCGTTGGAATCATCGGTTATGGCAATATGGGAAAAGCTTTTGCCAAAAAGTTACAGGGCTTTGATGTTGAAGTCATCTGCTATGACATTATTGGTGGTGTGGGTGATGAAAACGCCCGCCAGGTAGGGATATTGGAACTGCAGCAAAAATCGGATGTGATCAGCCTGCACGTTCCCTTGACGGAATCCAGTAACGGGATGATAAATCGCGAGTTCATCAATGCCTTCCACAACCCTTTTTGGTTTTTGAACACGGCCCGTGGAAAATGTGTGGTGACCAAGGACTTGGTGGAAGCCCTAAAATCGGGCAAGGTTCTTGGGGCCGGATTGGATGTTTTGGAATATGAAAAAAAGTCCTTTGACTTTGAGGATTGGTTCATGAACAAACCCAAACCTTTTAAATATCTGAGAAAAGCACCCAATGTCCTTTTAACCCCACATGTTGCCGGCTGGACCGTGGAAAGTAAAGAAAAACTGGCCCAGACCATTGTGGACAAGATCAAGGCGAAATTTTGCTAAATTTAAAGGTGAAGAAGACCATTTTTGTCTTTTCGGCACTTATCATTTCCTTGCTTGTTCTATTTCAGTTGGGAAAGTATTCCTTTATTTCCGGGAATACGTCCATTGAAATCGTTATCTCCATAGTGGCCATTGTCTTCCTTGGAATTGGACTGTATATTAACCGGCGGAGAGCGCAGTCCGCCCCGGAACCCAATCACGTTGATTTCAAAAAAATCAAGACCCTTGGCATAAGTGATAGGGAATATGAGGTGCTCATAGAAATAGCCAAAGGGCTTTCCAATAGGGAAATTGGCAAAAAGCTTCATATTTCGGAAAGTACCATCAAGACGCACGTATCCAATCTTTTGGTAAAACTCAATGCCAAACGGCGCACGCAGGCCATCCAAATAGCCAAAGAACTCTCCCTAATCCCCCAATAGGGGCATGGGTTCCGACCAAAGTACCAGCTTTTTGGTACTTTAGTATGAATGGTTTTGGTCCAACCAACCCTACATTTGAGTCCAATCAAAATGCAAATCCAATGAAAAAAACAGTCCTTAGATATGGCCTTTATGGAGCGTTGACCATCACCATGCTATTTCTTGCCACCTGGTTCCTTTTAAAGGACAGTGATTTTGCTTCGGGCGAGGCCCTTGGCTATTTATCCATGATCGTATCCCTCTCATTTGTGTACTTCGGAATCAAAAGCTTTAGGGATAAGGAAAATTCAGGAAGGATCAGTTTTAAAAAGGCTTTGTTGATCGGTATCCTCATTAGTCTTATTACCGCGATAGGTTTTGGGATAATCGACACCATTTATGTGAAATACCTCAATCCAGATTTCACCCAAACGTATTACAACAATGCCATTGAGGAAATGAAGAATACATTACCCACCAACGAAGTTGAATTAAAACTACGGGAGTTGGAGTCGCAACGGGAACTTTTTTCGAACAGCTATTTTCTTTTCGCCGTAATGAGTGGAACGGTTTTGGTCATTGGATTCATTATTTCATTGATTTCGGCGGTAATCCTACAACGTAAATAAACCATGATATCATGACCATAGATGCCAATACCGTTGAGGAATATATTGCAAAGGTGCCCAAAGAACGCACTGTGGCAATTTCCAAACTTCGGGACACCGTTAAAAACAATTTGCCCAAAGGTTTTGAAGAGGGCATATCATATAAAATGATAGGGTATTTTGTCCCACATTCCATTTATCCGCAAGGGTATCATTGCGATCCAAAATTGCCCTTGCCGTTCATCAATATTGCCTCCCAGAAGAATTTTGTGGCCCTTTACCATTCCGGTATCTACGCCAATAAAAGTCTGCTGGACTGGTTTGTTGGGGAATATCCCAAGTATGTGAAGACCAAATTGGATATGGGGAAAAGTTGCATCCGATTTAAAAAAGTGGAAAACATCCCCTATCCATTGATCGCGGAACTATGTCAAAAAATGACCGTGGAAGATTGGATCACACTGTATGAAAAAAACACAAAAAGATGAAAAAAAGAGTAACAGGCCTGGGAGGATTCTTTTTTAAAACCAAGAATCCAGATGAAATTAAAAGTTGGTACAAGACCCATTTGGGAATCCCCACGGATCAATACGGATGGACATTCTGGTGGAAAGACCAGGACGGAAACGATTGTTCAACACAATGGAGTCCCTTTAAGGAAAATACCAGCTATTTTCAGCCCAGTGAAAAACAGTTCATGATGAACTTCCGGGTGGAAAATCTAAAAGCGCTTTTGGAGGTTCTAAAAGAGGAAGGCGTAACCGTTGTTGGTGAAATGGAAGAATACGATTATGGCAAATTTGGATGGATATTGGACCCCGAGGGTAATAAAATAGAACTTTGGGAACCTGTGGACAAAGCTTTCCTGGACCAATAGGACCAATGCCTTCAAATACGTAGTGCATTGCGCCCCATTTTGTAATTTTGCCCCACTGGAAATCTGGGCATGACAACAACGGGAAAAATAGAGCTTATGGCCCCGGCGGGCAATTTTGAGTCACTTCAGGCCGCTTTGGACAATGGGGCGGATTCTGTCTATTTTGGTGTGGAACAACTCAATATGCGGGCGCGGTCCAATATCAACTTTGGGCTTAACGATCTGCAGGAGGTGGCAGAACGGTGCAGGGCCAAAAAAGTACGTACCTACCTTACCTTGAACACTATTATTTATGACCATGACCTATCGCTCATAAAGACCCTCCTCAATGCGGCCAAAGCCGCACAGATCACTGCGGTAATCGCTATGGACCAGGCCGTTATTGCGTATGCACGCCAAATTGGGATGGAAGTCCACATCTCAACACAAATCAATATCACCAATATAGAAACGGTGAAATTTTACGCCCTGTTTGCGGACACCATGGTATTGAGCAGGGAGCTAAGCCTGCGGCAAATCCAAAAAATCACCGATCGGATTGAAAAGGAAAATGTTAGGGGGCCTTCAGGTAATTTGGTGGAAATTGAAATCTTTGGACATGGGGCACTCTGCATGGCGGTCTCAGGAAAATGTTACCTGAGCCTGCACTCCCACAATTCTTCGGCCAATAGGGGGGCATGCAAGCAAAACTGCCGGAAGAAGTATACGGTTATCGATCAGGATACCGGTTTCGAGATAGCATTGGATAACGAATACATGATGTCTCCCAAGGATCTCTGTACATTGGATTTTTTGGATCAGGTGATAGCTGCCGGTGCCAAGGTTCTCAAAATTGAAGGGCGTGGGCGTGCGCCCGAATATGTGGCCAAAGTCATAAAAACTTATAGAGAGGCCATCGATGCCCACTATAAAGGAACCTATGACCCGGTTAAGGTGGCCCATTGGATGGAAGAGCTCAAAAAAGTATACAACCGGGGCTTTTGGAGCGGTTATTACCTAGGACAGAAATTGGGGGAATGGAGCAATGTGGATGGTTCCAAGGCTACCCAAAAAAAGGTCTATTTGGGCAAAGGACAGCATTATTTTCCCAAAGCAAAAATCGGGGAGTTCAAAATAGAGGCCTATGACCTGAACATTGGCGACACCGTATTGATCACCGGCCCTACTACGGGTGCCAAGGAATTTGTACTCACCCAAATGTTGGTCAATGACGAAAAAAAGGAAAAGGCGACCAAGAACGATTCCTGCACCATTCCTTTGGACTTCCGCATAAGGCCATCGGACAAACTGTATAAAATTGTAAAGAATCCCTGATGGTAGTGGTCACCCTACAGCGTAAAAAGTGTATTGGCTGCAACTACTGCGTGGAGTTGGCGCCAGCGTTTTTTCAAATGGCGCGCAATGATGGCAAGAGTGTTTTATTGCATTCGGTGGAGAAAAAGGGGTTCCATACCTTCAAATCCACTGATGACGCCAGCTACGCCCCATGTAAGGAAGCCCAAAAAGCTTGTCCGGTAAAAATTATCAGCACTAAATTGGTTTGAGAGCCTGTTTGGGAATTTGTGATTGGAATTGTTATAGGCCATTTTTGGTGCGGAACGAGGCAAAATTTTAGTCCATAGCCATAGTTATGGACTAAAATTTTAACAGGACCGAAAGAAAAGGCCAACGGTTTGGCCTTTGAAAGAGGGGCCAGATGGTGCCCTGGCCGCAAAAAGGGACATAAGAAAACAATTGAAAAATTCCCAAACAGGCTCTGAGTAAAACACTGATGGACAATTCATTGGAGTATCAAAAAAATTGCTACATTTAACATTGTTCAACCCACATAAAAAAAACCATGTCTGAAGAAAAAAAAGATTTAGGAGATAAGGCCGAAGAAGCTTTTGACAAAGCAAAGGAAGCCGCCAAGGACGCTGCTGCAGATGCCAAAGAAGCAGCCAGTGATTTCGCGGATGAAGCCAAGAAAACCGCCAATGAATTCTCAGAGGGACTTAAAAATGCCAGCGGGGACAACAAGAAAATCCTGGCAGGTATTCTCGGAATTATTGTAGGTTCGCTAGGCATCCACAAATTCATTTTAGGGTATCAAAAAGAAGGTTTCATCCTGTTGGGCATAACCGTTGTCGGGATGGTACTAACATGCGTTGGAGTAGGTGTATTTTTAGTTTGGGCAACAGGCCTCGTTGGGCTTATTGAAGGAATTATTTATTTGACCAAGTCAGATGAAGAGTTTTACAACACCTATCAAGTGGGCAAAAAACCTTGGTTCTAGACTCCAAAGGTCAGAAAAATGCTTCTGACCTTTTTTATTTCAATATATCATCGTAATATTGCAATATCATTTTAAATAAATGGGGGCAACAAAAACACATATCTTTTCCACTCGCCATAACGAACTGGCACAGGCCGCCAAAGTCATGGCCCATCCCGCGAGGATAGCCATCCTGGAATTTATAAGCAAACAGGATAGTTGTATCTGTACGGATTTGGTGGATGAGATTGGTCTTGCGCAGCCCACTATTTCCCAACACCTAAATGAAATCAAAAAAATTGGGTTATTAAAGGGAACCTTTGAAGGTAAGAACCTTTGTTATTGTATCGATCAGGAAAAATGGTTGGAACTGCAGCAGTTTTTCAACTCATTTTTCTCTAGTATTAATCAAAATTGCTGTTAATCATGCAAACAAAAGAATTATTGGAGACACTAAAATCCCATCAGAACAAATCACTATTATTTGAATACCGGCAAGGAGAATTCGTAAAGGCCAATTACCATATTACCGAGATTAAAAATACGATTGTGGACGCCGTTGATTGTGGTGCCAATACGGACTATTGGAAGGAAACCGTAATACAGCTTTATGAAAGTCCGGTAGAAAAGGATAAAAAGGAATTCATGACCGCGCGTAAGGCACTGTCCATCCTAAATCGGGTGGACAAGATCAAACCAATGGCAAGGGAAGCGGAAGTAAAGTTTGAATATAGTAACGATAACTTTCACACAGCACAACTTTTTGTTAATGACCTGTTGTGGAACGCTAACGAATTAGTTATTAAACTTGCGGTAGAAAAAACCGATTGTAAGGCCAAGGAAACCTGTGGTATTCCTGAAGAGGTTGTTTCGGATGCTGCCGTTTCCTGTGTACCCGGCAGCGGATGTTGTTAAGTGCCTCCTATGGTGATTAGAGATATGACCCAAAGCGATTGGAGCGATGTAGCTCGAATCTATACTGAAGGCATCGCCACGGGATATGCCACTTTTGAGACCAATGTTCCCCAGTATGGGGATTGGGACAAGGCCCATATAAAACTGTGCCGCCTAATTGCCGAAGAAGATGGTTCCATCCAGGGCTGGGCAGCCCTTTCACCCGTTAGTAGTCGTTGTGTCTATGGAGGGGTTGCCGAAATCAGTATTTATATCGGTGAAAACGCACGGGGCAAGGGCGTTGGGAAAGTACTATTGGCGCGACTTATTGAAGAAAGTGAGCAAGCAGGGTATTGGACCCTACAATCCGGGATTTTTCCCGAAAACAAAGCAAGTATCAAATTGCACGAACGGCTTGGTTTCCGATTTTTGGGCAAAAGGGAATCCATAGGGAAGACCAATGACGGGATTTGGAAGGACAATTTGCTTTTTGAAAGACGAAGTAAAAAAGTTGGAATAGATTAAAGAACGTTCAGTTATGAAAAATGTATTGGTATTGTGTACGGGAAATTCCTGTCGCAGTCAGATGGCACACGGGTACTTAAATTACTACCAAAGTGAATTGGCAACGGTGTATAGTGCGGGTATTGAGACGCATGGATTAAATCCAGGTGCCGTTTCCATTATGAAGGAAGATGGTGTGGATATTTCCCATCATACCTCCAACCACGTGGATGAATATGAGGGTATGGAATGGGATTATATCATTACCGTTTGTGACCATGCCAAGGAAAACTGTCCATTTATTCCCGCCAAAAATGCCCAGCGTTTGCATCATAACTTTAAGGACCCTTCCAAGGTGGAGGGGACCAGTGAGGAGAAGCATCGCGCTTTTTTGGAAACCCGGAACCACATAAAAGAGTTTTGCGAGACTTTTGTTAAAGAGGAATTGGTGAATTAAGATTCGGACATTTTGCGTTCCAATTCGGCTTGAAATTCCTCCATTACAGGTTTTACGGTACTTTCCGGCAGGTCCGCAATTTTTATGTACATCAATCCGTCCACTGAATTATTAAAAAGTGGATCTACATTAAAAGCCACCACCTTGGCGTTTTGCTTAATGTATTTTTTGATCAATACTGGCAAACGTAGACTTCCCGGTTCCACTTCTTCAATAAGCCTATCAAACTTGTTGAGGTCCGCTTTGGCTTCATCAAACACAAACTCCTTATCGGCATCCTTAAGCTTTACCTTAAATTCCTTTTTTGGATGAATGTACTGGGCCACATAAGGATCCCAATAATGGGACTTCATAAATTCGATCATCAATGACTTGGAGAAGTTCGAGAATTGATTGCTGATACTTACCCCACCAATTAAATACTTGTGTTCCGGATAGCGCAATGTGGTGTGCACGATGCCCTTCCAAAGCAAAAATAGGGGCATGGGCTTTTGCTGATATTCCTTTACAATGTAAGCCCTGCCCATCTCAATGGATCTGGCCATCATTCCATGCAACTCCGGTTCAAAACCAAATAGATCCTGAAGGTAAAAACCATCAATACCATAGTTTTTGAATATCTCGGAACCAAGCCCCATTCGGTAAGCCCCAACAATACATTTATCTTGATCATCCCAAAGGAACAGGTGGTGGTAATAGGAATCAAATTCATCCAGATCAATGGGATTATTGGTCCCCTCCCCTACTTCCCGGAACGTTACCTCGCGTTGTCGTCCAATTTCCTTTAAAAGGAAGGGCATATCCCCTTCCTGGGCCAGGAAGACTTCGTAATTTTTACTTTGCAACAACCGCATGTCCTTTTCACGAAGTTTCCCAATTTCACCTTCAAGAACTTCGGTCCGTATCGCCGTGGCAATCTTTCGTGGCGGTTTGGGAATCTTTAAACTTGTGGGCACTTTATCTATCAATCGTTCCTTCTCAAAAACATTGGCCAGGAGATAGGTTTTTTTACGGAGCAATTCCGTAAAACCTTCCAAGGTTTGCTCTTCCTTTTGGGCGGCCACCGATATGGGTTGGCCTATCCTCACTTTAATGGGACGTCTACTTTGGGTGGTCAGTTCCGAGGGCAATTTTGCCGTTCTAAAAACATCATTGATTTTTGAAAGGCGGTAAAACAGTCGACTATTGCGTGCATGAAAATAAATCGGTACCACGGGTACCTCCGCCTTCTTGATCAGTTTTAACGCAGCTTCCTCCCAGGGCTTGTCCACCAACAATTTACCATCGCGATAGGTAGATACCTCACCCGCAGGGAAAATCCCCAATGGATGCCCTTCCTTTAAATGCTGTAATGCATTTTTGAAACCGGTAATACTACTTTTGGCATCTTTATGGTTTTCAAAAGGATTGACCGGCATGATGTAAGGCTTCAAAGGTTCTATTCTGTGCAAAAGGAAGTTGGCAATAATTTTGAAGTCCGATCGCTGTTCCAGCATCAGTTTTAAGAGAAGTACCCCGTCTATCCCTCCCAATGGGTGGTTGGAGATGGTAATAAAGGGACCGTTTTTGGGCAAACGTTTCAGTTCTTCCTCCACCAATTCAAAATCAATCTCATAATGCTCCAGGATAGCCTCACAGAACTGATGGCCATCCAAATCCTGGTGCTTGTCATAAAAGTTGTTCATGTTGGAGATACGGGTAACCTGCATCAACAACCAACCTATAAATGTTCCAACAAATCCGTACTTATCCAAATGGACAACCTTGGCAACCTCTTTCGCAGAAACCAGCCCCATGTGATTGATTTAGTTACGGTAAATATAGAAAAATAGCAGAAGTAGCAACCGAAGAAATCCTATTTCACCACAAGTTGCACCGTCTCTTTTCCCCTTTGTTCAACCAAAACATCATACCCATTTAAGATGGACTCAACGGCATTTTCATCAAAATGTCTTATGGTGTAAAGGGAGACCCCTTCATGGCATACCACTTTAAATCGTTCTTCCAAAACAGGAAGAAGGGTTTTTAAACCATCAAATTTATTGTCCAAACAGACGGAAAAGCTAATGGCCGAATTTTGAATCAAATCCACCTTTAACCGATGTTCATGGAAGAGCCTGAAAATTGCACTGATGTTATCTTCCACAATAAAGGAAAAATCCAATGATGACAATTTTAAAAGTACTTGTTCCTTCTTCACTATAAAACAGGGGACATCCGGGGAAATCTTCACGCCTTTGCCCACCTTGGTTCCCGAGGTCCTTGGATCCACAAATGATTTCACGAACAGGGGTATTCCCTTCCGCTGTAAGGGCTGTAGGGTTTTAGGGTGAATTACCGACGCTCCATAAAATGCCAGTTCTATGGCTTCCCGATAACTGATCTGTTCCAGTTTCCGGGTTTCCTGAAAATGCCTGGGGTCGGCGTTCAAAACCCCGGGCACATCTTTCCAAATGGTGACGGAGTCGGCATCCAAGCAATACCCCAATATGGCAGCGGTATAGTCCGAACCTTCCCTTCCCAAGGTAGTAGTGAAGTTATTCTCATCACTTCCCAAAAAACCCTGGGTAACATTCAATTTTTTGGTATCGATACGGGATCGGATACGACTCCCTGTCACTTCCCAGTCCACTTTGGCTTCACGATAGGCATTGTCCGTCTTGATCAATTCACGGACGTCCAACCACTCGTTTTCAATACCTATTTCCCTAAGATAGGCACTTACGATTGCTGTGGATATCAGCTCCCCATACCCTACCACTTGGTCATAGACAAAGCCGTACTTTGGTGATTTGTTCCAAAGTAAAAACCCCCGGAACTCCTCAATCAGTTTATTGAGTTTGTGGTGTATCCCATGATTTTTGGCTTCAAACAAATCATTGATAATACCTTTATGGTAATCCGCAATAAACTGGATTTTTTCATCCAATAGGGCCTCATCCTTAAAATAGGCATTGACCACGGCCTCCATGGCATTGGTCATCTTTCCCATCGCCGAGACTACCATTAATGTATTTTCGTGGCCCACCGTTTGCAATACCTTGACCACATTGCGTACGCCTTCGGCGTTCTTTACGGATGCCCCCCCAAATTTGAATATTCTCATTCTTCCATAAATTTTTTCATGGCCGCCCTATCCATTTGTACCACATCCCAATCCCTGAGCACAATGGCACCACTGTTCTCATAAAACTGTATGGCAGGTTCGTTCCAATCCAGTACTTCCCATCCAAGGCGTCGTACTTTTTTCTCCAGACCATAGGCAACCACCCGTTTTAAAAGGGCCTTTCCCACTCCTTTTCCCCTCATGGATTGTGTAACTATTAAATCCTCCAAATGGATGACCGGGCCATTCCATGTGGAATATCTGGCGTACACCAATGCAATACCAATAAGGGTTGAGTCCGCCTCTGCCACAAAACAGTGGAACAAAGGCCTTTCTCCAAATCCATCCCTTGTCAGCTCTTCCACAGTGACCTTAACGGCATTGGGCATTTTTTCAAAAACCGCCAGTTCAGTTACCAACCGATGGACGGATTCCATGTCCGCTTTTACTGCTTCTCGAATTAAAAAATCCATATTGTTGCAAATAAAACACTTTGTTATAATATAAACCAACAAAGGTTTGTCGAAATCGTTGTAGTATCACAAAAAGCACGAACTTTGCAGCTAAATAAAACAACCGCTTTCAATGCACACGAAGAACAAGACCCTTGGAGAATTCATTATTGAAAACCAAACCGATTTTCAATATTCAACCGGGGAGCTTTCCAAATTGATCAATGCCATACGCCTGGCAGCCAAAGTAGTCAACCATGAAGTGAACAAAGCAGGACTTGTCGATATTCTTGGGGATGCCGGGGACACCAACATTCAAGGTGAAGATCAAAAGAAATTGGATGTCTTGGCCAACGAAAAATTCATTCAGACCCTAAAAAACAGGGAAATTGTCTGTGGTATCGCTTCGGAAGAGGAGGATCATTTCATTTCCATTAACAGCCATGATGAAAACCACCAAAACAAATACGTGGTCCTTATCGATCCCCTGGATGGTTCATCCAATATTGATGTCAATGTTTCCGTTGGAACCATATTTTCCATTTATCGGAGAATTACACCTGTAGGCACGCCCGTACAACTCGAGGACTTTTTACAGCCCGGTAACCAACAGGTCGCGGCGGGCTATGTTATTTATGGAACTTCCACAATGCTGGTATACACCACGGGGAACGGGGTGAACGGTTTTACTTTAAATCCTGCCATTGGAACGTTTTATTTATCGCATCCAAACATGCAATTCCCGGAGAATGGAAAAATCTATTCCGTAAACGAGGGGAACTACATTCATTTTTTACAGGGGGTAAAAGACTATATAAAGTATTGCCAAATGGAAGAGGGCGATCGTCCTTATACTTCAAGGTACATAGGCTCTTTGGTTTCGGACTTTCACCGAAACATGATCAAGGGCGGGATTTATATGTATCCTAAAAGCAGTGTGACCGGAAACGGGAAACTTAGATTGCTGTACGAATGCAATCCCATGGCCTTTTTGGCCGAACAGGCCAATGGGGTGGCCATTGGCGGAAAGAACAGAATATTGGATATCGTTCCCAAAGAACTGCACCAAAGGGTACCTTTTTTCTGCGGAAGCAAAAATATGGTATTGAAGTTACAGGAGTTTTTGGCGAAATACCACTAAGGCTGTTTCTCAATCAAATACTGATAGTCCTCAAAAGCGATTTTTCCCCTAAAAATAGCATAGGATTTTTCAATAAGTTTCTTGGCCGCATCGGGGGAATACCCTAGACCTATGGCGTACCGCTCAATAAGGTTCATTTGGTCCTCCTCTATGAAATAATCGGCAAATACCATCTGAAACAATTCGAACAGTCGCTTTAGCCGCTTCTCACCACTATGGGGGGTCTGAATGGGATACTTGTTCTCTTTCTTCATTACCTCCTTATATTCCGCACTGGTAATGTTCAGTTTAAAGGCAAACTTGTCCAAAACAGCTTTTTCCTTTTCATTGATTTCCCCATCAACCGCCGCTAAACTGGCCAATGTGGCAAAATGGGCAAGATTATGCCGCTGATCACTGTGCTCGTATAGGTCAACAATTGGCATTGTATAAAATTTTGTTGCGCAAATATAAACCATTTCACTACCGAAATACGAAATAAAAAGACCCAATTTGGGCGTTCCCAAAAACCTGTTTTTGGTCGGGCTTTTCGCTAAAATCCTCGCCCAATATCGTATTGGGCTGTGGGTTACCGCTGCAATCCCTAACGCGGGTTGACCTACAAATTTGTATCTTCACCATGCTATGAACCCTCCTCTTCTACGTTTTACGGACAAGGGCATTTATTGCGAAGCTGCAGACGTGTACTTGGATCCCTGGCGACCGGTATCCAAGGCCATAATTTCCCACGGCCATGCCGATCACAGTCGTTGGGGGCATAAAAACTACATTACCCATCATCAAAACGTCCCTATCGTAAAACATCGTTTGGGAAACATTGCCATTTCAGGAAAAGAATGGGGGGAAACCTTTAGTGTCAAAGGCGTAAAATTCAGTCTGCACCCCGCAGGGCACATTTTGGGATCTTCACAGATCCGTGTGGAACATAAGGGTGAGGTTTGGGTCTTTACGGGGGACTATAAAATTGAGGACGATGGCCTGGCCACACCCTACGAATCCGTTAAGTGCCACACGTTTATTACGGAATGCACCTTTGGATTGCCCGCATTTCTCTGGAGACCACAGGAAGAGGTCAAAAAAGACATCAATGAGTGGTGGGCCACCAATCGGGCCAATGGGCAAACCTCAGTACTTTTTGGGTATTCGCTGGGAAAGGCACAACGCCTTTTAAAGCTATTGGACCCTTCCATTGGTAAAATTTACACCCATGGGGCGGTTGAAAACATGACCCAGGTCCTCCGGCAGTTCACAGATTTTCATCAAACGGAATTGGTGACCAAGGACACTAAAAAGGAAGACCTAAAGGGGAGCCTTGTACTAGCGCCACCATCGGCACACGGTAGTACCTGGATTCGAAAAATGACCCCATTTGTGACCGGGACCGCCAGCGGATGGATGGCCTTTAGAGGTGCCAGACGAAGACGTGCCGTGGATAAAGGCTTTGTACTTAGCGATCATTGTGATTGGCCGGGGCTTTTAAAGGCCATAAAGGACACCACGGCAGAAAAAGTAATCTGCACCCATGGTTATACCGAAATCTTTTCCAGGTATTTGCGCGAACTGGGTTACGATGCAAGAACCGAGCATACGCAATATGGTGAGGAAGAAGATAAAAGCCCCTCCCCAGATCTCCCCAAAGGGGAGGGAGTTAAAAACGATGAGGTATCATTATGAAAAATCCCAATAAAAATAAAAAGGACCCGATACCCCCCCTTCGGGGGATGGGGGGCTTTTCGCAGCTCATCAAGACTTTGGATAGCACCAACAAGACCAATGTCAAGGTACAGGCATTGGCCAATTATTTTTTGATGGCCCCGGATACCGATAAAGTCTGGACCATTGCCATCCTTTCACATCGGCGTCCGCCCAGACCGGTCAATACCACCTTATTGCGGGAATGGGCTTCCGAACTCGCAAAAATCCCATTGTGGTTGTTTGAGGAAAGTTATCATATTGTAGGCGATCTGGCCGAAACAATTGCCCTCGTCGTCCCATCTGACGAACATTCCACGGATAAGGATTTGACCCATTTTTTGGAAGAAATGATATGGTTGAAAAAACAATCGGACGAGGATAAAAAGGCATATCTTTTTGAAAATTGGCAGCAACTGGATTACTATGGCCGTTTCGTATTTACAAAATTGATTACAGGTGGTTTTCGAATTGGGGTAAGCCAAAAATTAATGACCAAGGCCCTTTCCAAGGCCACTGGTGTGGATGAAGACATTTTGGCCTATAAACTCATGGGCAATTGGGACCCCGGTACCATCTCATTCCAAAATCTGGTATTGGAAGAAAACGAAGGTGATTTTCTCTCAAAACCCTATCCCTTTTATTTGGCCTATGCCCTGGAGGACCTTCCCCAGGAGTTGGGGGATGTGACCCAATGGTCCGTGGAACACAAATGGGACGGTATTCGCGCGCAACTCATTATTAGGAACGATCAGTTATTTGTTTGGAGCCGAGGGGAGGAATTGGTAACGGACAAATACCCAGAGTTTCAAAAATTTATGGGCATCATCCCCAATGGAACGGTACTCGATGGCGAACTACTTCCCTATCCCAATGGGGCTATTGGCACCTTTAATGACCTCCAGACCCGCATCGGCCGGAAAACGGTCTCAAAATCGCTTTTGGAGAAAACCCCGGTAATCATAAAAGCGTATGATCTGTTGGAATGGAATGGAATGGACATTCGGGATAAACCATTTATGGAACGGAGGCGACTTCTGGAAAATCTTTATTCGTCCGTGGTTGAGGGCAGTGGAAGTGACCTGCCGTTACTCCTATCCGAGCGGATGCAGTTCAGCTCCTGGGACCAGGTGGCCCAGGAACGGGAAATGTCCAGAGCCAAACACAGTGAGGGTCTAATGTTAAAACGCTTGGATTCAACGTATCAAGTAGGGCGCAAAAAAGGGGATTGGTGGAAATGGAAGGTGGACCCATTGACCATTGACGCCGTGTTAACGTATGCCATGCGCGGGCATGGTCGAAGAAGTAATTTGTTTACCGATTATACCTTTGCCCTTTGGAAGGCAAACGAAAAAGGGGAACGGGAACTGGTCACCTTTGCAAAGGCCTATTCCGGTTTGACCGATAAGGAGTTTCAGGAAGTGGATGCCTGGATAAAAAGGAATACCCTGGAACGCTTTGGTCCTGTACGTAGCGTAACACCACATCATGTGTTTGAGATTGCCTTTGAGGGGATTGTCTTTTCCAAAAGACATAAAAGTGGTGTGGCCACACGGTTCCCCAGGATCTTAAGATGGCGTAAGGACAAAAAAATTGAGGAGGCGAATTCGTTGGAAGATTTAAAGGCACTGATCCCGAATTCCGCTAAGGCGGAATGAAGGGATCTCTTGGCAAATAGACCCATTACCTAAAAAAGAACCCAAATCAGATAAAAGAAGACCCTCCATAAAACCGTTAACTTCGCCCCATTCGTTATGAAGGGCTACTGCTATATCCTTACCAATAAAAACAAAACTGTACTGTATGTCGGTGCTACAAATAATTTGGGAAGAAGGGTCAGCGAGCATAAGAATGGTAAATACAAAAACGCTTTCACCAAAAAATACAATTGTACCCTTTTGGTCTATTTTGAAGAATTTGATACTATCAAGGATTCCTTTAAAGGAGAGCGGCAATTGAAAGCAGGCAACAGAAAACGAAAGGAAAAACTAATCAACTCGATAAATCCGGAATGGAGTGATTTGTCAGAAAGTTGGTTTGATGGGAGTAAAGAATCTTTTTAATTTTAGAGACACATATCAAAAGATTACTTCGCTATCACTCGCAATCAACGCTTTGAAATTGCATTGACCTGGTTCCAACAACAAGGTTGGAAACCCCATGCATTCCAAAAAGAGACCTGGACGGCCTTTTTACAGGGCAAACACGGTTTATTGAATGCCCCAACGGGAAGTGGAAAAACCTATGCCCTTTGGTTTCCCATTGTCCTGAATTACATTAAAAACCATCCTGAATACAAAACCAAACATAAAAAAGGACTGAAAGCGGTTTGGATTACCCCGCTACGGGCCCTTTCCCAAGAAATAAAACAATCTGCCGAACGTATAGTGGCGGATCTGGAACTCCCAATGACCGTAGGGATTCGAACGGGGGACACTACTACAAAAGAGCGGGCACGGCAGCGGACCACTATGCCCGATTTACTGATCACTACCCCGGAAAGCCTACAGCTATTGTTGGCTTCAAAAGCATATGACAGCACATTTAAAGACTGTTCGGCCATCGTTGTTGATGAGTGGCATGAACTTTTGGGGACCAAACGGGGAATCCAGATGGAGTTGGCCCTTTCCCGGCTCAAGACCGTATGCAAGGACCTTCGTATTTGGGGAATTTCGGCCACGATCGGCAATTTACCCCAAGCCCGCCAGGTACTTCTAGGCCCTACTTCTCCCGAAATGGAGAATTCCGTTTTGGTAAGGGCCAATCTCAAAAAGAAGATCAAGGTCAAAAGTATCATCCCAAAACAGATGGAAACCTTCCCATGGCGTGGGCATTTGGGACTGCATTTACTGGATGATGTTATTCCCATCATAAAAAAGAGCAAAACAACACTCCTTTTCACCAACACGCGCAGTCAATGTGAGATTTGGTTTCAAAAAATATTGGAACGTTACCCGGAGTTTGCCGGTGAAATGGCCATGCACCATGGTAGTGTGAACAAAGAAACGCGTATATGGGTAGAACAGGCCATACGAAACGAAAGTCTAAAAGCGGTGGTCTGCACCTCCAGTTTGGATTTGGGGGTGGATTTTGCACCGGTGGAAACCGTCATCCAAATAGGCGGGCCAAAAGGGGTGGCCCGTTTTTTACAGCGTGCCGGACGTAGCGGTCATCGCCCGGGAGAAACAAGTGTCATCTATTTTTTACCTACCCATGCCATTGAACTGATCGAGGCTTCCGCACTTCAAGTTGCGGTAAAGGAAAATGCTGTTGAGGACCGCTTACCTTTTTTGAACAGTTATGACGTGCTCATCCAATATTTGACCACCCTGGCGGTTTCCGATGGCTTTTATCCCAATGAAATCTTCCCGGAAATTAAACAGACCTTTTGTTACCAAGGGCTTACCGAAGAGGAATGGCAATGGTTGCTCAATTTTTTGGTCATGGGAAGCCAAAGCTTAAAAAGCTACGATGAATACAAAAAAGTGGAAGTGGAAGCGGATGGAAGGTTCAAGGTAAACAACAAAGGCATTGCCATGAGGCATCGTTTTCAGATTGGGACCATTGTGGGCGACGCCAACCTTTCCGTACATTATCAAAAAGGGGGATATATCGGTTCCATCGAAGAATATTTTGTTTCAAAACTAAATCCTGGGGATGTATTTGTCTTTGCCGGACGGAATCTGGAATTTATCCGCATTCGTAGCATGAAGGTACAGGTGCGCAATTCCACAAAACGAACCAATAAGGTCCCTGCTTGGGCCGGTGGTCGATTGAGTTTTTCTTCCGAAATGTCCAAATTGTTGCGATTGGAACTGTATAAGGCGGCTACGGAAGCCAATCTTAGCAAGGAACTGGTAGCGCTCCAACATATCTTTGAGAAACAAAGGGAGGAAAGTAGCGTTCCCAAACCCAGTGAGTTTTTGATTGAAACCTTTAAAACAAGGGATGGCTACCACCATATTTTTTATCCTTTTGAAGGACGTGCCGTACATGAAGCAATGAGCAGTTTACTATCGTACCGCATAGGGCTGCTCTCCCCTATCACCTGCTCGCTGGCTTTTAACGACTATGGCTTTGAGATGTTATCCGATAAACCCATTGATATTCAAGCCGTAATCGACAATAACCTGTTTACTTCCGAATACATGCTCCCCGATTTGCAAAAAAGTCTGAATTCCAATGAAATGGCCCGCAGAAAATTTCGTGACATTGCCGTTATCAGTGGTATGGTCTTTACCGGCTATCCGGAAAAAGGAATAAAAATGAAGCACCTTCAAAGTAGTTCCCAACTCTTGTTTGATGTCTTCCGGGATTACGAACCGGAAAACCTCCTCTTTAAACAAGCGTTTACGGAAACCTTTGAACATCAATTGGAGGAAGGCCGATTGCGAATGGCACTGGAACGTATCGCTACGCAAGAAATCGTTTGGAAGCAATGTCAAAAGGCAACTCCATTTTCCTTTCCATTGATCACGGATAGGCTTCGGGAAAAACTCTCCAATGAAAAATTGGCCGATCGCATTAAACGAATGACCAAGATTTTGATGAAGTAAGGATTTTGTCATTCCTGCGAAAGCAGGAATCCATACTTTTGAACTTCATGCCAAGCACGGAATGACGGTTAAAAAGATCTGCCTATTAGTGACACAACGTATTAAAATAAAAAACCAATCCTTTATCCTGCACCCCTTGGGCGGTATGTTCTGGGAAGAAAAATCCCTGTTGCTCATTGGTGATGTACATCTGGGCAAGGTCGCCCATTTCAGAAAGTTTGGAGCCGCGGTCCCACGAAAGGCCATCCACAAAAACTTTCTCTTACTGGATAAAATTGTTGGCCATTTTCAACCTTTTCATTTGTGTTTTCTTGGCGATTTATTCCATTCCTCCTTCAATAGGGAGTGGGACTTTTTTGAGAATTGGGTGGCGAAGACCCCTTCCAAAATCAGTTTGGTGGTGGGAAACCATGATATTATCGCTCCCGAAAAATTCGAAGCTCTGGGGATAATGGTTTTTAAGGAATTACAATGGGACGATTTCCTTTTCACCCACCATCCCGAAGAACGAAACGGGTTTTTCAATTTTTGCGGGCATATACACCCTGCCGTCCGTTTGCAAGGTTTTGGACGACAACGCTTAAAGCTACCCTGTTTTTTCAAAACAAAAAATCAGCTTATCCTCCCCGCTTTCGGCGAGTTTACGGGCAACCATGCCCTGAAACCCAAAAAAACCGATGAGGTCTTTGTAATCGTTGAGGGGGAAGTGGTGAGGATCTAATGCGTAGTTTGAAAGACAACCATTAACAACAGCGATTGTCATTTCGAACGAATGTGGGAAATCCAAGTCCATGAAAATAGATTTCTCAATCGTCGCTTCGCTCCTCATTTCGAAATGACTCCCTAGTTCCAGTTGTCATTTCGAACCGACCCTAAGCGAAGTCGAAGGGGAGCGTGAGAAATCTTGTTATTGGGTGTAACCCCTGTTGATATTTGTAATACGATTTCTCAATCGCCCTGAAGGCTATTGGGGTCCATTTCGAAACGACATCGAAAAAAGATTGCATCATCCCACGCTCAGACTTACTTTTGCCTCCAAATCGTATGGATTGACCAAATCGTCCATTTTAGCACGTTTTGAACAGTCCCCGAAACTTCGGGAACTGCGGGAAACCATTGCCCAGTCCCAAAAAGGTGTCCATGTCCAAGGTCTTGTGGGATCCTCTTTTTCATTTGCAATTTCCAGTCTTTTTAGCGTATCCGAAAATCCATTCCTTATCCTTTTGAACGATAAGGAAGAGGCCGCTTACATTTTAAATGATCTGGAGCAATTGGTTGGGGAAAAAGATGTCCTCTTCTACCCGGGAAGCTATCGAAGGCCCTATCAAATAGAGGAAACGGACAATGCCAATGTGCTTTTGCGGGCCGAAGTTCTGAATCGGATCAATTCCAGAAGGAAGCCAGCGGTCATCGTTACGTATCCCGATGCGCTTTTTGAAAAAGTGGTCACCCGTAAGGAGTTGGAAAAAAATACCCTAAAAATAAAGCTGGAGGATACCCTTTCCCTGGATTTTCTCAACGAAGTCTTGTTTGAATACGAGTTCAAAAGGGTGGATTTTGTAACTGAACCCGGAGAGTTTTCTGTTCGGGGGGGTATAGTGGATGTCTTTTCCTTTTCACACGATGAACCCTATAGAATTGAGTTTTTTGGGGACGAAGTGGACAGTATTCGCACTTTTGATGTCGAAACGCAGCTTTCCACGGAAAAAGTGAAAAAAATAACCATTATCCCCAATGTGGAGAACAAATTCCTGCAAGATACCCGAGAGAGTTTCCTAAAATATATTTCCCCAAAAACGGTCATCTTCTCCAAAAACCTGAGCCTCGTTTTTCATAGAATTGACTCAAATTTTGAAAAGGCCAAAGAAAGCTTTGAAAAACTGAGCAAGGAAATAAAGCACGCCCAACCAGGGGAACTTTTTGTGAACTCCGCTCTGCTAAAAAGTCAACTGAGTGATTTTACCGTAGTGGAAATCGGGGCTTCGGCCTCGTTCCGCCCCCAAAACCATTCCACTTCTTCAAGAACCGACCGCAGTGAAAATGCTTTTTCCTTCCGTGCCAAACCTCAACCCGCTTTCAATAAAAAATTTGAATTGTTGGTTCAAGACCTTCAGGAAAATCATGACAAAGGTTTTGAAAATGTAATTTGTTGCTCTACGGAACAACAGGCCAAGCGATTAAAAGACATCATCAAAACCGTAATTTTGGGTGATGATGACGAAACCAATGACGACATTGGTTACCACACCCTTGTTTTTCCACTATACCAAGGTTTTATTGATCACGATTTGCAATTGGCCTGTTATACGGACCATCAAATCTTTGAACGTTATCATAAGTTCCATTTAAAAAATGGTTATGCCAAAAAACAGGCCATTACGCTCAAGGAACTGAACAAATTGGAACTTGGGGATTACGTGACCCATATTGACCACGGCATTGGCAAGTTTGGGGGATTGCAAAAAATTGATGTTGAGGGTAAAAAACAGGAGGCCATTAAATTGGTATACGGCGACCGGGATATCCTATATGTCAGTATCCATTCCCTTCATAAAATCTCCAAATACAACGGTAAGGATGGTGCAGCTCCCAAGATTTACAAACTGGGGTCCGCAGCTTGGAAAAAATTAAAACAGAAAACAAAAAGTCGGGTCAAAAAGATTGCTTTTGACCTCATTAAGGTATATGCCAAGCGCAGGCTCGAAAAAGGATTTCAGTACGGCCCGGACTCCTATTTGCAACATGAACTGGAAGCCTCCTTTATTTATGAGGACACCCCCGATCAGGCCAAATCCACTGCCGATGTCAAAAAGGATATGGAGAGCGAGCGGCCAATGGACCGCCTTATCTGTGGAGATGTTGGTTTCGGTAAGACCGAAGTGGCCATTAGGGCCGCTTTTAAGGCCGTGGACAATGGCAAGCAAGTGGCCATTTTGGTCCCTACCACCATTCTGGCCTTTCAACACAACAATACCTTTAAAAAGCGGTTGGGGGAACTGCCGGTTACCGTGGACTACCTTAACCGGTTCCGAACGGCCAAAGAGAAACGCGAAATACTGGAACAGCTGGCCCAGGGCAAAATCGATATCATTATCGGTACGCACCAATTGGTGAACAAAAGTGTGCAATTTAAGGACTTGGGACTCCTTATTGTGGATGAAGAACAAAAATTTGGGGTGGCCGTTAAGGACAAACTCAAGTCCATTAAGGAAAATGTGGATGTGCTCACCTTGACTGCAACACCCATCCCCAGAACACTACAGTTCAGTTTAATGGCGGCAAGGGACCTTTCGGTCATCAATACGGCACCTCCCAACCGTTACCCTATTGAGAGCAGGGTCATTCGGTTTAACGAGGAAATCATAAGGGATGCCATTTCCTATGAAATCCAAAGAGGTGGACAGATATTCTTTATCCATAACCGCATTGAAAATATAAAAGAAATGGCGGGGATGCTCCAACGCCTGGTGCCCGATGCCAAAATTGGCATTGGTCATGGGCAGATGGAAGGCAAGAAATTGGAACAACTGATGCTCGCCTTTATGAATGGGGAATTTGATGTCCTGGTTTCCACGACCATCGTGGAAAGTGGCCTGGACGTGACCAATGCCAATACCATTTTTATCCATAATGCCAATAATTTTGGGTTAAGTGATCTGCACCAAATGCGCGGACGTGTTGGTCGAAGTAACAAAAAGGCATTTTGCTTTTTCATTACCCCACCTTATGAAGTGATGACACCCGATGCGCGAAAACGGATTCAGGCCTTGGAACAATTTACCGAACTGGGCAGTGGTTTCAATATTGCCATGAAAGATTTGGAGATTCGTGGAGCTGGTGATCTTCTTGGGGGTGAACAAAGTGGGTTTATCAATGAGATTGGATTTGAGACCTATCAAAAAATATTGACCGAAGCCATAGAAGAGCTCAAGGAAAATGAATTTAAGGAGTTGTATGATGAAGTAGAGGGGGAAAAGGAAAAGGTCTTTGTAAAGGATACCCAATTGGATACCGATTTTGAGCTGCTCTTCCCCGATGACTATGTGAACAATATTACAGAGCGCTTAAACCTGTACACACAGCTTAACGAAGTGGGGGATGAAGAAGCACTCCAGAAATTTGAATCCGAGTTGGTGGACCGCTTTGGGGAACTTCCGGAACAGGCGGTGGACTTGCTCAATTCTGTTCGTGTGAAATGGATAGCCACCTCAATTGGACTTGAAAAAGTGATTCTGAAAAAAGGGAAATTTTTGGGGTATTTTATCGCCGACCAACAATCCCCATTTTACCAAACTGAGGCTTTTACCCGCATATTGCAATACGTTCAAGCCAACCCAAGGGCATGTCAACTCAAGGAAAAACAGACACGAAATGGATTGCGGTTGTTGTTGGTCTTTGAAGGGATTACTAGTATAGAGAAAGCGTTAAAAGTGCTATCCCCACTCAACAACAAAGAAACAACAGCTCCTTCCCTTGGCTAAGGGAAGGTGGATTTCAGTTTTGCTGAAAGACGGAAGGGATTGATTGTCCAACCTTAAAACAACCCACCCCGCTTCCGATTTCATCGGAACCACCCCTCCCTAAAATAAGGAGGGGAGTTTATCTGTTTTAAAATGGTTTGCAATAATTGGTAGTTTTTGGTGAACGAAAAATGTAACTTTTACAGAAATGACAACTGGAACCAGGGAGTCATTGCGACGTGAGGGCCCCACCCGATTGGAAAATCTAATCCAAAGCCTTGCTTATGGCCTTCATGATCGGTATCAACTGTTGGTTGATGGAGTCCCTGTTTAATGAGGTATTGAGCATTACGATATGCCCCAGTCCATTTTTTGGGTCAAAAAACATAAAGGTGCTTACACCGGGGTCGCCTCCTGTATGACCAATCCATCCAAGGGGAGTGAAGGCCATAAAAATCCCGGAATTGAACTCGTCATCATAGCGATTGGGATCTTCAGGCACCTCTTTAGCGGGTAATTGCTGGGTAAACAATTCGTTGTAAGAAGTCGTTGTCAATAAGGTTCCTTCACCGGCATGGCCCCGCATCAATTCTTGAAGATATAGGCCAAAGTTGTCAAGGTCGGTCAGCAATCCCCCATCGGGATAGGTGACCAAGGCATAATGGGGTATGACCTCACCTTTATCGGTATATAATTTGCTGTGCTTGGTTTTATCAATGGCTTCAAATGACCATCCCGTGGCATGCATCTGCAAGGGTTCAAGAATATGTGTTTTTGTGAATTCATCGTAGGGAACCCCAGTGGCCTTTTCCAAGACGTGGGCCGCCAAGGTCGCCCCTACATTACTGTATTCGTACGTAGCGCCAGGTTTGCTCTTCAAAAAGTTTTTCTTTTTGTACCAACTGCCATCAACCGATAGAAATCTTTTAAGATATTCTGCCATGGAAACCTTAGTATCCATAGAAAGCAGCGTTTCACCGATTTGCTTTGCCACTGGCAATTTAAGGTCTTCCTTGTTCAAAGCGTAATACGATTTATTATCGTATAGATCGGTATCCAGAATTGTTCCTGTATGCGTTGCCAAATGTCGAATTCGAATTGGAATTTCTGGATGATACGGATTGATGATGTCATAATCCAGATAGTCATTGATAGGATCGTCAAGGTTTAACTTCCCCATTTCCTGGGCTTTCAATAACGATATTCCTATTAAGGTTTTAGATACCGAGGCTATGTTTTGAATGGAGTTTCGGGTGTAGGGTGATTGATTCTGAACATCGGAATACCCAAATCCCTTTGCAAAAAGTGTACTGTCCTTGGAAAATATGGCAACCCCGTATCCTTTTATCAAGCCTATTTCGTTGATTTTCGATAGTTCGCTTTCCAACTCAACCATGGACAATCCCAAATCTTTTTGACCAAAAACAAAAATCGTGAAAAGAATGGCTGTAAAAGAGGTAAATGCCTGGTATGGATAAAAGGACAATTTCATAGTCTAGGGGTTTCATGGGTTTAATGTAATAGAAGACCGTATTGGGGCGAATTTGTTACAGTAGCCCATGAAAAAAGTTTAAGGACCGGTATAACCTTACCGACCAAATTCCCAAACATCCCGGTCATATGCAGTAAACTTGGCCGCTATATTCCCTACATTTGGGAATACACTATTTAAAGATGAAACCTATCCAATTCGTATTCATTTGCCTGTTGTTCACTGGCCCCGTAACATTTGGCCAACAAGACAATCACTATCAACCAACACCAGAAAATCTAGAAGCCCGCGAATGGTTTCAAAAGGCCAAATTTGGCCTATTCATACATTGGGGCGTATATAGCGTACTGGGCGATGGGGAATGGGTCATGAACAATCAGAACATCTCCATTGAGAATTATGAAAAATTGCCCCATTTTTTTAATCCTGTTGATTACAATGCCGATGATTGGGTAAAAATGGCCAAGGATGCGGGCATGAAATACATTACCATTACCAGTCGCCACCATGATGGCTTTTCAATGTTCGACAGCAATGCAACGGATTATGATATTGTTGATCGCACCCCATATAAAAAAGATGTCTTAAAACAACTTGCCGAAGCCTGCAAAAAAGAGGATATCAAGCTGTTTTTCTATTACTCCCTATTGGATTGGCATCGCGATGATTATTATCCACGGGGAAGAACGGGCAATACCATTGCCGGTCGTGGAAAAGGCGACTGGAACAACTATATTTCATTTATGAAGGCACAATTAACCGAATTGTTGACCAATTATGGCGAAATCGCAGGAATATGGTTTGATGGCCATTGGGATCAAAAAGAGTGGGACGGTAAAAGATTCGGTAAAGTAAAAGTAGATTGGCACTATGATGAAATTTATCAATTGATCCATGAATTACAGCCCCATTGCCTTATTGGGAACAATCATCACTTGGCACCAATTCAAGGGGAAGATTTTCAAATGTTTGAGAAAGATCTGCCTGGAAAAAACACCACAGGTTGGGGGACCAGTTCAAACGATATTGGTACCCTTCCGCTAGAAGTTTGTGAAACCATAAATACATCTTGGGGCTTCAATTTACAAGACGACAAGCATAAGACTTTTAAGGAATTGGCACATTACATCGTAAAAGCTTCGGGGTATGGCAGTAACCTTTTACTTAATGTAGGACCAATGCCCAATGGCGAAATTCAAAAAGAACATAGGGCCTCCCTAAAAAAAATGGGGGAATGGATGCGCACTAATGGCGAAACCATCTATGGCACCAGAAAAGGCCCAATAGCACCATCGGAAAAAATAGCCTCTACCCAAAAGGGCAATGTGGTATATCTCCATTGGTTGGATTCGAAGGAGAGCCTGGTTTTTTTAAAGGATTTCAATGAAAATGTGAAAGAAGTCGTCCTGTTCAATGGAAAAACAAAACTAAAAACCCAGAAAACCAAGTACGGCCTTTTCATAAAACTACCTGAGGAAAAGATGGACCCTATTGACACGATTATCGAAATAGTTTTAAAATGAAAGCCTAATTAGGCTGGGCATCCATACGTACCCAACTTTTCAATACTTTGGATTTCTAGGGCAGTTGTTCTTTTACCATGGTAGAAACTTTGTAAAGGACCAATATTTCCAGAACGATAACCGGGAAGAACAGGAATAGGGAAATAGGTGACAATACCACCGTCACCAGACAAAAGGCCATAAGCAGTTCCGCCACTCCAGTGGCGATTCCCGTATTTCCCAGAATATTCCTTGATTTTAGTATCGAAATCCCAAATAGGATACCCAAAGCACCAAAGGTTACGGCTTCTGCCATAAAAACCACTTCTATATCCAAGGAACCACTAAAAACGGAGACAATATCATAGCCATAAAAACAGAACAGGGCAATCATCATTAAGATGGTTGCAATCTTCATCAGATAGTTCTGTAACAACTTCCCGGAAATCAAAAAGCCATACAGTAGCAGTACATTAAAAACAAGGACCAGGAACTTCACGACAACGTGCCCCCATTGCCCATAGATAAAATCCCCGTCCTCTATCCGTACATAATCCGATATCCCTTCAAAAACGGCAAGGATGGCAAACAGAATTCCGGCAATCCAGGCCATGGTCAACAACGAATGGACGGTCCTGGCCTCCTTGGCCGGAATTCGCGCAAGGGTGGAAGCAGTGACCGTAGCCTCTTCTGCCCTTAAACTTTCGTAATCATAATCCAGGGCAGATAAAATGGTCTTTATCGTATAGCTTCTTGGAGATACCTCGCCATTTTCAATCCGTTGAAGGGTCCGCACATTAATATTGCACAATTCCACCAATTCATCTTGGGTAAGTCCCTTTTGCTTTCGTAATTCCGTAATTCGTAATCCTAACTCTGGCTGCTTCATATCGCTTGTTTTTGAAAACCTGGAACAATGTTAGCTGCAAAACTAAATGTACCCAAGGATTTTGCTTGGATTTGACCCGACATTTAAGCGACATTTCCCAGAAATACTGGGCTAACCCAAGATAGGGTAGGTAACAAGGTTTCCTGTAAATTATAAAAAAGTTGGATTATGCAATCTTGGAACGATTGTTTTTAGTGGTGAACTTCAATGCCTTTTTTACCCTGGAATTCTTGAACTTGTACAAACGGGCCACTTCGGTTTTGGGCGCATCGTCCTGGGCAATGGTGATGTTCAATTCAACTTCCATGGTCATGGTTTTAACCTTTACTTCCTTTTTAGGAGCTTGAGCCATAGCTGTTGTTGCGATGAAGATGAAAAAAACGAAGGTTAAAACTGCTTTCATGACTTGGGTAATTGTTACAGGGTAAAATTACCCAGCAGCTACCCCAACAGTCGATTTTGGTCGTTTATCCCGGTAAAAAACTCGCTGAAAAACAAAGGAATGGACAAAGTGTAAAAAAGGATCGACAACTGTTTTTGGGCCTAAAAACCGCTTACCGAAACAGTGTGCATTTTATCGAACGGTACGTTGTTGGAATTAAGGAATTTTACGGATGACTAGTTGTACATACTGTCCAAAATGCGGATGATATCTTCGCTTTTGGTCAAACTAAGTTTTTCTTTTTTTATGATGGTTTTGGCTTTGGTCGCATTTTGGGCATCAAACGCACCAAGAAATTTTTTCTTGTTATTGGACAGATACTTGATCGGCACATCCCCACCGGCAAGTTTGATATAAAATTGGGGAGTGGATTGTTCAAATCGTGCGGGTTTCTCCTTGGCGTAGGCCTCTGCTTTAACCTTTTTGAAGTACTTTATAGTCTCCTTTTTATAAAGGGTATAGGCGTCACAGACTTTTAGTTCTTCCAGAAAACCCTTTTCCTTTCCTCCTTTGGGACTTTCATATGTGGTGAGCAGATATTCCTTATCGGAGCCGTCCAACATTTTGATGCGTTCCTCTCCCGGGCTATTCAATTCAATGACCTTATTTTCCTGTATCCAAACCTCTACGCTCCCCTCGTACGCATTAAATCGCACCAAATAGGTTTTATCCCGGTCCCCGATCTTTGCTGGCTCAAATTTTAGGTTCAGGTAGGGCGAGCCGTTTTCAATCTCATAGCGCTGTACATACATTGCGGGATTATAAAACACCCCCCTAAAATCATCGTGAAGGGCCATAGGGTTCTGGGATAGCATGGCCTGGACAAACAACAAAAACGGCAAAGGCAAAAAACAAAGTCTCATTTTGTCGGAAATTTTTACGTTAGTTACAAGATAAACAACAAAAACGATACCACGGTCCTATTCGTAACTGATTTTGGATCAAGGCTTTTGACCTTCGGTTTTATTCAAAGGATTTCATATATTTGACTATTATTCATTTTTAGTCAAAATGTCAAAAATTAAAAATCAATTGCTGGAAATAGCCGGTACCACCTTTAGCAAATATGGATATTACAAAACGGCCATGGAAGATATTGCGACCGCCGCACAAAAGGCCAAAGGTTCCCTTTACTATCATTTCGGTAGTAAGGAACTACTATTTGAAGCCGTTGTACTTGACGAACTGAACCGATTGAAATCCGAATTGGTCCAGGTCTTTGCGGATACCGATTCCGATACCAGGGAAGTATTGCGCAATTATATGCTAAAGCGGATGGAAGTCTTACGGTATGCCCCCAACTATCAGGAAACCCTTCGTCCCAACTTCTACGAGCATTATGACTTTGTCAACAACGTAAAACAAGGGATGATCGAGTGGGAAGTTTCACAGATCATGCAGTTGATCCATCGGGGCATTGAAAGGGGGGAACTGGAATTACCTGGCGACCATTTGGTCTACAGTCAAGTACTGGTTATGCTCTTACAAGGGCTGGAGCCCAACTTTTATCTGAAAGGGGAGTATGATCGTTTGGAAGCCCATTTCGACAATCTTATCACTGTGATCACCAAGGGAATCTCAAAATAAAACACCGTGAAACGACTTAAATACCTTTTTGTTTATACCATTCCGGTAACGGCCTTTATTGCCTTTAACTGGGAAGGGATTTGGACATTTCTCCCCTTGATCGTGTTTTTTGGTCTTGTTCCGCTCCTTGAACTACTGGTGCCCCCGGACAGGGAAAACATGGATAAAAAACTGATGGATGACGAGAAAAACAAAAAGATATACGACTATATCTTATACGGTACCCTACCCATTCAAGTGGGATTTTTGATCTACTTTCTTTTTGTCATCGGCGATACCCCCTATGGTTCTTTGGAGTATGTGGGCCGGATTACGGCCATGGGCTTTATGTGCGGCGTGATCGGTATTAATGTGGGACATGAATTGGGGCATCGGCATAAACGGTGGGAACAATTACTGGGGGAAATCCTTTTGTTGACCTCCCTGGACACCCATTTTCTGCCCTACCATAACGCGGGACACCATAGAAATGTGGCCACACCGGAAGACTCGGCCACTGCCCGGAAAAACGAACTACTGTTTGTGTATTGGTTCCGTTCGCATTTTGGAAGTTATATCGAGGCTTGGCAATTGGAAAATCAACGCTTGGGAAATGAAGGCAGGCCATGGTTCTCCTTTCAAAATAGAATGGTAGTGTATTCCTTGGCCAATGTCCTTTTACTAGGTGGGGTATATTTTGCTTTTGGCACTTCCGTCTTGATTGCCTTCCTCTTTGCGGCTGCGATTGGCATTGTACTTCTGGAGACCGTAAACTATATTGAACATTATGGCCTGCTCCGGAAAAAGAATGAACATGGACGCTATGAGGCAGTACGACATCACCACAGTTGGAACTCCGACCATCCCATAGGAAGAACATTGCTCTTTAATCTATCCAGGCATTCGGACCATCATTACAATGGCAGTAAAAAGTATCAGATTTTAAAATCGCACGAGAAAAGTCCGCAGATGCCCACGGGCTATCCCGGTATGATGCTTTTGGCCGTACTACAGCCACTATGGTTTTGGGTCATGAACAAAAAACTGGAACAGTACAGGTAAACTACAACGTCTTTAGATCCTTTATGGTCTTAAAGGCAACGTCCACTTGATCATCATTTACAAGAATGGTGAATTCATTGGTGGTTGAAATGACCTCATACAACACGATTCCTTCCCAGGCCAAACGTTGAAAGATAAAATAGTAGATTCCAGGTACGGAAACGTTTTCCGCAGGCAACTTGACCGTAACGGAAGAAAGGGTCCCCACTTTTTGGGTACACCGTTCCCCTTGGAACAGCTCCTCTACCGTGCCGTCCAAACTATTGCTGACCACAATGTTGATCTCATTGACCCCGCGGGAGGACGTATAAAAAATATCCTGGTTTTCATGTACCTTTTCCAATAGTTTGGCTTGCTGCGCCAGAATGGTTTCGGAAGAAAGAAAGGTATAATCCGTAAGATTGGAACGCACTGTGATCTCCCCAATGTTTTTGAGCACCTTAACAATACGATGGGTAGCCCGAAATTCCATGTCATCGGACAATCGCTTTAGGGCCATTACAATAGCACCGTTCCTAACATCCTTTCCCAGTTCCTCCTCAATTTCCGGTCGTACAATACGTGATAAGGACGTAAGGTTAATGATTCCTTGGGCCAGGGCACTTTGCAAAAAAGGCTTCTTTTTAATGTATTGCTCAACAACGGCGGAAATGGTTTTCATTTCAAATTGGTTTTGAGCAAAAATAACTTTTTGTTACAAATAAAACAAATGGTTAAAAATGAAAGAATGCATCTTCCAGATGCTCTATGGCATATTCCTTTCCCTTTTTAAGTATGGTGATGATATCAAACCGCACCTCAACATCCAAATTGTTCGTGTCCACATAGTAATCTGCTGCCGAGACCAATAAGGCTATTTTCTTTCTACTTACCGTTTCAGCGATTTCCTGAATATGGTCGGAACTACGGGATTTCACTTCGACCACGGCCAAAACATCCTGCTTTTGGGCAAGGATATCGATTTCTGCTTTTAGGTAACGGTAATTCCTGTATTTGATGCGATATCCCTTTTTAAGAAGAAAATCCGTTGCCAACTCCTCTCCAAGGCGTCCAAATTCGTTGTGTTTTCCCATCAGTTTTGAAAAATATAAAAAAGATTGTGCATTTCATCGAAAAAATTGGTGCTTCGTCCAATGTCTAACGTTAAGATTGTACTTTGGAACTTCAAAAGAACCACACCTACCTAGTACACATAGTTAACCCAAAGACTATGGAACACCTTAACGCCAAATTTTGCTATGGAACTATTCGTTAATTGTAATACTTCCACATTAGCACCCTACACTACACCCTTGGATGCCCTTAGGGCTAGACATTTATACCGTCGTTTAGGGTTTAGCGCTTCTGTGGAAACCGTTAATCAAGCCGTTGGACAATCCGCAACGGCATTGGTGGACAACCTTGTTGACCAAGCCCTGACCATACCGCCAATTCCGGCTCCTGCATGGTCCGAATGGACGAATGCCAATTATCCCGAAGACGATGACCTTGCCAGACAAGTTCGGCGGGCGCAGCGGGAAGAGTTGAATACAGCCTACGGAAATAGCCTATTGAACAACAACCTTCTGGATAGAATGAGCTTCTTTTGGAGCAACCATTTTGTTACGGAATTGGATGTGTACGACTGTAACTCCTTTTTGTACGAATATGTCAATTGCCTACAGCGCAATGCCTTGGGCAACTTTAAAACCTTTGTAAGTGAGATTGGGTTGACCAGTGCCATGTTACGCTATTTGGACGGCGCATTCAATAATAGGAATCGACCCAATGAAAACTACTCTCGTGAGTTATACGAGCTGTTTACACTGGGCGAGGGCAATGCCTATACCGAAGAGGATATCATCGAAACCTCACGGGCACTTACCGGATATGTGAACCGTGGTGATGTGGGTTGTACCAAAATCACTTTTAACCCGGAACAATTTGATACGGACGCCAAAACCATTTTGGGCCAGACCGGTAATTGGGGATATGATGACGTAATGGACATCTTGTTCGACAATAGGGCCGATTCCATCGCCAGATTCATTTGCACGAAATTTTATGAGTTTTTTGTCCATCCAGACAGCAAAAGGGATGAATACAACCCTGGGGCGACCTATCCCCCTGGGCACCCGCAAGGCATTATCAATGAGCTTGCGCAAACTTTTGTTGCCAATAATTTTGAAATTGCCCCAGTATTGAGGCAAATGTTCAAAAGCGAACACTTTTTTGACGAAACGACCATTGGAGTCATCATCAAGAGCCCGTTTGACCTTTACCTTAACCTTTTTAAGGAAACGGGATTTGCCTACAGTGATGGCAACGTCACCAATGCCATGGATGCTTCGGCCATGATCGGCCAGGAGCTTTGGGACCCAGTTGATGTGGCCGGATGGCAACGGGACAGGGAATGGATAAATACCAACTTCATTATTGGAAGATGGTTGACTGCCGAAGTTTTCCTGGAACAATTCTTCCAGGCCGATCCCAATCAATTTAGGGCCTTGGGGATTGCTGCCGCGGGCCCAAACGGGGCAACCATAAATGACCCCAATATTGTTGCCCGGGCAATAATAGATAAGTTCCTGCCCAAGGGACTATTGACGGATGCAGATTATGACATTGCCATTTCGGTCTTTAGGGAGCCTTACGAGGATACCAATATGTTTGAAACAGGAAGTTGGAACATGCTTTTGGATGATACGCCATCACAGGTTTTC
The DNA here is from genome assembly GCF_023016285.1 of Muricauda sp. SCSIO 64092. Taxonomy (GTDB): domain Bacteria; phylum Bacteroidota; class Bacteroidia; order Flavobacteriales; family Flavobacteriaceae; genus Croceivirga. The sequence goes on from NZ_CP095413.1 coordinate 1,877,523, forward strand.
CTCCTGTTATTACACCTTGTAAGAGAACCTGAGTTTCAACTAAAATAAACCTACTTGTTATGTGCGATACCCACCATACCCACGATAATTCCCCCTACAAAGGCCTTGAACACGAAGGCCATGATCAAGAACACAAAAACTGGAGCAGGCGTTCCTTTATGCAAGCATTGGGAATAGCCGGTTCTGGCTCCATGTTTTTGGGCAGTAACCTATTATCTGCCTCAGGACCTTCTCCTTTAATGTCCGCTATCAACCAAGCCCAAACGGATAATATCTTGGTGCTGATACGGTTAAATGGAGGTAATGATGGTTTAAGTACCGTTATCCCTATTCAACAGTATGATACGTATGCCAATCAAAGGCCAAACATCTACATTCCGGAAAGTAAGGTTCTAAAATTAACCGATGATTTTGGAATCCCCTCGTACATGAACGCTTTGGAACCCCTTTGGGGCCAAGGGCAGTTCAAGGCCGTACACGGTGTTGGATATGAAAACCAGAGTTTGTCCCACTTTACTGGTTCCGATATCTATGCCAATACGGATTTGACCACTACCGGATTTAGTGGTTTGAATACGGGTTGGATGGGAAGGTATTTTGAGAATATCTATCCCGACTATCTGATCAATCCACCGGAAGCCCCAGCGGCCATTCAAATTGGAAACATTGCCAATTTGGTTTTCCAGGGCGATGAGACCAATTATGCCTTCGTTACCAATAATATCGATCAATTGGAGGAAATTGCGGAAACCGGATTCTTCTACGATATCGCCACTGCGCCTTTTGACAATTGTATGTATGGCGACCAATTGCGGTTCTTAAGGGGGGTAGCGAACACGACCTACGAATATGCCGGTAAAATCCATGAGGCCTATGAGCGGGGACAAAACCAAGTGGAATACCAGGACAATGGTTTTGCCAGACAGCTGGCCTTGTTGGCCCGACTTATTAAAGGGAACCTTGGAACCAAGGTATATATGATTTCCATGGGTGGTTTTGATACCCACGGAAACCAGCCTTTGGCCCATGAACGCCTCATGTCCACATTGTCCATTGCCGTAAATAACTTCTATGAGGATTTGGCATTTACGGAACAGGATAATAAGGTGATGAGCATGACGTTTTCCGAGTTCGGGCGTCGAATTTTTGAAAATGGATCCAATGGCACCGACCATGGAAAAGCGGCCCCAACATTATTCTTTGGATCCGGCCTTGACGGAAGTGCTTTTGTAGGTGACCATCCATCCCTGGATCAGCCCAACGGCCGCGGTAACCTGGAATATACCATGGATTTTAGGAATCTCTATGGAACCGTATTGGCTGAATGGCTTTGTGTGCCAAGAGCGGCAGTGGAACAGCACCTACTTGGCTATCAATATCAAGCCATTGACCTTGGTTTCAATTGTAGTGGTGAAACCTTTGATGAAATTGCCATGGACAACGATCCACCCACCTTACCGGACACTCCCCCAAGGGACGACGAAGAAGGTATCGCCAGCGAGGACCAACGTTCCCAGGTGGTTCATAGACCTTACTATCCAACGGATAACAACCCCCATATCTATTTGGAAATGCCCTTTAGCGCCCATGTGGATATTCAACTGTACAATATCCTCGGACAAAATGTAGGAACCGTTTACAATGAAATGGTTCTGGAAGGTGCTGCGGAAATCAATATCCGTGAACGGGTACGGGGAAGTCTTTCCACTGGCAAATACATTTATCAAATTAACGTTGCGGACCAGAAAATGAGTAAATCCGTAATGATCATGTAGGGAAAATCATTTTTTTTCCAGAATCCCTCGACTGCGTAGTCCCCCACCCCAATTTGGATGCGCAGTTCGAGGGTTTCCTTTTTTGGGCCACGCCAATTTACAGTGGTAAAATCGCTATTTTTGCGGCTTAAATTGGTCCATATGTCCCTAGACAATCCTTCTAGAATTACCATAACGGCTGCATTGCCCTACACCAATGGCCCCATACATATCGGTCACTTGGCAGGGGTGTATGTGCCCGCAGATATCTATGCCCGTTACCAAAGGCTTCAGGGGAAGGATGTGGCCTTTATTTGTGGAAGTGACGAACATGGGGTGGCCATCCCTATGAAGGCCAAAAAGGAAGGGGTTTCACCAAAGGAGATCATTGATAAATACCACGCCATCATCCAAAAATCCTTTGCGGAATTCGGAATTTCCTTTGATAACTATTCCAGAACTTCGGCCCAGGTGCATCATGAAACCGCATCGGACTTCTTTAAAAAATTGTACGACCAAGGGGATTTTATAGAGGAGGTCACTGAACAATTGTACGATGAAGAGGCAAACCAGTTTTTGGCAGACCGTTTTGTGACCGGTACCTGCCCCCGTTGCGGATATGAAGAGGCCTATGGCGATCAATGCGAGAATTGCGGTTCTTCCTTAAATGCAACGGACCTGATCCATCCCAAGTCCACGCTGTCAGGAGCCGTTCCCACCTTAAAGCACACCAAACATTGGTTTTTACCTTTGGACAGGTATGAAAGCTTTCTAAAGGAATGGATTTTGGAAGGCCATAAATCGGATTGGAAACCCAACGTTTATGGCCAATGCAAATCCTGGATCGATGACGGCCTAAAACCCCGGGCGGTAACCCGCGATCTGGATTGGGGAATCCCGGTGCCGGTGGAAGGAGGCGAAGGCAAAGTGCTGTATGTCTGGTTTGACGCCCCTATCGGTTATATTTCCTCCACCAAGGAGTGGGCCAAAAGAAAAGGCACGGATTGGGAGCCCTACTGGAAGGACAAAAACACCAAATTGCTGCACTTTATCGGTAAGGACAACATTGTATTCCATTGCATTATTTTCCCCAGTATGTTAAAGGCCTACGGGGATTATGTGCTTCCGGAAAACGTGCCCGCGAATGAATTCTTGAACCTGGAGGGAAACAAATTGTCCACTTCCAAAAATTGGGCGGTATGGTTACATGAATATTTGGAGGAATTTCCCAATATGCAGGATGTACTGCGGTACACTTTAACCGCAAATGCACCTGAAACCAAGGACAATGATTTTACCTGGAAGGATTTCCAGGCCAGGAACAACAACGAATTGGTGGCCATCTTTGGAAATTTTATCAATCGGGTGGTGGTATTGACCCATAAGTATTATGAGGGTATTGTTCCAGAAACTTCGGAGTTCAACGAGGTGGACCAACAAACGCTGGCATTACTTCAGGGTTTTCCATCAAAGCTTGGGGATTCACTGGAGCGCTACCGTTTTCGGGAGGCCAGTCAGGAATTATTGAATCTCGCCCGTTTAGGGAATAAGTACCTGGCCGATGAGGAACCTTGGAAATTGGTGAAGACCGATGAAGGGCGCACCAGGACCGTAATGTACGTTGCGCTCCAAATTGCCGCAGGACTGGCAGTGTTAAGCGAACCTTTTTTGCCCTTTACTTCCACTAAATTGAAAGAAATCCTCAGCATAACGGAAAATCGCATTGAGAACGGTTGGAGTGCCATTTCGGAAAACGAAACCTTACTCCCGTCCGGTCACAGAATCGGAAAGAGTGAACTGCTTTTTAGAAAGATAGAGGATACCGAGATTGAAGCCCAGTTGGCCAAGCTGGAAGCTACCAAACTGTCCAACGCTTCGACTACCCTCAGCACAGGTACTTCCGATGGTGCTGATGGGAATCCATTAACTCCTCAAAAAGAGACCGTTGTTTATGACGATTTTGCGAAAATGGACATGCGCGTAGGGACCATCCTGGAAGCCGCGAAAATACCCAAAGCCGATAAACTACTGGTATTAAAGGTGGATACGGGATTGGATGTACGAACCATTGTTTCCGGTATAGCCGAAAGCTTTGCCCCAGAGGAAATCATAGGCAAACAGGTGACCGTATTGGTGAATCTTGCCCCAAGAAAGCTCCGTGGCGTGGAGAGCCAGGGAATGATCCTAATGACTGAAAATTCCGAAGGTAAATTGGTTTTTGTAAATCCGGATGAAGATAAGGTTGGAAATGGGGAGGGAATCAATTGACCCCAATTTAGAACAATCCATAAATGCAGTTAATTCCCTTTATCGCCCAACACACGGACATTCCACTAAAAAGTGTTGAAAACACGGTCCAACTTTTAAACGAGGATTGTACCATTCCCTTTATATCCCGTTACCGCAAAGAACGTACGGGCAATTTGGATGAAGTTGCGGTTGGGGCCATTGTAAAATTCAAAACACAGTTTGAAGCGCTCGAAAGACGAAAAACGGCCATTCTTAAAGCAATGGACGAGCAAGGCGTACTGACCGCGGAACTAAAATCAAAATTTGAGGCCTGTACCAATCTTACGGCTTTGGAAGATCTGTACCTGCCTTTTAAGAAGAGTAAAAAGACCAAAGCTGAAACGGCCCGTAAAAATGGACTGGAACCTTTGGCCAAAATCATCATGGCCCAACGTACCGATGAAATTGATTTTATCGCTTCAAAGTACCTGATCAGTACGGTCAAAAATGAGGATGAAGCGCTGGAGGGCGCACGTCACATCATAGCCGAGTGGATCAACGAGCGTACGGACATCCGCAACCAACTACGAAACCAACTGGAAAGGCACGCCCTTATCACTACCAAGGCCGTAAAGACCAAGGCGGACGAGGAGGCCGCCCAAAAATTCAGGGATTACTTTGATTTCTCCGAACCCTTGAACCGTTGTCCTTCACACCGGTTTTTGGCCATACAGCGTGCCGAAAAGGAAGGGTTTATTCGACTTAAGATCATGTTGGACGATGAACGCGCCATCCAAAACATCGAACGTCACATCATCAAATCAAACAATTCATGTACCCCTCATATTGAACTGGCCATAGTTGATGCGTATAAGCGTTTGCTGTTCCCTTCCTTATCAAATGAGCTTTTAAAATCGGCAAAAGGGAAAGCCGATGATGAGGCCATCCAGGTCTTTTCAAAAAACCTAAAACAGTTATTGTTGGGTGCCCCCTTGGGTGAAAAACGGATATTGGCGATCGACCCCGGTTTTAGAACCGGGTGCAAAGTGGTCTGTTTGGATGCCCAGGGCGATTTAAAGCACAATGAAACCATCTATCCCCATGCACCAAAAAATGATAGCAAAGGGGCCATTAAAAAACTAAGCTCCCTGGTAGATGCCCATAAAATAGAGGCCATAGCCATTGGTAATGGCACGGCATCGCGGGAAACGGAGCGTCTGGTAAAACGCATTGCCTTTAAAAACCCCATTGAGGTCTTTGTGGTCAGTGAAGCTGGGGCTTCCATTTATTCCGCTTCAAAAATTGCCCGGGACGAATTCCCAAATTACGATGTAACGGTAAGGGGTGCGGTTTCCATTGGCAGACGTTTGGCGGACCCCTTGGCGGAACTGGTCAAAATCGATCCTAAATCCATTGGTGTGGGACAGTACCAGCACGATGTGGACCAAACCAAGCTAAAAACCTCTTTGGATACGGTTGTGGAAAGTTGTGTCAACTCCGTTGGGGTGAACATCAATACCGCAAGTATTTCCCTTTTGAGCTATGTGTCGGGCATTGGGCCCAGGACTGCCGAAAACATTGTTTTGTACCGCAATCAAAATGGTCCTTTCAAAAATAGGGAGAGCATAAAAAACGTACCACGTTTGGGCGATAAGGCGTTTGAGCAAGGAGCCGGATTTCTTCGAATTAAAGATGGGGACCATCCATTGGACGATTCCGCAGTGCACCCGGAAAGCTATCCCATAGTTGAAAAAATGGCCAAGGATAGGAAGATGTCCTTAGGTGAAATTCTGGGAAATAAGGAAATTTTAAAAAGGATTCCACTTGAAAATTATACCACCCAGGCCATTGGACTTCCTACCCTGAACGATATCATCGAGGAGTTGGAAAAACCGGGACTGGATCGCAGGGAAAAGGCAAAAGTGTTCACCTTTGATCAGAACATTAGGACCATTGATGATTTGCGGGAAGGACAACTGTTGCCCGGTATTGTCAACAATATCACCAATTTTGGTTGTTTTGTGGACATCGGCATCAAAGAGAGCGGCCTTATCCACATTTCCAATCTTGCGGACGGTTTCGTTAAAGATGTGAATGCCCATGTAAGCCTTCACCAACAGCTCATTGTAAAGGTTTTGGATGTTGATAGGGCCCGAAAAAGGATTCAGTTAAAACTTCATAAACCATAGAAAACCCAAATTGCTAAAAATAGCGTACCATCCCATTTACAAACACCCCCTTCCGGAAGGTCATCGCTTTCCGATGATCAAATACGAGCTATTGCCCGAGCAATTGCTTCACGAGGGTACCTGTGGTCCGGATAACTTTTTTGAGCCCATACTCCCCGAGGATCATCATATCCTGAAAGCACATCAAGGGGCCTATTTTAATAGGCTGGTCGGACTTCAACTAAAACCCAGTGAGGTCCGCAAGATTGGTTTTCCGCTATCCAGGGAATTGGTGCAACGGGAGCGAATTATTGCGGATGGTACCATCCAAGGCTGTCATTTTGCCCTGGAACATGGGATTGCCATGAATATTGCCGGCGGTACCCATCATGCATATTCCAATCGTGGCGAGGCCTTTTGTATGCTGAACGATCAGGCCATAGGGGCGAGATACCTTCAGGCTAAGAAGTTGGCACAACAGCTATTGATTGTGGATTTGGATGTACATCAGGGCAATGGTACCGCGGAAATATTCCAAAAAGACAGGTCGGTCTTTACGTTTTCCATGCATGGCAAGGCCAACTATCCCTTTAAAAAAGAACTGTCCGATTTGGATATTCCCATGGAAAAGGGTACGGATGACGACACCTATCTTTCCATCCTGAAAGAAACCCTTTCCAGGGTGCTGGGTGACGTTCGTCCCGATTTTATCTTTTACCTCTGTGGCGTGGACGTGGTGGCAACCGATAAATTGGGGACCCTGGGGATGACCATTGATGGTTGTCGGGAGCGGGACCGTTTTGTGCTCCAAACCTGTAAGGACCATGGTATTCCCGTACAGTGCAGTATGGGCGGTGGCTATTCCCCCAACATCAAAACCATTGTGGAGGCCCATGCCAATACCTTTCGTCTGGCACAGGAAATATTTTTTTAGTTTTGGGGCCTGAAATCATCAAATGAACAATTGGAAAGTTAGCATTCTCGTATTTTTTATTGCTGTAGTGGGCCATGCCCAGGAACTTCAAATCAATGCCGATAGGGGAAACCTCTGGAGGAATTTCACTTATGACATGGAAAATGTCTTTGGGGGAATTGGCTATTCCTATAGTCGACCATTTCATTGGAAAGGCCGGCAATGGGCCAATTTTGGGTACACCATGGCGGGCACGGCACTTCTTTTTACCGTTGATGACGAAGTGGATGAGTGGATCGATGGCTTCCGGGATGATGTTCCACAATTCGTAAAGGACTATGGGAACGAATATGGAAATCCCGATAAAAACTATATGTTGACCGGAGGCGTTTATCTGGCCGGCCTTTTTACCAAGAGCGAAAAGCTTCGGAGGACCGGGGTGCTCCTGATTTCCTCTGCAACGGCAAGTGGTTTTCTGCAACAGGTAAGTAAACGCATCATTGGGAGGGCGAGACCTAAAAGTGGGGATTCCTCATTTACTTTTGACCCTTTGCATCTAGATCGGGTATTCAACTACGATTCCTTCCCTTCCGGACATGCCATGCTGGCCTTTACCAATGCCTACGCCATAGCCAAACAGTTTAAAAGCCCTTGGATAAAAGCTGGCCTTTATACCATTGGGTCGATTCCCGGTTTGGTTAGGGTTGTGGATAGTTTTCATTGGATTTCGGATGTGGCCTTCAGTACGGTGTTCAGTATATTCGTTGTGGAATCCATTGACCGTTATCTAGACAGAAAATATACCGAAAAGTACAATCCGGAGCGTAAAGAGAGCACTATCAGTTGGAACCTGACCTTTGGTGCAAACCGAATGGGATTGGTGGTACAATTCTAAAAAGGAACGTGCAACGCTCTGTTTCCATTTCGTAATTTTGCAAAAAACAATTTCCTATGTTATCCCAAAAGCTCGAAAAAGCACTAAATCATCAAATTCGAATAGAAGCGGAATCCTCACAGGTTTATCTTTCCATGGCATCATGGGCCGAGGTGAACGGACTTGAGGGCGTGGCAGGTTTTATGTATGGCCATTCGGATGAGGAGCGCATGCATATGCTAAAATTGGTCAAGTATGTCAATGAACGCGGTGGCCATGCGCAAATCTCGGATCTTAAAGAACCTGAAACCGAATTTGGATCGTTACAGAAAATGCTTCAGAAATTGTATGACCACGAAGTATTTGTATCCCAGAGCATCAACGAATTGGTCCATATCACCCTTGAGGAAAAGGACTATGCCACCCATAACTTCCTACAGTGGTACGTAGCCGAACAATTGGAGGAAGAGGCATTGGCCAGAACGGTATTGGATAAGATCAACCTTATTGGGGACGATAAAGGCGGACTGTATTTATTCGACAGGGATATCCAGCAATTGACCGTGGAGAGCGCCGCTTCGGATACTATGGACGAATAGTTTGGAATTTTTATTTAGATTTATTTAAAATAAAAGGGTTTCGCCTTATATTTGCCCCTAGTATGGGCAAAAAGAAGCAAACCCTTAAAACAACGGATTTGGTGCTCCCTGTATACCATATATTTTCCATTGAGGTAGGACCGGTGTCCGATAGGGTCTTTTTCCTCCAACAGTTTTTCGAATGCTTTTTGGTCCAACCAAAAGTCCTTTTCATCCTCTTCATTTAAGTTGGTCAAGGCAAGTTCGTGCGTTGCATCCTGAATTCCCAATTTTCGATAAAATTCAGGTTCCTGATCCCCAATCTGGGAAAACCCGGAAAGCGGTATGCACAGCAGCAACAAAAAGATATGTAACAAATTTGCCTTCATCGTAATAACTACGTATTAATAGACGGATAATGTTGTTAAAGGTTGCACGATTTACTTTAAGTTATTGTTAAAATCGCATTTGTAAAAAGAAAAGGGGCAAAATGCCCCTTTTATCGTTAGTCTGCGGGAAAACCCTATTTCCCCAACATCAGAAGTTCATTGCAGCGAACTTCGGTAATATAGCGCTTTTCGCCTTCTTTGGTCTCATAGGAACGGTGGGTAAGCTTGCCCTCAATGGCCACTTGTTTCCCTTTATTCAAATAATTCTCCACTATGTCAGCTAGTTTTCCCCAAGCAACAATATTGTGCCATTGGGTATCCTCTACTTTTTCCCCTTGGGCATTTTTATAACTATCGCTGGTGGCGATGGAAAATTTAGCGAGTTTGCTCCCATTTTCCAAGGTAACAACTTCTGGGTCCTGGCCCAGATTCCCAATCAACTGTACTTTGTTTTTAAGTGCGTTCATTTTTTTGATTTTTAATTCTGTAAACAGTTAATACTATCGAATGTCCCTCACTCGACAGGGCAAACATAGGGTGCCCCTAAAAAGCGAATCGGTTGGGAACCATTTATTTTCGTTTGTAAACGTTTGTTGTCGTTTGTAAACGATTTAGACACACTTTATAACGGCAACTATATACAATATTGGCCAGGGTTGGATAATATTTTTGGGATATATAATTGGGAAGTGTTTTTTTAAAATAGGTGGTTAGTTGCCTTCCTTCTTTTTGGGCACAGATACCTTTAGCACATCGTCCAGAGTATCTTCTATCTTGAGCTTCTTTTCGTACGCTTTAGGGCAGGTTTTTGGTGCCCTTCTTATCTTTCATACAGTAAAATTACATCCATCAAGCTTTCAAAATAATTAGGTCAAAATACATTAGCCTTGTTTTGAGACTTTCAACAACTATTTGTCTCATTTTAAACCTTCGCCTGCACCAATTGTAAAAACGTTGCTTTTTGCTAAGCTTTATTTTTATTCCACTGTATTTTTTTTCGTCAGTTTCGTTATCAAATAGGAATTCAAAACCATTTCGCTTGTAATATGCAATGGGCTTATCTTCATTATAAGCGTCTACTACTATATACCGACATCCTGTTTTATTAGCTGGGTCTATAAACCAATATTTTATAAAATCCATTAATTCGTCACCATAATGATTTCCTGCAAATTCTTTAGCCACTCCAAGCCTTCCTATCAGCGCACTTGGATAACTGCCCATTTGTTTAGGATAGGGTATCTTTCTGTTAAGTTTATTTCTCTTTTTATTAGGGATGAACTTTGTCCTGATGCTATCATTTGAAACCGTAAAAGCACAAACCACTTTTTTAGGGTCTTTATCCAATGTAAAACAATAAGTTTTGCCTAAAAGTTGATAAGCGTAGTCGTCACAATCATTTTTGAAGAAATCATCTAAGTCAGGATGACCACAAACAAAAGGTTCGCAATCTCCCAGTTTTTCATGATTGTATTCTTTAAAAGTACAGTTATCCGTTAAAAAACCCAATTGTAAGTATTATAGCTGGGCTTTCTTTAGAATTTTTTTGGCATTAGCGGCCTGTTTGGAGAAGTCTACAGTTTCTTTTTTCTCCAAATTACTAGTCGCTTTTTTTGCAAAACCTTTAGCAACTTTTCCTTTTAAAACAGGTATTTGTTTTATTGCGATTGCCATATTGCGATGTTTCCCAGTTGATTAGTTTAATATTCTCAAAAAATATTACGTAAATACCAATAAACTCATCAACTTTAACTTTTTTTTAACGAAATTTTGCTTACGCGTACAAATATAGTACAATGTACATGCCAAAAACAACAGGTTTACAATATTTTTAGTATGTAAGAACTGTTAAATTCGATGTTTTACAAATAACTCTAGCTGTTGCTAGTCAAATAGTTATAGCTTAAAACACGCTCTATATCCTCCAAAAACCCATTGAACCTTCCCTGGGGACTTAACGTTTTGGTATTAATCCTAGCATCGAAGTCGTCCAGATAACTACTTAGGTGTTTATCCCTCACTGATAGTAGATTCACTAAATACCTCGTTTTAGGATACTCCAGAAGTTCTCAATGGTATTAGTTTGTACATCGCCATCCACATATATGCTCAAAGCACTACAAAAGACGAGAAAATCAAAGTGGTGTGCCGTCTCTCATTAGGATAGGGCTTTGAAAAATTACCGTCGGAAAAGGGAGAAAGGTTCACTGCCACTCCCTTTTCCATCGTCCAAATCTAGGAAATATACCAATCGGATCCGAGATATTTACGATTTATTTAGTGGTACTTGAGGTTTGGACAATAGTATAATAATGGATGGCTTCCCTTAAGGGACTCTTTTCATGTGTAAGAACCTGATCCCGTTCTCGCACACTTCATCATCCTCTTCCCCTATCCGCAATATCGCCTCCGTTATATCCAATACGATAACATCGAAACTGGACATTATGTGCTCTCCACTGAACCTGCTTATATAGTCGTATTGGATGTGCAGGTTATTGGAGGTAAATTTGTAGTCCCCAAGCTCTATGTCCTCAATCTCGCAATCCGCCACATTTTCCCCAAAGTACCTTGTTATCTCAAATGTATTGTCCACAAAGAAGGTCCAGGTCGTCAGTTTATGGCATCCCGTCACCTCCGTTTCGTCGATCATGTCCTCCCCGTTGCACCTATCGGCGATATACTCCTGTCTCCATGACCCTACCAGTAATGTTGAGTCAGTTTCTTCTTGTACGTTCCCATTGTCCCTGTTGCACGATAGCGCAAATAGGACTGTCATAGTGTAAATGATTCTTTTCATCTATTGGTTTTTGTTCCCTCACGGCCCCGATAAGAGAAGGTTTGAAAAAAAGAAGCGTGGGACTGAACCGCACGCTTTAAAGGTATCGCCAGACACCCGAACACAATACGGACAGCCCACGCCCATACGGGCGCAGCGTTCTATCCATATCCTCCGTGTTCCTTTAAAACTGGCGATTTCTTAAAACAAGAATACGATTACGCTACTATGCCTTGATATTTTGGGCAATTTATCTCATCGATTCAAGCAAACAAAATATTTTGTTCTATTTTGGTGGGCATGGCATCAAATACCAATAACGACAAGATTATAAAAAAGATAATCCGCCTGACAAGAAAAAAGGCCCCAGACCATACCAACTTTTCTATTTACGAACTGTTTGAGGAAATAAAGCTTAAAAACAACGAGCGGGAATACTTCAAGAACAACTATATGGATATTAGGGCTATGATGGTGAATAGTGATAAACTTGAGATGAAAACTCACAGGATGAGCCGTTTGACACCTGCGGAAATCGAAAAAAGGAATCACAAAAAACTACGGAACATCATCCTGCGAAATGCTACGTGGCAAAACTTAATTGCCTTTATCGGTGTTTTAGCTACCGTTATTTTTGGGACCTTGAATCATCTGGCGAACAACCGTATCGGTAGCTTAGAATCCGTAAACGCTGATTTGAAATCTGAAGTTGTTCTTTTGAAGTCCGCAAATGCTAGTTTAGTTGAAGATAACAATCGTTTAGTTCTTCAGGTTGGGCGTTGTATCGATTCAATAGTTGAATGTGAAAGAACGCTGTCACAACAAGTGCCGCGAACAAAATCCAAAAGGACCGATTAGACCTATCCCTTTTTTCTAAGAATCCCATCTAGTCAAGTTTTTTTGAAGACGCCCGTCCCATTTTGTATATAGTTGCCCAATCATGAGATTCCTTTTCAGGTTCACCAGGGTTTCTTGCTGTCTCTTAGAAATGCCCTTCCGCTACCAAATACAAAAACAGCAATACTCCAACCAACGATTTGCATAAACCAATCGCGTCCTAGCTGATGTCTGACAAGGGCATCTGGTTCGAGCAATAAATACGGAGTCCTTTTTATCAGGGGTAAAAGACTTGGAATGAGAAAAACGGCTATTGCAATACTTATCAGAATAAGCAATACCCCAAATATCTTTTCCAGTAATGAAAGCATACAATTACGTAAGTTAGGGAAATTCCAAATTTCTGTCCCATTTAGTATATAGTTGCCCTTTACTGCGCTAAAAACCCATTTTTGGTTAAAAAGGCATCTCGTATCCTTTGCCGTAACGCCCTGTCCCCTGCTGCGCCTCCATTAAAAAAATGCCCAACTCCTTTATCGAATCCTCCCAAGGGACGCAATCCCCTTTAATTTAGAGATGGGCATTGCTTTTATGGTCACCATCACGGTAGTTGGGCAATTCCGGTCGGAATGGGCCAGTTCTGCTTTCTTTTGAGGTCCTTTTATCCGAATATTCCCATTATCCCTCATTTATGCATTTGTCTTATGCGCATAACATACTTTGTCCTACCATTGCTTATTGCTATCGTAGCGAACCTTAAAAATGAGAACATTCCTATTGCTATCCGTAGTATTTGGTTTCTGTGGGCATGCACAAGAGGATCCTTTGGTGGGCCAATGGCAACGTGTGGGGTACTATGTCCATGAATGCACTACCGACAAGCTCATCCGCACAGAAACGAAACAGATAGCCTTGGAGGAAGAATTCAGGCCGGATGGTACATGGGAGGTTATTGGATCGCCATGGAAGGGAACTTGGTCCCGTTTGAACAACAATGCATATCGGTTTGTCTATGCCCCCCATTCACGGGTGGACCGATGTCGGGTGGAGTTTCAGGGAGACGAGCTTCGATTGTACGCCAGGACCTGTGACAGCCTCCAGGCCAACGATAAAAAGCTTTATGGATACCTCCTGCTTAGAAAAATGAATAAAACACACTATCAATAACAGTGCGGTATTCGCTTTGAAGCGTTAATTGGCCGTAAAAACCTTGCCTACTTCTTAAAACGCAAAGCCAGGTTGGGGTAATCGGTAATAAGGCCATCGACCCCCATCAAAAGCAAATCCTTCATCGCTAAGGTGTCATTCACCGTCCAAGGGATCACTGCAATATTTTTCTCGTGTAAGCTTTTGAGCATCTCCTCCGAAACCAGTTTGTAATATGGACTATATATCGCCGGCGAAAAGCCAAGTTTTTCCAGATTTGTAGTGGCATCATTTTCATACACCAAAGCTACCAATCGTTGATCGGGATAGTTTTGATGGAGGTAGTGGAGTACCCGAAAGTCAAAACTCTGTACCACCACTCGTTCTTGGGGCAGCTTTTCTTGAAGGAGCTTCATCAACAATGCTGAAAACTCCGCCGGTTCCGGATGGTAAATGCCATCCCCCCTGGGCAAGCTCTTAATTTCGATATTGTAGTTGACCTGCTGCTGGTTTTGCACACCATAGTCCTCTGCATAATCAATGACCTCCTTTAGCAAAGGTTTGGTGACCTTGTATTTTTCCTGTTCCAAAAAATTGGGATTGCCCATACTACCACAGTCGAACTGTTGGGTTTCCCCATAGTCCATTTGGTAAATGTTGAGCTGCCTTGCTTTTGTTTTTGGGATACTATCCCCCTTGGCGTCCAAACAAATCTCAGGATTCATCCATGGCTCATGGGAAACCAACAGTTGTTTGTCCTTAGTGACCACAACATCCAATTCCAGGGTATTTACCCCCAATTCAAGTGCCTTTTTAAATGCCGGCAGACTGTTCTCGGGGGCAAGGCCCCTGGCCCCTCTATGGCCCTGTAGGTCAAATTCAAATACTAGCTCCTCCTTTGCCGTATCGGTCGGCAACCCTGTTTGGGAAGTACTTCGGTCCTTTGGTCTGCAAGCGGAAATCAGGAGGATTCCCATAAAACAGACAAGCCATCTTTTTCTTTTCATCTTATCTCTGGATAACATCATTGATGAAAGTCACCGTTTCTTCATATACGCTCGACCAATCTTTTGACCGTAGATCACAGCCTATCACGTGGTTCCCTGTATTTGGAAATGCCTTACTTAGCTTGTCGGAAGCTGGTGTTCCCAACTGTTCAAACATTTCCAGCATGGCGGCCACGGAGACCACCTTATCCTGTTCTTCCTCATTTTTATAGTAATAGCCCATAAATACGGGGCACTTCACATTTTTAAAGGTCTCACTGACCATGGTCTGTTTTAGCATACTGATAAGGGATACATAGCCATTGACATGATAGTTGGTGGACCAATATTTGGCCACTTCAGGTTCCCGGACCTGCTTTTGGATTTCACCCCCGGCCTGGGCCACAAAAAATTCCTTCCCTCCCGGTTCAATGATCTTTTCCATGATTGGATTGAACAGGCCTATAAACGGGGAATACATGATCAGTCCAGCAATATCCGTATCCTTTGCCGCTAAATGGAGGGATAGGGTACCTCCTGTGGAGGTGCTTACCAAAACCACCTTTTCCCCAAGGAGCTTGCCCATGGCCAGGGCATTCTCAGCGGAGGCCAAATGGCTTTCCGGGGTCAAATATTCATATCCGTTCTCCCGGTCCAAACCGTGCTCTTCCAAACGCGACATATATACATGTGCCCCAAAGGTTCCGGACAGTTTGGACATAATGGGCTCCCCTTCCCTATGGCTGGCCCCAAATCCGTGAAGGTATACAAACGCGTAGGGCGTTTTTTGGTACTTGTGGTCGGATACCCATAGCACCTTAGCCGCATTTCCCGGTTTTACATTCCCTACTTTTTGTTCTTTGGTGGCGAGGTACCCCTCCAATTCATGTAAGGGGATGTCCTGGGTAACACTTTGGCCGTGCACCAAACCAACCAACAAAAAAGTCAGTAGTGTTACTCGAATACGATGTAATTGGATTTCCATAGTTGCTTGTTTTAAAATCTAACGGCCACTTGTCCGCCAAAAAAACGGGGAGGACCGGCAATAAAGGTAGGAATACCAAAGGCCCCTCCCGTATTTCCTGCATCGATGATAAAGGATTCATCCAATAAATTGGTCACATAAACATTGAATTCGTATTTCTTATTGAAGATCAATCCGGCCCGAACGTTCAAGAGACCGTAACCTTCCTGTGAAATTCCCGGCAAATTGGTTTCCTCAAAAAACACTTCCGATTTGTAGGTATAGGTAGGCCTAAAAAACAGATCGGTGGTTGAATTGAGTTGTGGGTTCAGGTTCAATCCCAGGGAAAACGAGTGCTCCGGAGTCAATCGAAACCGGTTTCCCGCCAATTCCTGTGGATTTCCATTTTCATCGGTATCATCAAAAGTCGCATCGATATACGCATAATTCGCAAATACCGTACTTTTCTTACCAAAGGCATATTGAAAGGCAAACTCCGCACCAAAGGCCGAAGCACTACCGCTATCATCCGGGTTAAAATCCACCCCACCTTCCGCATCCACGGTAGCGATATTGGTCTGGAAATTGTTGTAATCGTAAAAGAAGGCATTGAGGTCCAATTGCAATCGATTGTTCATAAACAGGGATTTCCCCCCTATTTCATAGGACCATACGGTTTCGGCGGACAGAACATCCACTTCAGTTGCGGTTACGTTGATGACGTTGGGCCGCCTTCCCCTGGAAACACTGCCAAACAAGGTCACTTCATCATTGACATCAAAATCCGCGGCCAATCGTCCTACAATGGAAGTAAAGTTGTCACTGGCATTGATTCGTTCCCCATTGGTTGAGGCGAACAAGTTGTTGGGAAATACCCCCAGAAAATTACCGAGCACTCCGGGTTGTTCGGCATCTTCCGCCTCAAATCCGGCATTGATGTTCTCCAAGGTCCCCCGAAGTCCCAAAGTAACCGTTAATTGGTTGGTGACGTCCACGGAGGCATCCGCAAAGATGTCACCGGTATAGTTTTCACCAAAATTGGTAAACACCTCCCTGTTAAAGGGCAATAAAGGTGCTCCCGCAAGCGGTCCAAAGGTCTCCGGGTCGTTCGGAATATTGGGCAAAAGGACCGGAACGCCATTGACCACCAAATTTCCGGGGTCCAAAAGCAGTACCCCCAAACTTTGTTCATTTACTTCAAAGGGTACGGACTGCGAACCATCTTCGTAAAAGAAATTGGCCCCAAAAAACCCACGAAACCTTCTGTTGTTATCAAAATTGAACCGTACCTCCTGGCTAAATTGTTTTCCCTTGGCAATTTCCCTAAAAAATAGAACGGGAGCCGCGGTTCCATCAGCATCAAAAGCCTCGTTGGAATCAAATTCACGAAAAGCGGTAATGGACGTGAAATCCCACATCTCATTGATATTGTGTTTTAGGATTCCCGTAATGCCGTATACATCCCTATCCAGGCTTAGTTCCTCTCCACGTTCCAGGTCGGCAAAACTGTTGGGGTCAACATCCCCATTGAGCGGGGCAAATGTCCCACTTTTGAAGGAGGTCCCTGGAGGGGTATCTTTCTGCCAATTCACGATGAGATCAAACAAGGTCTTGTCCGAGAACAAATAGCGCAACGAGCCTCGAAAAGCCAATGTCTCCTTTCCGTTCAAGTCCCCGCCCGAATTGTTTTCAATAAAACCATCCCTTGCATTGTAGATTCCGGCAACCCTTAAAAACAATTTGTCCTTGACCAGTGGAAGGTTGTAATGTCCGTTCAATAGGGTTTGGTTGAAATCGCCATAGCCGATTTTCAAACTTCCTGAAGTTTCATTTTTCGCTTTGTTTTGAATGATATGCATAGCCCCAATTTGGGCACTTCGTCCAAAAAGTGTTCCCTGCGGCCCTTTTAAAACCTCTATGCGTTCCAAATCAAAAAGCTCCACCACCGAGCCCCTGGATTTACTGATCGAAACACCATCCTGAAAGACGGAAACCCGTGGTTCCACACGGGAATCCCCATCATCACTGGTAATTCCACGCACCACAATTCCGGGGTTGTTCACACTCTGTATTTGCACCTGTAAACCGGGCACATATTCGGAAAAAGCATCGTATTCGAAGGTATTGTTATTATTGATGAATTCACTTCCGTAGGAAGTAATGGCTATGGGAACTTCCTTATTTCGCTGCTCTCTTTTTTGCGCTGTGACCACCAGGCCTTCCAACTGCACCGATGATTCCACGAGCACAAAATCCTGTTGCGTTCCCACACCACCCACGGTTACAGTGACGGTCCGGATTTCAAATCCGATATAGGTCACTTTTATGCTGTAATCCCCATTCGCCAATTCCGAGAATATGTAGTCCCCGGAATTATCGGTGACCACCCCTAGGGAAAGGCTTTCAATAATGACATTGGCTCCTATGAGCGGTATACCGTTGGCATCCGTTACTTTCCCGCGTATGGTGCCTGAATCCTGGGGATAACAATTTAAAATTCCTAAAAGGGAAACGATTCCGTAAAGCAAAAGGTTTTTCATGGTCTATAGTTTTGAGACGGGCAAGGTATTTTACCATTGTTAGGATAACCTCTCCAAGAAATTATGTTATGTTCAACTGCCCCCGTTGAACATTAAGTTTAAGTAAGGCGAATTGGGACCGATATGGGTTACATCTTGATGGTGGTAGGTAATTTAGCACCCATACCCCTTCAGGGACAAGGGTTTAAAAACGGTAGTGCGGAGAATTCCCTTTGGGTTATCGCACTAATTTTTAAGTCGCCTTTCCTGCGATGTCCATAGCTGCCGAATACTTCTTATCTTTAAGGAAATTGCTACTACATGAGTTACACCCTTATCGACAATTCGGATAAAAAACAATACGAATTTCAATTATCGGAACATACCCCCCATATCGAATACATTAAGGCAAAGGACAAGATTTACCTGACCCATACCGAAGTACCGATAGCACTGGAAGGTCAGGGCATTGGAACGGAACTGGTAAGGCAGGTACTGGAAGATATCAAGAAAAAGGAATTGACCCTGGTTCCACTGTGCCCGTTTGTGGCGGCATATATCAAAAAGCACCCACAATGGCGGGAACTGGTCCTAAAGGGCATTAACATCGCATAATATGGAAAAGGAAATTGTAAAGGAATATACCCATGGTGACTTTACCGTGGTATGGAAACCCAAAAAGTGCATCCATTCGGAGATTTGTTTCAAAACGCTTCCCGAAGTCTATGATCCCAAGGGCAAACCATGGATCAAACCTGAAAATGCTACGGTTGAAGCCTTAAAATCACAAATCGAAAAATGTCCTTCGGGTGCATTGACCTATAAATACAAAGGGGAAACCAAAATGGAGGAAACCAAAATAACCGAATGCAGTATTGTGGAAAACGGCCCCTTGCTGGTAAGTGGTAATCTTAAGGTTGTGCTTGCCGATGGTAGTGAAGAAATCAAAAAACGATCAACGGCATTTTGTCGCTGTGGGGCATCCAACAACAAACCCTATTGTGACGGCACCCATAAAACCATTGCTTTTGTAGGTTGATGGGACAGTGCATTCATGGAGGAACCCAACAACGGATAAGATGGGGATTCTTTCCGAAATTTTAATTGCAACTATCCCTTTCCCAACAGCTGGTGACATTGCCGGGCAATTTCCAGCTCTTCATTGGTAGGGATTACCAAAAGGCGAACCCGACTGTCCTTGCCCTGAAATTCAGAAACCTCGTTCTCGGTATTGATCGATGCATTCCTTTCACTTTCCATAACAATGCCCATGGCTTCCATTCCGGTACAGGACATTTGACGGATTAATACGGAATTTTCCCCAATTCCTGCCGTGAATACAATGGCATCCACCCCATTAAGAATGGCAATATAGGCCCCAATATACTTTTTTATGCGATGTGAGATCATCTCCAAAGCCAACAGGCAGTCTTTGTCCCCTTCTTCCGCCAACCGTTGGATTTCCCTTAGATCGGAGTGTCCTGTCAATCCCAACAATCCACTTTCCTTCTGGAGCACTGTATTTACTTCCTGGGAATCCATTCCACAGGAATCCATTAGGAAAAACACAACGGACTGATCAATATCTCCACTTCGCGTTCCCATAATTAAACCATTTGAGGGTCCAAATCCAAGGGAATGTTCTATGCTTTTCCCATCTTTCACGGCAGTAATGCTGGAACCATTGCCCAAATGCACAGTGATGATTTTTGATTCGGGCTTTCCCAAATACGCGATTGCTTTTTCCGAAACATATTTATGGCTGGTACCATGAAATCCATACACCCGAATCCCATGGTCCTGGGTCAATTTTTTGGGAATGGCATAAACATGGGCCTCAGGGGGAATGCTTTGATGAAATGCGGTATCAAATACCGCAACTTGTTTGGCTTTGGGAAAAAGGGTCTGGGCCACTTCAATACCAATGGCATTAGCGGGATTGTGCAATGGCGCGAGAAAAGAAAGTGCCTTGATTTTTTCCAGCACTGCATCACTTATTTCCGTAGCGCCACTGAAGGCATCACCGCCATGGACGACCCTATGTCCAACACAATCAATTTCCCCATCACCTTCCAATACTCCGTGCGAAGGGTCCTTTAACAATTCCATAATCTCACCAAGACCGGATTTATGGTCTTTGATGCGCATGGCACGTTTTAAGGATTCCGTACCCTTTTCATAGCGCACATGCCCGTTTTCCTGACCCAATCGCTCTACGATGCCTTTGCAGAGGCTACGGCCTTGGGGCATTACTATCACCTGAAACTTAATGGAAGAACTCCCAGAATTAATGATCAAAATCTTCATGGTCCTATTTCAATTGTTCTGGGCTTGGATAGCGGTAACCACTACGGTGTTGAATACATCGTCCACGGTGCAGCCACGGCTTAGATCATTGACAGGTTTGTTCAATCCCTGCAATACAGGTCCTATTGCCAATGCCCCTGTTTCCCGTTGTACGGCCTTGTAGGTGTTGTTTCCGGTATTTAGGTCGGGAAAAATCAATACGGACGCCTGTCCCGCTACTTTGGAATCCGGCATTTTACCGCGGCCCACAATGGGATCAACCGCCGCATCATATTGTATTGGGCCTTCGACCTCCAATTTAGGATGTTGTTCGCGTACCCGTTGGGTCGCTTCACGAACACGTTCCACATCCTCACCTTGGCCCGAATTGCCGGATGAGTAGGAAAGCATGGCAACCTTGGGTTCAATTCCAAAATTGGAAGCTGTGGTAGCTGAAGCTATGGCAATTTCCGCCAATTGTTCAGCTGTGGGGTTGGGATTAATGGCACAATCGCCAAATACACATACCCTATTGGGCAGGCACATAAAAAAGACCGATGAAACTACGTTGGCTTCCGGTTTGGTCTTGATAAACTGCAATGCCGGTCTTATGGTGTGCTGGGTGGTATGTACGGCACCCGAAACCATACCATCGGCATCCCCACGGTATACCATCATAGTGGCAAAATACGACACATCATTCATCATATCACGGGCCATATCCATATTTACCCCCTTGTGTTTTCGCAGCTCGTAAAAGGTCTCTGCATAGGATTCCATGATTCCGTTATCCTTGGGATTAATGACGTTCAGTTGGGAAATATCAAGGCCTAAACGGGCCGCTTCGGCAGCTATACGGTGGATGTCACCCAAAAGGGTAATGGATACGATATCTCCCTGCACCAACTCCGTGGCCGCCTTTAAAATTCGTGCATCTTCCCCCTCGGCCAACACAATATGCTTTTTTTCCATACGCGCCCGTTGCGCCAAATTGTATTGGAACATGCGCGGGGTCATGACATTGGATGTAAATCCCGTCAACCGTTTCAGCAAAGCCTCCCCATCTATATGCTGTTCAAACAAAGCCATGGAAGTTTCTATTTTCTGTTTGCTCTGTGCATAAATCTGTGACTTGATATTTCCAACAATGTTGGTCGTTTTAAAAGTCCCTTGCTGCACGCTGATGATCGGCACATTGGTGGTGCTTTCCAACAGTTTTAAAATGGAAGGTTCCGGTGACAGTCCCCCGGTCAAAATAATCCCTGAAACGTTGGGATATTTTTCAGATTGATGCGCCTGTAAGACGCCCAAAATAATATCTGAACGATCCCCCGGAGTTATCACCAAACTTTGCTCACGAAGGTGTATGAGATAGTTATGCAATTGCATGGCCCCCACCCCAAAGCTACCGGTTTGGTTATCCAAATACGAATGCCCAAAAAGTACTTCCCCATCCAAGGTCTCAACAATTTCCTTGAGGGTGGGATGGGACAAATTCCTTACCCTTGGTACGGTATATACCTCTACCCCATTGGACAGGCCTTTGGTCAATTCCGTTTTGACCAATTGCAAATTCTCGGGCCTGATTTTGTTGGCCAATACGGCCAACACCTGAATGTCATGCTGAAGATAGGTCTTGACCGCGGCATCAAGGTTTCTTGAAAAGTCTTCCAGGCTTTTGCCCTTGCCATTGTCCACCAATACCACTGGGATTCCAAGATTTTTGGCAATGTCCCTGTTCAAATCAAATTCAATGACCTTACCTTCATCGGAAAAGTCACTACCCTCTACCAGCACAAAATCATGTGTTGCTTCTATTTTTTTATACTTGGAGATGATGCGATCCAGGATTTCATCCTTACGGTTATCATTGTATAGGCGTACCACTTCATTGATGACTAAACCATAGGCATCTTCGGGGGGCAAATCCAATTGAAAATGCTGCAGGACGGTGGCAATATGGTTGTCGAGTCCACCATCTTCCACCTCATCAATAACAGGTCGAAAATAGCCTACTTTTGGGAGCTTTCCCAAAAGCATATTCATAAATCCAAGTACAAAAAGTGATTTCCCGCTATGGGGTCCTAAAGTGCCTATATAGACCGCTTTGTTCATGTAAGTAGGGGTTAATATTTTACGTTTGACAAAGATACTTCCTAAACTGTCAAGGACATCTTTTTACCCTGGCCAATTTCAAAAAATATGCACCCCATTCCGAACAAAATGCAATCGTTCACCAAATGAAAAAGTGGGGTCACATTTCAATTGAACACGGTTACTCATTATCCGTTCTTTTTTAAATACCGTTATTGTAATTTTGACCAAACTTTTAGTCATGAAATTAGCATATAGCCTACTATTTTTTGCCACAACGATGGTCCTTTCGGCCCAATCCAGAAATTTTTTGGACGTTCCCTACCTTGAAACCTCGGCCCGAGTGGATACTTTGGTCACCCCAGATAAGATCTATCTAAGCATTACCATCCAGGAAAAGGACTCCAAAGGGAGAAAATCGGTAGAAGAACAGGAAAACAAAATGGCACAAAGCCTAAAAAATCTAGGTATTGACGTTGACAAGCAGTTAACGATAAAGGATTTGGCCAGTAACTACAGGAAGTATTTTTTACGTTCAAAGGAAGTGCTGAAAAGCAAGCAATATTCCCTATTGGTCCGTGATGGCCTCACTGCCGGAAAGGTCATGGCCGCCCTGGAAGATTTGGATATTGCCAATACCTATTTGGAAAAGACCGAATATTCCAAAATGGACGAGCTGGAACTCGAATTAAAATCAAAGGCGGTAAAAAAGGCAAAGAAGAAGGCGGACGCCCTTACCCAACCCTTGGGACAACAAGTGGGAAGGGCTATTCATATTGTGGACAATTCCCAACCTTATTATCCAAGGTATAATCAAGCTCGAATGGAAATGAAAACCATGGCCATGGATATGGCAGAAGCTGAACCCCTGGATATTGGTTTTGAAAAAATTCGAGTGGAAAGTACGGTGAACGTGAAATTTAAGCTTGCGGAATAGGTCACTCGACGCAGCTTTTTGGATTTTGGGACATCTAGTAGGAAAACCTAGCGATGAAAAAGTTCCTACTGCTTTTGGCCACCCTATCGTTGACATGGTCCTCCTGTAATTCCGACGACAACGATCCCACATCCGAAATCTGTGATTTTTTGGTCCGAGTGGATGCCCAAAAATTTGCCAACACCACTACCTCCGGTTACTCCATTATCAGTGCCGGGATTGAAGACGATTGTCTTTCCATTCAAATTGAAAGCGGTGGTTGTGATGGAAATTCGTGGGTTCCGGAACTCATTGATTCCGGTTCAATTGCAGAATCCTCCCCGGAACAACGATCCATTATACTGGGGCTTACCAACACGGAACCTTGCGATGCCATAGTTCTGAGGACATACACTTTTGAACTTACCCCTTTACGGATATCGGGAAGTAATGCCATCATTTTAAGATTGACCGATTGGGATGGTGAACTCCTTTATGCGTATTAGGAGCTCAATCCAATACGGAAAGTCCGGAATTCACTACTTTCCTAAGCTTTTCAGCATCGGAATCCACCTTGGCCACAACCCGAATCCCATTGTAAAGGGCAAAAAGCATTAACCCGATTTCCTCGGGATTGATCGAAGGGGACAGTTCCCCATTGTTGACTCCTTTTTGCACATAGCCCGCAAAAAGTTTTTCCGCATTTTCCTTATTAGCAATAAGTGTCTGATGTATTTTTTCATTGCCGGGGATCATCTCTGTGGTGGTATTGACCACAAAACATCCTTTTCGACCGGGATCGTTGGCCGCCTCTTCAATGGCCATTTCAAATAATCTTTGAAACCCCTCTTTTACCGTAGCCGAAGTATGGAATATTTCCTGGATTTTTTCCCCTGAGGTCGTCCTGTAGTGTGCAAATGCACTATCGAACAAAGCCTCTTTCCCGCCAAACGTATCATAAAGACTGGCCCTGTTAATGCCCAGGTGTGACACCAGATCCTGCATTGAAGTGGCATGGAACCCTTTTTCCCAAAAGAGTTCCATGGCCTTGTTCAATACTTCTTTCTCATTAAATTGTTTTGTACGTGGCATATTGGACTATGTTCCAAATTTATCCAAAAAAACTACACCTGTGCAAAGCCACCATCCACTGGAATCTCGGCTCCGGTGATATAGCTGCTATCCGATGAGGCCAGAAACAACGCGGTGGTCGCCACTTCATCGGAATGACCGAATCTCCCCAAACTCACCAGGGAAGGGAAGTTGGCTGCCATGGCATCGATATTCTCCTGGGGCACATTGTGCTTACCGTAAATGGGGGTATCGATTGGTCCCGGCGCTATGGCATTGACCCGAATCCCCTTTGGACCAAATTCTGCCGCCAATGTCCTCGTAAGCGAGCGCAATGCTGCCTTACTTGAGGCGTAGGCCCCCATACCGGCAAAGCCTTTGATATTCACCACAGAGGTATTGAAAATGATACTGGCCCCCTCATTTAAGTGTGCATTGGCCGCCTTTACGGTAAATAGCGGACCCCGTACATTGATATTATGGACCTCATCAAAAATATCAGGGGTCAACCCATCAATGGTCTCCAATCTAAATATTCCGGCATTTAGAAAGAGGACATCTATTTTACCAAAGGTTTCCACCGTTTGGGTTATCAAAGCTTCACTGTCCGTTATGCTCGAGGCTTCGGCCTTCACCAAAAGATACTCCCCGGATAGTTCGGATTTCAGGGCATCCAATTTCTCCTGACTCCTTCCGGTCAACACTACTTTTGCACCTTCTTCCAAAAAGCGCTTGGCCGTTTGCAATCCCATTCCACTGGTCGCTCCGGTGATAATGGCCACTTTGTTTTCCAATTTTTTCATTTGATATGATTTTTTTAATTCTTAATTCTATTTTAGAACGATTGTTCCAATACAAACATATTAATAACGGAACGAACGTTCCAAATAAAAAATAGACTTTAACATTATTTTACAATTGTAATCGCTCTTTTGTATCTTACTCCATTAAAATCCAACCCTATGAAATTCCTAAAACTGTTCTTTGTTGTCCTTTTCGTCATGCCTTTTTTGCTGAGTGCCCAAAAAAGGAAAAGAAAGGCAACCGTCCCGACCATTGTTTTGAACGATTCCATGTACACTGGTCTTAAATGGCGCAATATTGGTCCTTTTAGGGGGGGAAGGAGTGTGGCATCGTCTGGTGTTGTTGGACAGCCCATGACCTATTATATGGGTACCACCGGAGGTGGAATTTGGAAAACCGTGGACGATGGCATTACTTGGAAAAATATTTCGGATGGCCAGTTAAAAACAGGGACGGTCGGTGCCATGGCAGTTTCGGAAAGCAATCCCAATACTGTTGTGGTGGGAATGGGCGAACACGCTGCCCGGGGCGTAATGACCTCAATGGGGGATGGGGTCTATAAATCCACTGATGCGGGAAAAACATGGAAACACATTGGTTTGGATGAAACCCGACACATCTCCGATGTGATCATCCATCCCACCAATCCGGACATCCTATTTGTTGCCGCACAGGGCGCACAATATGGTCCATCCCAGCAACGTGGGGTCTATCGTTCACTTAATGGGGGAGCAACCTGGGAGCGGGTCCTTTTTGTAGATGAAAATACCGGAGCCTCTTCCCTATCCATAGATATGAACAACCCATTGCATCTTTATGCCGCCATGTGGCAGCACCGGCGTTATCCTTGGAAAATGGAATCCGGTGGGCCTTCCTCGGGAATCTACAAATCCACCGACGGGGGAACCACATGGAAACAGCTTAAGGAAGGCCTCCCGAAAGAGTTTGGCAAGGCTGGAATTTCGGTCTCAAGGGCCAATCCAGAACTCGTATTCGCCGTAATTGAGGCAGAAGGCACCAAAGGCGGGGTATACCGAAGCGACGATGCCGGTAAAAAATGGAAACAGGTCAATAAGGACCGTATCAATATTGCCCGTTCCTGGTACTATATGGAGATTTTTGCCGATCCACAGGACGAAAATGTGGTATACGTACTAAATGCCCCTGTGACCAAATCCATTGATGGGGGCAAAACCTTTACGCCCCTACCAACGCCCCATGGGGACAACCACCATTTATGGATACATCCCCATGACAATACCAAAATGGTGAATTCCAATGACGGGGGAGCAAACGTTTCCAACAATGGTGGAAAAAGTTGGAGTACCCAGCAAAATCAGGCCACTTCCCAATTCTATCGGGTCATTACCGATAACCTGGTACCCTATAACGTATATGGTGGCCAACAGGACAATTCGGCCATTGCCATTGCCAGTCGCACCAATGATGCGGGAATTGACTGGAAGGACTGGTATTCCGTGGCCGGCTGTGAAAGTGCCTATTTGGCATTTGACCCTGATAACCCCGAAGTGGTTTACGGGGGTTGTTATCAAGGTATCATTGAAAAATGGATAAAGGCCTCCCGGGAGGGAAAACCAATTAAGGCCTATCCAGAATTGGGCTTGGGGAAGGTTCCCAAGGACTTCAAATACCGATACAATTGGAATGCACCCATTATAAGTTCCCCCCATGATCGGAACACGATTTACCATGCAGGCAATGTGGTATTCAAAACCGAGGATGGAGGTCATGCTTGGGAGGCAATAAGTCCGGACCTGACCCGTAACCAAAAGGAAAAACAGGGTCCGGGTGGTGGACCCTATACCAATGAGGCCGCTGGTGGTGAAAACTATAATACCTTAATGTACTTGGTGGAATCCCCACATGAAAAAGGGGTGCTCTATACCGGCAGCGACGATGGTTTGATGCATATTACCCGGGACGGAGGCGCCAACTGGACAAATATTACCCCGCCAAATATTGGGGACGGAATTATCAATAGCATTGAAATATCCTCCCATGATCCCGCTACGGCCTACACCGCCATAATGCGGTATAAATCCATGGATTTAAAGCCCTATATTTTTAAAACAACGGACTATGGACAGACATGGACAAAAATCGTGGATGGCCTAACGGATAAGCACACCTTTGTACGTGTGGTCAGGGAGGACCCAAAGAAAAAGGGATTGCTCTATGCTGGAACGGAAACCGGGCTTTATATTTCAATGGATGATGGACAAAACTGGCAAAGGTTTCAATTAAACCTTCCCGTTGTTCCCATCAATGACATTGCCATACAGGACAACGACATGGTCGTTGCCACCGCAGGACGTTCCTTTTGGATCTTGGATGATCTGGGAGCGATCCAAAACAGTTTTGATACTGCCGAAAAGCTGAAAGTGGCACAGCCCAAACCCAGCTATCGCATTTTTGGTGGCAGTCCGGACAAACCGGTCCCAGGATTGGGACAAAATCCAAAATCAGGGGTTGCCATTGATTATTACCTGCCCAAAAAACTGGATTCAATTCCTCTAAAACTCGAAGTACTTCAAGAAGGGAAGGTCATCCGTACCTATACCAATCAAAAACCAAAGGATTTCAAATCTTGGCCCGGTGGGCCACCCAAACCACAGGTACTCCCCAGTAAAAAGGGATACAATCGGTTTACCTGGGATTTTAGGAAGGAGGCCATTCCGGCCATCAACAAGGTATTTGTGTTCGGGAACTACCAGGGTTCCAGGGTTGCCCCCGGCACTTATACCCTAAAACTAAGTTTGGAAGGGGAAACGGTGGCGACCACGGCAACGGTTTTGGCAAATCCTAAAATTGAGGCTTCGGCAACGGAGTATGCGGACCAGCAAGCGGTCCTTGATCAGATTGAAAATACGCTACGGGCAATGCATAAAGCGGTCAATCAAATGCGTTCGGCCAAAAGCCAATTGAAGTCGTACAAGAAACTGTTGAAAAACAATACTGCGGCGGAAACACTTATAACCAAAGGTGATAGTTTGCTAAAACGCATTACCACCTGGGAGGAACATTTAATTCAACCCAAACAGAAAACCTTTCAGGATGTCATCAATTTCCACAATCAGCTCAATGCAGATTTTATGCATTTAAAGGGTTTTGTTGATGTTCCCGAACCCCAGGTAACCCTGGGGGCCAAAGAACGGTTACGGGATTTATTGGCGGCATGGGACACGTATAAAAACGAAAAAAACAGTATTGTTGGGACGGAGATGCGGGAGTATAATGAATTGTTCAAATCATTGAACCTCCCTGCCATACTTATGAGCGGAGATGAATGAGGGCTTTTTTTGCCGACCGGAAATACGTTACAAAAGACCTTAGGGAAAAACGCCTTCCCAAGGGGGACTATGAAAACTGTGTTTTTGAAAACTGCCAGTTCCAAGAGGGTCTTTTGGACAACCAGAATTTTGTGGAGTGCCAGTTTGTAAACTGTGATTTGACCAATACCAACGTGGCACATACCCAATTCAATGGCGTAAGGTTTGAAGGATGCAAATTGGTGGGCGTACATTTTGAAACCTGTGACCCTTTACTATTGGATTTTGGGTTCAAGGGATGTAATCTCACCTTGGCCTCCTTTTATGAAATGGATATTTCGGGGACCCATTTCCTGGATTGCCGAATGCACAAGGTAGATTTTACGGCAAGCATACTATCAAAGTGCAATTTTGCCGAATGCGATTTTAAGGACGCCGTTTTTGAAGGAACCCATCTGGAAAGGGCAAACTTTGTTTTGGCATTCAATTATACCATTGACCCTAACAAAAACACCGTCAAAAAAGCAAGGTTCAGCCAAGAGGGACTCATTGGTCTCCTGAAAAAATACGATATTGTAGTCAACTAACCTCCAATAAACCACTATGAGACACCTTGTTCCCTTTCTATTGGCGCCATTGCATGTGTTACTTGCGCAAAACACACTGCAAATGGAACAAGGGGATACTTCGCCCGACGCCACTATTACGCTTGTGGAATTTATGGAAGGACATTGGACCGGTACCGCATTTGGGGGTGTCACAGAGGAAATATGGAGTCCGGATATTGGCGGGAGTATGATGTTTGTTTTTAGACACCTTATTGATGACAAGGTAAACTTTTACGAAATAGGCCATATTCGTGAAGTGGGCAATAGCCTTGTTTTTGAGCTAAAACACTTTGATGCCAATCTACATGGCTGGGAAGCCAGAGATGAAGTGCAACAATTCAAGTTCATAAAAGCTGAAGGCAATCGGGTCTATTTTGATGGATTCACCTTTGAAAACATCAGTCCCCAAAAAATTGCCATTTATGGTCTAATAGGCAATGATGATGGCACAACCACCGAGATGGTTTTTAATTACAACAGGCAGTAGCACATGAAAAAATGCATCGAGTGTGGTATCGAAATCCGGGGAAGGGCAGATAAAAAGTTCTGTTCGGACTACTGTCGCAATGCCTACAATAACAAGCTCAATAAGGATAGTAAAAACTTGGTTCGCAATATCAACAACAGACTGCGAAAAAACTACCGGATATTGGACAGTTTTGAACTCAAAGATGGAAAAACGCGGACCACCAAAACCCGTTTATTGGATAAGGGATTCGATTTTGAGTACCTTACCAATCTGTATACCACAAAGAAGGGCACTACGTATTTCTTTGTCTATGATCTGGGGTATCTTCCTTTGGACAATGATTTTTATATGATTGTAAAAAGAGAGTAACCAACCCGTTAGTAGTTAAGATGGTTAATTGATGTAAACAAGTATTAAAAAACCTACCAAAAAAAATAGTATAAGTACAATCGTTTCAATCCTTTTTTCAGATTTTAGCTTTTCTCTTATACTTGTCTTCACTTCTTCCAATTCAGATTCAGATAAATCTGGGAAGTCAAACTTATAATTTGTATCCGCAGATTTAAAACCTAATTTTTTGCGGTTAAATTTTCCTTGATTTTTGTCTTTTCGTACTTTTTTTCGAGCTAATGTAGCTTTGAATTGAGATAAACTCCCATCCGCCATAAGATTAGGTTTCTAACTTTAGAAGTCACACAACTGAGAATAAAGTATTGCCTAAGAGATTCATTAATACGATTCCTTATCCAGCTAGCGATTATAAAAAATCATTTCCAATTGGCCCCACTTAACTTCAATGCGGCAACAACAATGTCCTTTCTACTGATCTGGCCTACCAGTATCCCATCCTTCATTACGGGCAACCGCCTTCGGTTATGCCTGTCAAAAACGCCGGCAGCATCAAATATGCTCATATCGTGGGGAATGGTCTCCACATTCTTGGTCATAAAACGTTCAACACTCTTGTCCAAAATAGGTTGATTAAAGTACCTGCTTTCAGAGATTTGCTTCATGCAGTCCGCTTCGGAAATAATCCCGACAAGAAACCCGCTATCGTCCATGACCGGACCTCCGGAAATTTTATACTTGGCAAAGGCCTCCATGACTTCCAGAACGGATTGCTTTGGAGAAAAAGTCACTAATTTTCTGGTCATATAGTCGGAAACCAAAATAGGTCCCCCGGAATCCTTTTTACTATCCACTTTAGCCCGCGCCCCTTGAAAACTCTTGATTCCCATGTTAGCGTATTTTATTGGTTAACTATTAAAGTTAGTGATTTTATTGCGAAGAATCTAAATTTTAGTGCCGAAACCTGAGAAGCTGTTAATATTTCCTATTTTTAATACGTAACCAAGACCAACATGAACTTTTCAAAGATCGTTGCCTTTTTTCTCCTCCTTTTTGCCGTTTATTGGAGTTATCGTTCCCTTATGCCCCATGCGATGGCCGATACGGATTTGGAGCAATGGGACTTTCAATTGGACAATGCATTGAAACACGTTAAAACGCTCTCCCTTACACAGCATGCCGTTGGGTTTCCGGGGCATACCAATGCCATGAACTATGTGGTCTCCGAGCTTAAAAGAATGGGGTTGCAGGTGAGCACCCAAGAAGGATTTATCGCCGGGGATGGGGGCAATCTCTGCAAGGCCACCAACATTATTGCCAAGATAAGAGGAACTTCCAAAGGAAAAGCGCTTCTATTGCTCTCCCACTATGATAGCGCCCCCCATTCTTCCTACGGTGCAAGTGACGCGGCAAGTGGAGTCGCTACCATTTTGGAAGGGGTACGGGCCTTGTTGGCGAATGGAAAGGTCCCAAAGAATGATATCATTATCCTGATAAGCGATGCGGAGGAATTGGGACTTAATGGGGCGGAACTTTTTGTACACCAACATCCTTGGGCAAAAAATGTAGGGCTTGTACTGAATTTTGAAGCCCGCGGAAGTGGTGGCCCCAGTTATATGCTTATTGAAACCAATAGGGGCAATAGTAAACTGATCAAAGAATTTACGGCGGCCAATCCAAAGTATCCGGTAGCAAACTCTTTGGCCTATAGCATCTACAAAATGCTTCCCAATGACACGGACCTAACGGTATTTCGAGAGGATGGGGATATTGAGGGGTTCAATTTCGCCTTTATCGATGATCACTATGACTACCATACTGCACTGGATATTCACGAAAGATTGGATCACAACTCATTGATCCATCAAGCCAGTTACTTAATGCCCTTAATGGAACACTTTGCCGGTACGGATTTAACGGACCTTAAAAGCCTTAGTGATCTCGTATATTTCAATATCCCTGTTTTTAAATTTATCTCCTATCCCTTCGAGTGGATATGGCCCATGTTTGGCTTGGCCTGTATTTTATTTGTTCTGCTACTGATACTCGGGTTTAGAAAAGGGGAACTGGAAGTAAAAAGCATCCTTATTGGATTTTTACCGGTAGTGCTCATCCTGGTCATCAACGGATTGGCAGGATATTACACCTGGCCCATTTTAAAATGGTGGTATCCATGGTACAGGGACATTTTACATGGCTTTACCTATAACGGCCATCTATACATCATGGAAATGAGCCTATTCGCCATAGCCGTATGCTTTTTTGTGTACAAAAAGTTCAAAAAAATAAAATTGGCCAATTTACTGGTCGCTCCAATAGTCATCTGGCTTTTGATATGTGGATTGGTTGCAGTGTACCTAAAAGGGGCCAGTTTTTTCATTGTTCCGGTCTTTGGTTTACTGGCGGCATTATTGGTATTCATCAACCAAGAAAAACCCAATCCGCTATTGCTATTGTTCCTTTGCCTGCCCGCTGTTTTTATGCATTCCCCCTTTATCCAAATGTTTCCCGTTGGTCTGGGCCTCAAAATGATGGTTGCCGCCACTGTTTTGACCTCTTTGCTGTTCTTTTTAACGCTTCCCCTTCTTGGTAGGATAAAAAAGCATACGACCCTGGGCATACTGGCGCTATTACTGTTTGCCGTTTATGGGATTAGGGCACATTTAAATGCTTCCTTTTCCGAGGAACATCCAAAACCAAGCAGCTTACTCTACGTATACCATGCCGATACTGATGAAGCCCAATGGGCTTCCTATGACGAGGTATTGATCGATTGGAATGCCCAGTTCCTAAAAACCGGGGAAGAAGACCGACAGACAAAAGGCCTGAATACACTGAGCAGCAAATACAATACCCGTTTTAAGCATACGGCCCCAGCACAAAAAAAGAATATTGTACTACCGGAAATTTTGGTTACCAAGGATACCGTGGTTGCGGATAAAAGACAATTGACGGTATGCGTTACACCAAAGCGTGCGGTCAATCGATTGGAAGTATTTACCAATGACATTGCAATCCATAATTGTGCCGTGAACGGAGTTTCCCTTTCCGAATATTACTTACAAAATCGTAGAAATGGCAAACTGATCACGCATTTTATCAGTAATAACGCCTATACGGAAATTGATTTGACCATGGCAAAGGACAAAACACTTGAACTTTCCTTTTATGAGGCTTCAAATGATTTATTGATCAACCCTTTGTTCACTGTTCCCGAACGCCCCAAAAGCAGTATTCCCATGCCTTTTGTCCTGAATGATGCTATTTTGGTCATCAAAAAAATGAAGTTTGAATAAGACCATCGGAATACTTGGCTGTGGTTGGCTGGGCACTTCTTTAGGCGTAAGCCTCTTAAAAGACGGCTATCAGGTAAAAGGTTCCACGACATCTACGGACAAATTGGATTCCTTGAACCAAAAGGGCATCTTGGCTTACCCTATCCACCTTAATGAAGGCTCAGTGGATGGAAAGATAGGGGAATTCCTGACCGATCTGGATGTTTTGGTCATTAACGTACCTCCCAATTTGCGTAAGGATCCCTCAAGTGATTACATAGCCAAAATGCAGCTACTCTTGGAAAACATCAAAGGTTTCCCAATACACCATATCCTTTTTGTGAGCAGTACTTCGGTATATGGTGACGTGGAAGGTGAAATAACGGAAGATACCGTTCCACAACCTGTGACAAAGTCCGGAAAACAGCTTTTAAAATCCGAACGATTGTTTTTCAACGAAACTCAGTTTTCAACCACTATCATTCGATTTGGGGGCCTTATTGGGGAAGACCGGCATCCCATAACCCAGCTTTCCGGGAGAACCCTAACCAACGGAGGGGAACTCATCAACTTAATCCATAAAAACGATTGTATCCATATGATACGAACGATCCTAAAAAATGGATACTGGAACCAGCTGTTTAATGGGGTCTATCCTTATCACCCAACCAAAGCGGAATATTATACCGTAGAGGCCAAAAAAAGGGGGGTCCCACCCCCCAACTACACACAGGGCACTGCAAAAGCCAATAAGAAGAAGGTGATTTTTAGAAATTTTTATGTTAAAAAGCACCTTCTGACCACATCCATTTCTTCTTGATACACCACAACTAAAAAGTGTTTCACAACAAAAGCCCTGTGTTGCTGTTAATTAAAGTATTGATTTAAAAGGCTTAACGACGAAATGCATAGTTTTACAACACATCAAAAATGTATAGTTATGGAAACTTTTAATGTAAAATCGAGGATTTTGATGGAAATGGAAAGTCTGATCGCTCGCAGTAGTTCAAAAAGGGAAATGACCCCAAAAAACAAGTCGTTTCATGAAGCCATTATTAAAAAGCACTACAATGCCGTGGATGTTAACATTGATTACCATCGCAGTAGGGTAAAGATGAATGTGGTCATGGATGAAAGTGGTTATGATCCCAAAACGGTAAACATGGACCTTGTGGTCTTACCCACGAACCTTTTTTTCAAAAATCTTCGGGATTTTTTAAAATCGTGCCTGGAAGGGGATGCCAAGAGCATTGCTTTTTATGCTAAGCTAATGAAGGATTTATCGAGCAAAGAGACGGTGCATCTTGCCGTTTGACCTTAAAACCAAAAATCGCTACTGAAAAAGATGCTTTGGGCATCTTTTTTTGTTTGGGTACTTTCCAAATCTTTAACAGCCTGCTTTGGTTTATTTTTTTAGTTTTGCCGCACTAAAGCATTAAAAGGATGAAAAAATTGTTTTTTATCACCGTGTTATTGGCCTCGGTATCCCTTTTTTCACAAAGTAATGCCAATTTAAAGGGCCATTTTGAAAAGTATTACCTGGAGATGAGAAAGCAGGGCGATGTCAATGGGGTCATCAACGCCCTGACCCATTTAAACGTCATAGCCCCATCCCAGGAAAGAAAGGATACCCTGGCTTATGTGTATATGAACGGCAACCAGCATTTGCAGGCCTTGAACACCATTGGGATTGAAAAAAATGAATCGGATTCCAATTTGGCCGTACAAGTAAAGGCCGTATCCTTAAAAGCTTTAAATCAACCCAAAAGGGCCATAGAACAATTTCAGGTGCTCTATGACAGGAAAGCTGACCCTTACATCGCTTATGAATTGGCCGATTTAAAAATCCAAATCGGTGAAATGGAAAGTGCCTCGAAAGACATTGAATATGGTATTGCAAATTCTACCTTGAACATGAAGCACGCCTTTTATGAGCGCCAGCAACCCTATGAAGTACCTTTAAAGGCTGCATTTTATCACTTAAAGGGACTGGTAATCTTCAATGGGGACAAAAGCAAGGTTGATGAAGCCATTGCCTTTATGGACAAGGCATTGGATTTGGATTCCAATTTTAACCTGGCCAGTTTAAGCAAACAGGCGTTGGAAAAGCGTAAAACCGAAGGGGATACCGGAAATTAATTTCCTTTTGAAACGGATTTCCTTTTTAAATCAATAAGCAGAAGGCTGTCCTTCTGCTTTTTTAGTTGTACCAATGCCTTAACATTTTCATTGGGTACGGCTATGGAAAGTACATAATGGGCAATTTTCCAGTTGCCATTCACCTTTTTCAACACTCCAGATCCCCTGCAAAGCTTCATTTGGGTGTCCAGCAATTCATCGAACCAAGCGAATTGCCCGTTATCATCCAGGTATATATTGCGTTCCACGGCGGTAAAACCCCATGCTTTGCCCCGGTCGAAATACGGTTTGGAAAAATCCTTGAATTCCTGATTTTGCCAGTTTTCCATGGCATCCGTTCCCAAAAACACACCATCATCCGTCATGAGGGAAAAATATCCTTCAAAGTCGGCATTTGAAGCGGCAAGGTGCCAGTTGTCCAAAACACCGCCAATGGTCGCTTTCTCACTTTCCTGGGCCGAAAGCAGGAATCCAACAGACAAAAGATAGGCCAGGATTACATTATTCCTCATTCAATATCAATTTCGGATCAAGGGTATTGCTTATAATATTGTTGAATTGGTTTTTGTAGGCATTATAGGCCAACATCATCTCTTCCATGGATTTGTACACATCCCTTCTATCTTTGAGATTTCCCTTCACCTTATAGAGAAAGGTACGGAACACCTGCTGTCTGCTTTTTATTTGAAGCTTATCAAACAATTCCGGATAACCGGCTTCGGCCAGGGTCTTTTCCCTTTCGATCAAATCGTCTATGGCCAACATAAGGTCTTCGGTATTGGTTGCACGTTTTAAGATGGCATAGCTGGTTTCCATTGCCTTAAATTCCTGCCAGTCGGCCACCAAAGCGGCCACTTCTTCATCAAGCGTGGCGTCTTGGGGCAGATTTTGAAACGAAAATGATTCCGGTGCTTCAACCGTGGCAACTTCCCCTTCTTTTTGGTTTCTGCAAGCAAAAAAAGTTACGCATATCCATAGCCAAACAATGTGTTTCCCCATATTGCCAAAGTACAAATTCTTGGGAAAAGCTATCTTTACTTTCACAATGATTTAATGACAAATTGGAATGGACAAATCTATTTTAATCCTGGGTGCCTGCGGACAGATCGGTACGGAGCTTACCATGGTACTAAGACAAAAATATGGTAATGATGTGGTTGTGGCCAGTGATATTCGGGAAGGGAGTGGCACCTTAATGGAATCAGGTCCATTTGAGCTTTTGGACGCCACCAATTACGAGGCCATTGAAGATGTGGTCATGCACTATGAAATCCAGGAAGTATATCTTATGGCCGCCATGCTCAGCGCTACGGCGGAAAAGTTTCCCATGAGGGCCTGGAACTTGAACATGAACTCATTGTTCAATGTCCTGAACCTGGGAAAGGACAAGAAAATAGATAAGATATTCTGGCCTTCCAGTATTGCGGTTTTTGGACCCAACACCCCTAAGGAACACACGCCACAGCATACCTTAATGGAACCGAGCACGGTTTACGGAATTAGCAAGCAATCTGGTGAACGGTGGTGCGAATACTACCATAAAAAGTTTGGGGTGGACGTACGAAGCCTTCGTTATCCGGGACTTATTAGTTGGAAGACCTCACCTGGTGGGGGCACTACGGATTATGCCGTGGAAATCTACCATAGAGCATTGGAAGAAAAAGCCTATAGCTGCTTTTTGTCCGAAGGGACCAAACTGCCCATGATGTATATGGACGATGCCATCCGCGCCACCATCTCCTTAATGGATGCCAAAGCCGATGATCTTACGGTACGCTCTTCTTATAACTTGGGTGCCATTAGTTTTACACCATTCGAAATAGCACAAAGTATTAAAAACCATATTCCCGATTTTGAAATCAATTATGAACCGGATTTCAGACAGCAAATTGCTGACTCGTGGCCATCATCCATTGATGACTCCATGGCAAGGGAGGACTGGGGATGGAAACCTACGTTTGACCTCAATCGAATTACATCGGAAATGTTGGAAAACCTGAAAAAGTAATACCCGCGTATTACATATTTTCAAAAATCTTCATGCCCAATTTTATCAAAAAATAAACCGTCACCGCCAAAAGGATCAGGTAAAAAACGATTGCTCTCTCCAAATACCCTTTGGTATTTTTGTTCTCTGCCTTCATAAACAACTATTCTCATTTACATGGTTAGGATAACTTAAGAACGATAGCGTTGCGTAAAAATTGAAGGATTAGTATAAGATTAACGCATTTGTACGATTTTGCTTACGCATTTGCTTTTTTTAACAATCCGATCACTTCCATTTTGTAGAAAGGGCCTATTTTCCTCATTTATTGGGGTTTAACTTTGGAATTGAGGTTGTGAATTCGGGTTCATCTGGGAGAAAACCCTCCAGGTTAAGGCCTTTCTTATTCGATTTTAAGAACCCCAGGGCCCGTGCTATTCCTCTTCATCCTTGGGGGGCATCATATCGGGATCAATGACCGCTTCGGGGTCATCAGAATCAAAATCGGCATAGTTATCCTCATCATAGTTGGCCATGGTACGTTCCAACTTTGAACTGATTTTGATCAGGTATTTGGTGTCCAGGGTGAGCACCTCAACACATTCCACTTTTGCACCGGCAGCATTCTTGAACGAAATGATATCGTCATCCCCATAACCATCTGGATATTCCTCAACAAGAAGCTTTAGTACTTCTGGGGTAAGCTTTTTAAAATCGACGATGACCCGTTTTAGATTCTTCAATTTTTTTGGTTGATTTATATTTAAAGTTAAGAAAAAATCCCACTGATCTTCATTTTGAAAAACCGCTATTCGCTCTTTATATCGGATTTTCCGCCTGTTTTTAATACAAGTTTGATCTGCTGTATTTCAATGGCCTTGTCAATGGGTTTGAGCATATCGTACATATTAAGGGCAACAACACTTGCCCCATGCATGGCCTCCACTTCCACTCCTGTTTTGTAAAATGTCTTCACGGTGACCCTGACCACAATGTTGAGTCCGTCAATTTCATACTCAATACCGGCATATTCTATAGGCAATGGGTGACAGTCCGGCAACAGTTCGGGAGTCTTTTTCAGGCCTAAAAAGCCTGCTGCCCGACTCATGGCAAACACATCGCCCTTGGGCACCCTTTTCTCTTCAATGGCCCTAATGGTTTCCAGCGACCCCAGTTTTACAATGGCCTGGGCGACTGCAGTTCTGTGGGTGTTTTGTTTTTGAGTGATATCGACCATGATTAGGTATTTACCTTCCACTGATAGGAATCATCCTCAAACAACTCCTTACCAAAAACCGGAACTTCCTTTTTGATTTCCTCTACCACATGGTGCAGTGCTTCAAACACTTCCTTCCGATTTGGGGAGGACACAAACACAAATAAGCAGATTTCCCCAACGGCCACCTTTCCCAAACTGTGATAAATATGCATACAGGTCAATTCAAACCTTTTAAAAGTGGCCTCCCGAATCTCATGAAACTTTTCGTTGGCCATGGATTCATAGGCGGTATAGTCGATCGCACCTACCGTTTTACCCTCAATTTTGTCGGCTCGTACCTGGCCCAGGAAAATATCATGTGCCCCAATGGTTGTTTTGGATTGATGTTTGGCAATGGAATTGGCAATAAACTCAGGAGTTATGGCCCCTTGGACAAAAACGTTTTTGATTTTCCTTTCCATACCCTAAAGGTAGTTAAGAATACCGAAAACTACATTTTTAGATACATCAAAAAACACTATTTTTGGCATCCCTTTGGCCCCGTAGTTCAATGGATAGAATAGAAGTTTCCTAAACTTTAGATGCAAGTTCGATTCTTGCCGGGGCTACGAAGTAGGCGTGGCAACCGTTCCCAGGAACGGAAAAGCACAGCTTTTGAATCGAAGTTCACATTGAGCCAGGTCGAAATGATGCTTGCCGGGGCTACGAAGTAGGTTCGCAACAAATGCAACGCATTTGAAAAGCGAAGCTTTTGAATCGAGGTTTACCTCCCGCCTGGTCGAAATGATTCTTGCCGGGGCTACGAAGTAGGTTCGCAACGAATGCAACGCATTTGAAAAGCGAAGCTTTTGAATCGAGGTTTACATTGAGCCAGGTCGAAATGATGCTTGCCGGGGCTACGAAGTAGGCGTGGCAACCGTTCCCAGGAACGGAAAAGCGCAGCTTTTGAATCGAAGTTCACATTGAGCCAGGTCGAAATGATGCTTGCCGGGGCTACGAAGTAGGCGTGGCAACCGTTCCCAGGAACGGAAAAGCGCAGCTTTTGAATCGAAGTTCACATTGAGCCAGGCCGAAATGATTCTTGCCGGGGCTACGAAGTAGGCGTGGCAACCGTTCCCAGGAACGGAAAAGCACAGCTTTTGAATCGAAGTTCACATTGAGCCAGGTCGAAATGATGCTTGCCGGGGCTACGAAGTAGGCGTGGCAACCGTTCCCAGGAACGGAAAAGCGCAGCTTTTGAATCGAAGTTCACATTGAGCCAGGCCGAAATGATGCTTGCCGGGGCTACGAAGTAGGTTCGCAACAAATGCAACGCATTTGAAAAGCGGAGCTTTTGAATCGAGGTTTACCTCCCGCCTGGTCGAAATGATGTTTCCCAGACAATGCCCATATTGATTTCCCCTGGGATCATTCCCTTTACTTTAAAGGTATTCCGTGGTAAACTGTGCCAAATTTGGGCTGTCCTCCAATAGGTTTACAACGCTGTAAGCCGCTTGTTCCCCAGCTTTCATGGCGGCATTGAGCGAACCATTGAGCAAGGTATCCCCGGCTAGAAAAATTCTTGTGGTCAAACGGG
This sequence comes from Muricauda sp. SCSIO 64092, assembly GCF_023016285.1. Classification (GTDB taxonomy): domain Bacteria; phylum Bacteroidota; class Bacteroidia; order Flavobacteriales; family Flavobacteriaceae; genus Croceivirga. The sequence continues at coordinate 1,917,741 of NZ_CP095413.1, forward strand.
TCTCCTCTGGTTCCAAATCATTTTTTAGGTTTGAAATTTCCGGCAACGCCTTTGGGATTGCATAGTGTCTTAACAATTTGGGGGCTTCAATTCCCAAAATCTTTCTGAGTTCTTCCGAAACCTTTGCGCCAAGTTCTTCCACAGACCAGGGATGTTGCTTTACCACGGTAACCGAAAGTATATCCTTTTTGTTGGATAACTCAAATAGGTTGGACAGCGATACTATAGTGTTGATAAGGGCATCCCCATCTGCCACCAATCCAATCAATTTTGCCCTGGACTTCATTCTGGGAACTTCAAAATAGAGCGTATCACAACGCTTCCATTGCACCTCCTGTTTCCGTAAATTGGAAACCATGATACTGGCATCCGTGGCAATAATGGTAAAGTGAGTGTCCAGTTTGGTTCCATCCTTCAAAAGAATGTGGTCGTCCTTTACTTCAAAAACTTCGGTATCCAATAGAAACCTGGTCCTTTTCAGCTTAGATCTGAGCTGTTCTGGGATAGCTCCAATACCTTGGCGGGGAATCGCTGCCAAACCCTCACCGAACATTTTGTAGACAAACTCAAACATCCGGCTTGATGTTTGAAGATCGTTTTCCAAAAAAATACCACTGAAAAAAGGAACAAAAAATTGTTGTATAACAGTTTCACTAAATCCTCGTCCTTTAAGATAGGACAACGTACTTTGCTCAGGGGTTTCAAAAATCTGGGCAGTGGATTTCCTTTTGAGTTCTTGCTGTAGCCTAAAAATTTTGATTTTGTCTCCAAAGGTAGCTATGGAACTCCATAGGGTTGGAAACAATAGGGACGGATTGCGCCGGGGGTCCCCAATTTTAGTTACACCATCTTTGGTATAAATGGTTGCCCCAGATTGAAAATAACATAGCTCCAGCGCTTTTAAATCAAGATAGGTATTGACCATGGGATAGGCCGTTAGCATAACCTGGAACCCATGATCCAAGGGAACTCCATCCACAACATCGGTTTTTACCCGCCCCCCTATACGATTCGTTGCTTCCATAATTATGGGGCTATAGCCTTTCCCTTCCAGGACCAAGGCGGCAATGAGACCACTCACCCCAGCACCAACAATATGGATTTTATAATCTGATTTCTCCATTCCCATGGCTAAACGAATGTGTAAGGCGAAAATAAGGGTTGCAAACCCGCTCAAAAATTGATTTGGTAATTTTGTTTAAACTTTAACAGAATTTATTAAACATATTAAATAGATTTACCAAAATCATAAGGGCGAAGCTTGTCCAAGCCCAAATACAATTTCAAAATAAACCTATGAAAATTAAAACCCAAGAAGTAGTTCTTAATGAAGTTTTGAACTCCACTGCCATACTGGAACAATTGACCCATGAAGAAATTGGGGACGACCATTTATATACAGGCATTGAAACTCCTATGAAAAAGGGCGCGTTTGACCTATCGGACACGAAGAAAAAGGAAATGATCGCCATCTTATTCGGGGAAATAATGGACGTAATGGGCCTTGATCTTAGTGATGATTCCTTAAAGGGTACCCCAAAACGGGTGGCCAAGATGTTTATCGATGAAATATTCTCCGGCCTAAATCCTGATAACAAGCCAAAAGTGGCCCTCTTCGAAAACAAGTACCATTACAATCAAATGCTGGTCGAAAAGGATATTACATTTTATTCCAATTGCGAACACCATTTTGTTCCCATAATTGGAAAAGCCCATGTTGCCTATATTTCTTCCGGAAAGGTCATAGGCCTTTCAAAGCTGAACCGCATTGTGCAATATTTTGCCAAAAGGCCCCAAGTACAGGAACGATTGACCAATCAAATTGCCGTTGAACTTCAAACCATCCTGAACACAGAGGATGTTGCTGTTATCATTGATGCCAAACATTTATGTGTTTCTTCCAGAGGAATAAAAGACGATACTTCAGCTACGGTAACCTCTTTTTACGGGGGTCAATTCAATCGTCCTGAAAAGATCCAGGAACTCTACAATTACATCAATAACTAATTTGTTTTGAAACTACTGGATTCCTTAAGCAATAAAGCGTTCAGAAATAGGCAAGGTGAAGTCAATGGGCCTGAAAAATCAATGTATTCCATTCAAATGAAATGCTTGGATGGCAGTGATCTGGATTTTTCAAAATACAAAGGCAAATTCCTATTGATTGTCAATGTTGCCAGTAAGTGTGGGTTCACCCCGCAGTACAAAGATTTGGAAAAGCTATTCAGCCAATACAAGGACAGGTTAATGGTCATAGGTGTGCCGTGCAATCAATTTGCATCCCAGGAACCAGGTGCAGCATCCGAAATAAAGGCCTTTTGCGAACTCAACTATGGGGTTACTTTTGTTTTGACCGAAAAGGTCAATGTAAAGGGAGTACATCAACACGAATTGTACCAATGGTTGACCCAAAGGCAATTCAACGGAAAATCAAATAGTACCGTACGGTGGAATTTTCAGAAATATTTGGTCGGTCCTTCGGGCAACCTTATCGCGCATTATTATTCGACAACATCACCCTTAAGTAAAAGGATTACCAAAAACTTCATTTAGTTTTGCCATCATCAAGTATTTTAAAATGGCCAAAAAACCGGATAACATCGTATTCAACACGGAAACCAATTCTTACGACGCACGTTTAAAGGAATATGGTACAAACCTTGGAGCCCCGGCAATTAAGATTGAAAATCTTGGCCCCTGGAAAACCAGGGGCATTAAATCGGTAAATGATTCCATTGCAGCTGAATTTGAGGAGTTGCGGAATAAGTACCTCGCCCTGCAGGAGCGCTATGAATACAATCAATTGGTCTATAGCGCAGAGTATAATTTTAAGCCTATTGTGGGCAAGACCTATTATTTGTACAAAGGAAAGGGAGGTTCTCAGTTTTTGTCCATTTTGAAGCCCAATGAGTGCTCTTTTGACTTTATTTCCAGCTTTCGACTTTCCTCGGAACTCGTTTGGGAGAAAGTGGTGGAGTAAAGCTATCCCATCCCGATAATCTTAGGCGCAATGAGAAGGATGCCGCATGTGTAGTTCAACCAATAGAAACACAATGTATAACCGAAAACGTTATTCATAGCAATTTAGTTCCCAAAATCCATTGGCCTAGCGGCACCCTAACATTTAGACGGTAAGCCTTCCTTTTAACCGCTTGTCTATCTTTTTCTTTTTCTCGGTGATGCGCTTCATGGCATCCATTAGTTTGGAATCTTTGGTCTTTTTATAAATTTCATTGATGGCCAAAACCAATTCTTTGGCATGCCTTGACGCTTTTACCCTATCGCTGGTAGACATATGACTCATCTTCATCTTTTCAAATTCGTCTGCTTTCACCAGTAAATCCATTTCTATTTTGTTTAATAATATTGTAAATATCTTAAACATTTTTGGATTTTTAAAATGGAGCAGAGACCAACATCCGCTTTTATGAGGAGTTTAACAATGGTGTTCAAAGAAATACATTCATAAGGCCAAATAAACCCTAAACTCTTAAACATTAAAGCTTTAGCAAAATTAGACTTGACCCGTTTCAAAAATCTTTTCCAGTCGATTACGGGTCAAAGGTTTATCGATATAGCCCAATACATTAGGGTGTTTTTGGGCCAATTCACGGTCTTTGGCCTTGCCAAATGCAGATAGAATATAGATTTCCGGCATGGTACGGGCACCCACTAACTCTTGTAATGCCTCAATGAATCCCCAACCATCCATTTCATCCAAACCCAAATCCAGAAAAATAAGTTTTGGTAGCAGAACTCCTTCCGTTATGTTTTTTCCAAAAGCATCCAAAGCCGCTTCTGCGGAATCAAAGGTGGAAATAACAAAGGTCTCCCTGGCAAATTGTTCCAAGCAATAACGTGAGGCAAACTGGGAAACCATATCATCCTCAATGATACAAATGGAGTAGGAATTCTTAATAACGTACGCCTTTTACTGCTGTAAAACTACAACAGAATTGGTCAATGCGGTAATTTCCTCCGCAACAGGCCATAGCAAAAGGCCCCAAACACCGCACTTAGCAATACAATAAGGATGGGCCAGTACCCCGCTCCCACCAATACGTACATGGGTCCAGGACAAGCTCCGGCCAATGCCCAGCCCAGACCAAAAAGAATACCTCCAATGGCATAGTGGATATACCCTTTTTCCTTGGGCACAATGCTGATTTTTTCGCCAAAAAACGATTTTGTCCCCGATTTTTTGACCCATTGGGTGAACAACATCCCCAATACCAGGGCAGAACCCATAATACCGTACATATGAAAACTATCAAACTGAAACATCTCATATATCCGAAACCAAGAGGCTGCCTCTGATTTAAACAGCACTATTCCAAAAAAAACGCCGACCAACACATAGCTAATACTTCGCATAGATCTAAAAAATTAAAGGGAATATCATATGGACCATGACCAGTCCACCTACAAAAAAACCAATGACGGCAATCAACGAGGGAACCTGTAGATTGCTTAATCCAGAAATGGCATGACCGGATGTACAACCGCCCGCGTATCGGGCGCCAAAACCTACCAGAAAGCCCCCAACAAGTAAAATGGCCCAAATTTTGGGGTCCGATAGGGATTGGGCCGAGAACAGCTCCGTAGGTAAATAGGCTTCCCCGGCACTATCAAAACCGAATGCTTTCAAAGTCTCTACGCTTTTCTTGTTTATGGCCACATCATCCCGTGGGGACAGTACATTGGCCCCGATGAAACCTCCAATGAACGTCCCTAGGACCACCATCAGATTCCACCTACGGGGCCGCGTATCCACCTTAAAATAATCCACAAATTTCCCGGCGCCTCCCATTGCGCAAAATGTCTCCAGGTTTGAAGACATGCCAAACCGTTTGCCCAACAGGATCAAAATTGCCATGGTCAATGCGATCAAAGGCCCGGAAACATACCAGGGCCAAGGATTGTATATTGCTTCCATTACTCGTATTTTTTACAAAAATGCACAAATAACCCTAAGAAACATATCCCCTGACCCTGGCCATTGCCCCATACCTGACAAATGGGACAAAAAACTAGTCCTTTACACCCAATTTCCCTAAAATATCTTCCATTAAGCACCATTTGGTAATGGATGACTGCAACAAATTGGCACCCGCAAAGGCAGTAAACCATAACCAATTTATATTCCCATACACCGCCAATAGCAAGCTGATGAGCACAAAGCTCCCTGCTACGGCCCTTACAATCCTATTTTTCATTTTGTTTCATTTTTACGTTCCATCATATAGTAGACCAGGGGCACCACCAACAAGGTCAGCACGGTAGAGGCAATGGTACCTCCCATCAAAGAAATCGCCAGGCCTTGGAATATGGGGTCGAACAAAATCACAAAGGCCCCAATGACCACCGTCCCGGCCGTCAGTAGAATGGGCGTTGTCCTAACTGCTCCAGCTTCAATTACCGCTTGTTTTAAAGGAACCCCTTCCTGCGTTCGCAGATTGACAAAATCAATAAGTAAGACCGAATTCCTTACCATGATTCCCGCCAAAGCTATCATCCCAATAAACGAGGTTGCCGTGAAAAAAGCACCCAGAATCCAATGGCCCAGGACTATCCCTATTAACGATAGGGGAATCGCCGCCATCATAACCAACGGTGCCCTGAAATTTTGGAACCACCCCACAATCAACATATAGATGATGACGATCACCCCTAAAAAGGCAATTCCCAAATCACGGAACACTTCAAGCGTAATCTGCCATTCCCCGTCCCATTTTATGGTAAAATCATCTTCAAGCTCGGGTTGGGACATATACAATTCGTTTATCCCATATCCTTTGGGGAGTTCCAAACCCCTCAGTTTATCGGTCATCCCTAAAATGGCATAAACGGGGCTTTCCAAATCCCCTGCCATATCAGAGGTGACATAGACCACTCTTTTTTGGTTTTTACGATAGATGCTTTTGTCCTTGGTCGTTTCCGTAATGGTGACCAAATCCCCAATGGGAAGTGTTTGTCCATCTTTGGAGACCACACGTATTTGTTTCAGATTATCCAATCCCGAGCGGTCGTTCTCACTCAACGTCAGTACAATTCCAATATGATCAAAGGCATTTGTTTGGTACAGATAGGTTACAGGACGTTCGGCCATGGCCATATTCAAGGTATGCACAATTTGGGATGTGTTGACCCCATAGCGTAACGCCTTTTCCTTATCTACCACAAAATCATATTGTTTTTGGTCCGCTTCGACCATCCAGTCCACATCAACCACATCAGCGGTATTTTCAAGAATGGTCTTCACCCCATCGGCCAAAACGATCTGCTTTTCATAATCGGGACCGTAGATTTCGGCCACTATGGTAGAGAGCACAGGTGGTCCCGGAGGTACCTCGACCACTTTTACATTGGCCTTGTGGTAAGCCCCAATTTCTTGAATCCTGGGCCGTAACATTTTAGCGATATCGTGGCTTTGTACATTTCGATCGTGTTTATCCACAAGGTTTACCTGGATATCGGCCATATTGCTCCCACCGCGCAAATCGTAATGCCGCACCAAACCATTAAAGGTAATGGGTGCCGAAGTCCCCACATAGGCCTGATAATCCACTACCTCGGGCCTTGAGGCCAGGTAGGAAGCAATTTCCTTGGTCACCACGGCCGTCCGCTCCAGTGTTGTCCCTTCCGGCATATCAATAATGACCTGAAATTCATTCTTGTTATCGAATGGAAGCATTTTTACCGCCACGGATTTGGTGAAGAACAACCCTACCGAAGCCAAAAGCAATATAACGGTAACCCCAATGAACAACCCTCTTTTCTTTCGGTTTTCGATCAATGGGCGTTGTAACCGCTCATAGGTCTTGAAGATAACGGTATCCTGAATTTGTACCGTTGCCTCTTCACTTTTCTTCCGGTCTTTTTCCCGTAAAAACAGATAACCGAGATATGGCGTAATCGTCAAGGCCACAAAAAGGGACAACAACATGGCGATTGAGGCCCCAATGGGCATTGGCGACATATACGGCCCCATTAAGCCCGAAACAAAAGCCATGGGCAATACCGAAGCAATGACCGTAAACGTGGCCAAAATTGTAGGGTTGCCCACCTCATTTATGGCAAAAAGGGCGGCATCTTTAAACGGCAATCGCTTTATTTTAAAATGACGGTGCATGTTCTCTGCTATGATGATGGAATCATCCACCACAATACCGGTTACAAAGACCAATGCAAAAAGTGTGATGCGGTTCAACGTATACTCCAGCATATAGTAGCTGAGCAGTGTGAGGGCAAAGGTGATGGGTACGGACAAAAATACCACCAGACCCCCGCGCCAACCCATGGCCAACATGACCACAAAGGTTACCGCAATGATGGCACCAATTAAGTGCAGCAACAGTTCCGATACTTTTTGTGAAGCCGTTTCCCCATAATTTCGAGTGACCGCCACCTGTACTTCATTGGGCAATAGGGTTCTTTTAAGGTGTTCCACCTTCTGTAGTACCCTATCGGCAATTTTCATGGCATCCGCCCCCTTTCGCTTTGCAATGGACAAGGTAACGGCGGGGTATTCGGAAGGAAATGCACTGGCAGCCCCACTGGCTCCGCCATATCCAAAGGAAACATAGGTATTGGCCAACTGCGGTCCATCAATGACCTCGGCCATCTGTTTGAGATATATGGGCTGGTTTTCCAAAGTACCTACGACAAGGTTTTCAACATCTTCCTTTGAGGACAAAAACGTTCCGCCTGTTACATGAAACTCCGTATCATTGGCGTAAAAATCCCCTGCGCCCATTTGTACATTGTTCGCTTTTATGACTTCGGCAATCCCTAAAAAGTCAAGTCCGTTCCCAGCTATTCTTTCTTTATCCAACACTACACGCAGCTGCCGATCTCGACCTCCTATCTTTTTGGTAATGGCTACATCGCCCACTTTTTCAATTTCGTTGAGCAGCTCATTTGAAATTTGACCCAATTGATAGTCATCATAGGTTTCGCTCCACAAGGTCAATGAAAGCATGGGGACATCATCAATGGCCCTGGTCTTGACCAAAGGCATGGTGACTCCCTGGGGCATTTGGTCCATATGCTTGTTGATCTCATCGTACAGTCTCACCAACGATCGCTCAATATCCTCCCCAACATAGAACTGTACGATAACCATGCCCGCTTCTTTCATGGAAGTGGAATACACGTATTCAACTCCCTTGATATTCGAAATGATTTTCTCAAGGGGCTTGGTGATACGTGACTCCACTTCGGTTGGATTTGCCCCGGGATAGCCTACAAAAATATCGGCCATGGGAACATCAATCTGAGGTTCCTCCTCTCTTGGGATCAAAAACGAACTGTAAATCCCGATGACCATGAATACGACCATCAAGAGCACCGTAAGTCTCGATGTCATAAATCCTTTGGCTATCTTTCCTGCTAGACCTTCTTTCATCTATTCGTCTTTATTGAATACTGACCTTTGCGCCATTGAACAATTTTCCCTGGGAGGCCGTGATATAGGTTTCCCCTTCTGACAATCCGGATAATACCTCCACGCCATTGTCCAAAGTTTCCCCCAAACGCAGCCAACGTAGAATGGCCGTATCGTCCTGCCCTAGGGTATATATTCCTGTGAGCTGTCCTTGTTCCACCAGTGCTTCTTTTGGTACGACAACTGTTTTTGGGGCAACACCTGTAGCAGGAAAGGCCACAGCGGCGTACATCCCGGACCGTACCGAGGAAGGGGTGTCCGGAAGCTCAACGGTAGCCAAATATTGCCCACCGGTTCCGGTTGCAGAAGTACTGAGTTCAGTCAATTCCCCAGTGAGCATGGTGTCCAAAACCTTAATGGTGACCTTAGCTTTCATACCCACTTCAATACCGGTGATCTTATTTTCAGGAATTCTGGCCGTCACCTCATAAGCCCCTGTTGCTTCCATTGAGATCAAAGGGGCACCAGGATTGGCCATTGTCCCCACATCTACAAAAGTGTGCGTCACTACACCTTTAAATGGCGCCCGAACGTTTGCATAAGCAAATTGGGCCTCAACCTCTTTGCCCAGTTCCCGTGCTGCTGCCAATCTCGCTTTCGCCCTTTCGTAACGGGTGCTCATATCCTCAAGTTCTTTTTGCGAGGCACTGTTCTTTTCAAAAAGGTTTACATAGCGTTCATAATCCTTTTTGGCATTGGCAAAGGAAGCTTGGGCCTCCATAACACTCGCAGTCGCCTGGGCTTTTCTGGCCCTGAGGTCCCTATTGTTGATTACCACCAACAAATCGCCCTTGTCCACTGCTTCCCCAACTTTTACGGGAATACGCTCAACATGCCCCATCATACGGGTGCTCAAAGTGGCATTGTTCACCGAAGTGACCTGCCCACTACCAACGGTTAGGTACTCCTCCATTCCCATCCCTACCGTAGCCACAGCGACCGATATCCTATCCTTATGAGGAACATCCTCTTTCTTTACTTCCCCACAAGCCATTAATAAAAGACTTGCCACTAGTGGGAACAGCCTCTTTTTGGAAACGTATATTGAAATCTTACCTATCATTTTATCTTTTGGTTAAAAAATTATGGTACGCCACAGCGTAGTTGTATTCATAAATCGCATTGTAATGGTCCAGTTCCTTCTCGGCATATTGTGCTTCTGCCCTTAAAAGTTCCGAGGTGCTTTCAAGGCCCTCCTTAAATCGATTGGAACGTATGTGTAAGGTTTCTGCGGACTGTTCCAGCGTTAAGGCAGAGGTGGATGCACGATTTTTAGCATCAAGTAGCATTCTCCCTGCTTTTTGCAATTCCAGTTCGCTCTTTGAGCGATAGTGCTCATAGGCCACTTGTGCCTTTTCATAGGTGGCTCGACTTTTTTTGATTTTGGCAAAGCGTTTGGCTCCTTGAAACGCGTCCCAGCTCAAACTTGCACCAAAGGTGTAACCTTGGGAATTGGCCTGAAAAAGATCATCATCGAATAGCTGATAGGAGCCAAACGCATTTAACCGCGGTAAAAAGGCCATTTTATCCGCTTTGTAGGTCGAACGATAGGCTTGTGAAACCAACTCCAGGGCCTTTACATCGGGGCGATCCTCAAGGGCACGGTCAGTATCCACCATAACGTATTCCGCCAGTTCCAATTCCTTGGTGGGAACATAGTCCCCCCCTACATCCTCATCCATCAAAAAAGCAAGATAGTCGGAAGCATTGCTCAAGTTGCTTTGCGCAGAAATCAATTGGTTCTCCATCCCCGTGGTCCTTACCTTGGCCTGTAACAAATCTGCCTTTTGCAACAAGCCTTCCTCAAAGCGATCGGCAACCATAGCTTCATTGGCCAGGGCCGCTTTAACGGCCTTTTCAAGGACTTCTACACGCTTATGGGCCAACTGTAGTTGCATGAATGCGCGGGTTGCTTCAAACGCTAGATAGTCCTTGGTTCTATAAACCTGTTGCTCTCTCGCTTCCATCGTGGATTTGGCGGCCTTTCGCTGAAAAAGCCCATCCATATTGATCAGGGGCTGTTCTATGACAATAGTAGTAGCGTAGTTCTCAATCTGATCGGGGTCGTTAAGCAAATCCGGATTAAAATCCGCGGCCGTCAGGATTTCCTGGTTCAGTTTTGTGCCAAAGGCCATTAGGGGATTGGTCGTTGCCATACCGGTATGGGAAATCGAAATAGTGGGCAGAAAGATGGCATTACCCATGGTAAAGTCCCCTTGTGCTTCGGTAAGTTCAAATTCCGATATCCTTATATCCGCATTGGATTCCTGCACTTTTATCAATACCTCATTCAGCGTAATGGGTTTGAGCTGTTGTGCTTTAAGGGGAAGGACCCACCCAAATAGAACCAATGTACCAACCCAAAGTCTAATCGTCATCGTTTTGAATTTGAATCCAAAGCTACGTTGACCCCATGGCCGACACAGTAACATTGGTTACCTTGATCGAAAGTCTTTAAAACGGGTTAAAAAAGTGTTGGGGCGTGAAGAAGCTGAAAGAAAGATGGTCCCCCTAATGGCAATACAAAATTGGGTCATTTATCGGAAACCAAAAATCCAACAAAAGACCGGCGTAAGGAATACGGTTGTGACCGATAAAAACTATTTCTTACCGCTGTTCATTAACATAAAAACAGCTGCGATCAATAACACAACGACCAGCGCAAAAACGCCAATCATCAAAATACCGTTATCCCAGGAAACCAACGGTAATGTAAGAAGTTCACCCATAGTTATTTGGTTTAGTACGCCAAATTTAAAATCAGTATGATTGCCAAAACATGATAAATCTCAATTTTGCCCCAAACCCCATTAAAAAGCCATCCCGATACCAACGGAATGGCTTTTTACATTCAACCAAAAAACTAATTTTTTCTTCGGCACGTATTGAGCCCTACAAGGGCGTACAGTGGACAAAAGCTTATAAAGGAGGTGAGCACAAAAATACCGGCCAAGGCCAAAAGCACATACCCCAAAGTACCCTGCACAACATCTGTAAAATACAAGATGCCCACCATAGCAGCAATAACCAATCTCACAATACGATCCAATCCACCCATATTTTTTTTCATAGCTATCTATTTAAACGTTCAATGGACAAAACCGCTATGGTTACCATTCCAGCACAGATAAGGCAGACCATGATAAGTTTTTGCCATTTCTTCAGTTTCATCCTCAAATATAACGGTACTCCCATCTTACTTTTGGTAACCTCGGTTACACAACGACCACATTTTTTATCTTAGAGCCTGTTTAGGAATTTGTCAATTATTTTCTTATGTCCCTTTTTGCACGGCACATTGTTAAAATTTTAGTCCATAACTATGGCTATGCTTTTCCATCGCACCGGCTCGCCCATAGCTTTCGCTATGTCGTGCCTCGTTCCGCACTAAAAATGGCCTATAACAATTCCAATCACAAATTCTTAAACAGGCTCTTAGTTTTAAATTGAATCTTGCAAGGTATGGACAGAAGGGATTTCTCCAAAAGCTTGACAATGGCTGGAATTGCCAGTGTAATTGGCGCTCCGGTTGTTTTTGCCGATACTATTCCCAAAAATTACGTTCCCCTGGCGCTTCAGGACCCAGACCCCTTTTCACTGTTCGATAAGGATAAGGAAATGACGGTTTTGAACGACCGTCCCTGGAATATTGAGGCCAAGGCCCATCTTCTGAACGATGCCGTTACCCCAAACAGGTATATGTTCATCCGAAACAATGGGATACTACCAAAACGGATAGATGCCGACAATTGGACATTGACCATTGATGGTGAAGCCGCGGAACGGAAAAAAGTGTATTCGCTGGCGGAGTTAAAGACAAAATTTCCCCAACACACCTATCAACTGACCTTGGAGTGCGGAGGCAATGGCAGAAGCGAGTTCGATCCCCCTGCCAAAGGGAACCAATGGACCATAGGTGCAGTTTCCTGTGCCAACTGGACAGGGATTCGGTTACGTGATCTACTCCAGGATGTGGGTATAAAATCCGAGGCCGTATACATTGGTTACCATGCGGCGGATACCCATTTGAGTGGTGACCCCAAAAAGGAGCCTATTTCCCGTGGAGTGCCCATTTCAAAGGCCATGCAAGAGGAAACCCTTCTGGCTTTTCAGATGAATGGAAAGGATATTCCCCTGGCACATGGCTATCCCCTACGTTTGGTCTGTGGTGGTTGGCCAGCTTCCGCTTCTGGAAAATGGATACAACGCATCAGTATCCGAAACCAGGTACATGATGGTGCCAAAATGGGAGGTGCCTCTTATCGGGTCCCTTGCGAAAGTGTTGCTCCCGGCAGTGAAGTGACGGACGAAAATATGTGCATTATCGAATCCATGCCCGTAAAGTCCTTAATTACCTATCCAAAGAGCGGGGCGCTTCTTAAAAAAGGGAAGAGCCTGGTCATTAACGGGCATGCCTGGGCTGGGGAACTGGAAGTTTCCCAGGTTCACTACTCCATTGATTTTGGAAGTACCTGGCATGGGTGTACCCTGGAAAAGCCCGTAAACCGATTGGCTTGGCAGCATTTTAGGGCACAGGTCAGTTTCCCTAAAAAGGGGTACTATGAAATATGGGCCAAAGCCACGGACAGCACAGGAAAAAGCCAGCCCATGGTGTTGCCCGGATGGAATCCAAAGGGATATTTGAACAACGCCTGCCATCGTATTGCCCTAAAAGTAGTTTAAGATGCAGAAAAACTTTCGGAAACAGATCATATCGTTGGGCAGGTTACTCACGGTCTTTGGGCTTTTGTTGGTAACGGTATTTATGGGGATTTTTTATCTGAAGAACCATCCGGATGCCCTAAAATCAAGCGAGGTCTATGAAGTCTTGCCTGCGGATGAATCCGAAACGGTACCCTTGGATGCCCAAACCATTGCGCAATCCGGATTTATCAATGACGAAGGGGTATCGGGCGTTATTCAAAATTGCACCCAATGCCATTCGGCCAAATTGGTAACGCAAAACCGAATGAGCAAAGAAGGCTGGGAAGCTACCATTGCCTGGATGCAGGAAACACAGAACCTATGGGATTTGGGAGCCAACCATGGGAAGATAGTGGCGTATTTGGCCAAAAACTATGGCCCCGAACGTAAAGGTCGAAGACAAAACCTGACCAATGTGGATTGGTATGAATTGGAATAACTATGGAAGTCTATTGGGAAGCATTTTTAAATGGTTTTAATGGTACGGTAAATTATACCTGGAAATCCATTTTGTTTCAAGTGCCGTGGTACAAAAATTACTTTTGGGGGTTGGTGGCCATTTCCCTGGTGGTCTGGTTATTGGAAATGGTCTTCCCCTGGCGAAAGGAACAGTCCATCTTTCGAAAGGACTTTTGGCTGGATGGGTTTTATATGTTCTTCAACTTTTTTGTCTTCGCCATCGTCATACAAGGCGTTTACAATATGTTGGAAGTTGGCTTTGGACAATTGGGGATTACCGCACAAAGCCTGGCACTTTTGAGCATCGGTTCCTGGCCTATGTGGATACAACTTTTGGTCTTTTTTATATTGCTGGATTTTGTACAGTGGCTCACCCATATTGCCCTCCATAAGTTTCCATTGCTGTGGCGGTTCCATCAGGTGCACCACAGTGTAAAGGAAATGGGATTTGCGGCCCACTTACGTTACCATTGGATGGAAAACATCCTTTACAAACCGCTAAAAACGTTTGGGGTAATGCTTTTGGGAGGATTTGAGCCCGAACAGGCCTATATTGTCCATTTTGTGGCCATTGCCATTGGGCACCTGAACCATGCCAATATCAAACTGACCTATGGCCCTTTGAAATATATTTTTAATAACCCCGTAATGCACCTCTACCACCATTCCTATGTGCTGCCCGAAGGAAAATATGGGGTGAATTTTGGGATTAGCCTGAGCCTATGGGATTATCTCTTTAAAACCTATCATATCCCTGAGGACAGTGGGACCATTGCATTGGGCTATAAAGGTGATGAACGGATGCCCAAAGGGTTTTGGGGGCAGTTAGTGCATGGATTTAAAAAAGGGACATCATGACCCTTCCAATTAAACGCTTCCATTATCTGCCAAACAAGTCAGTTGTAGCAAGGTCAATGTAATTGTACGGGCAATTTCCCATTTCACGATAAATTCAGGGAACTACAGCAATTTTAAAAAAACCGCCATGTTAATCTGGTACAATTTTTAAAAAAACCTACCATTTAGATTTGTATTCAAATATTTTAAGACGAACTCATTTGAACTTTTTGGAATGATGCGAAAATTAGGGATTTTGTACCCAGTTGAAGACTTTTTTAAGTTGCACCCGCCTGCCTTCCGCATGGTGGGCAGGTAGCTGGGCTACGGAAGGAAAAAAAGACGAAAAATGGGGACAGAAAGACAATTTTTTAGCCATTTGAAAAAGTTTAAATAAGTTCGATATGTTCAAATACACCATCTTTGCAATACTCCTATCATTTTTCACTTTGTTTGGTTGCGGACAGCAAAGTCCGCAGGACTATAACGGAAACTGGATAGGGACTTTACCGGACAGACAGGGTTTCAATTTTAAGGTTACCCTGGAAAATATAACCTCCAACCGCTATCACCTGACCATTGCCAATACCAAAACCATTATGGATAGGGAGGTGAAATCGATGTACGATAACCATGTCCAGTTTTCCATTGATGATCAGCTCCACTTTGAGCTGTACCCCATGAAAAATGGACAGGAACTTACCGGTTTCATTAAATCCGGAAGGTTTCTTTACCATATGAGCCTAAAACAGGTGGAACACAACACCTATGAAGGCCGTTGGAATCCGTTTATGTTTGATGACGGCCTTATATCCGATGATATACTGCTCTATGTTGAAAAAACCAATGAATCCGGGCTTGTTGCCTATCCCTTTTTTGGCGATCAACGGTTTAGGGGAACCTGGGCAAGTGGGTTTGAAAAGAAAGGGGACACCCTTTTTTTTAGTGACGACAACACAGGTTTTAATTTTCGCGCCCTATTCGCCAAAAATGGCATTGGGTTGGAGATGTATTTGGTTGATGCCCTTATTACAAAGACCACCCTACAACACTCGGAAGAGGATTGGGAATATAGGACGGATGCCCCCGATCAAACCCAAACTACCAACAAACCCCCACAGTTGGACGATGGATGGGCCGTAGCAGATGGTAATGACCATGCCATCAACAAAACCAAATTGCAGGAATTGATCGATAACGTCAATTCCAAAAAACTCGTAAATACCCATAGCATTCTCATTGCCAAGGAAGGGAAACTGGTATTTGAAACCTATTTTGATGGTTTTAATGCCCGTATTCCCCATGATCAGCGCTCGGCATCAAAGAGTATTTCATCCGCTGTGATAGGTATTGCCCTTAATGATGGCCTTATGGAAAGTGTTGACGAAAAACTGTACGACTTTGTCCCCGAAGCATATCAATACACAAAAAATCCCTTGAAATCCAAAATCCGAATCAAGGACTTATTGACGATGAGTTCCGGATTGGACGTAAACAATCTGGCCTCTGAAGACTATTACCAAGACCCCAATAATTCCAACAGTTGGCTAAAAACGGTTTTGGAAGCGCCTATGGTACACGAACCTGGAACCTATGCCGATTATGGCTCTGCAAATCCTTTTTTGTTGGGGGTGTGTTTGCGCGAACGCCTGCAAAAACCCATGGAACGCTATATGGATGAAAAACTGTTTGCCCCTTTGGGCATTACCAACTATATCAATCAGACCGATGACACAAAGTCCTCTCCCTATTTTGGCGGAGGAATGCTCATTACCCCAAGGGATATGCTCAAATTTGGGCAACTCTATCTCAACAAGGGGAAATGGAAGGGCGTACAGATCATTGCTGAACGTTGGGTGGAAGAATCATTTGAAAAACATGTGCAACTACAAGATGTAAGGGACAAGAACGCCTATGGATATCAATGGTGGCATGATACGTATACCATCAATAACAAAGCCATTGAAACTGTGGAAGCCAGGGGGGCCGGCGGGCAATTTATTTTTATTATTCCCGAATTGGAAGCCGTGGTCGTCATCACCTCCGGAAATTTTCGAAATCGGAAAGGCAATCAACCACGGGAAATACTAAGGGACTATATACTGCCCGCAATGGTATTTTAAAATCCGGCGCACTGCCACATTCCAAAATACCATGGTATGGAACCAAGCATTAGGGCTATGTATCCCCTCGATCCATCTCTTTAATAGGATTGTCTTTTTGGGGAAGCCATCCATATGCTCCCTTGATTCTTTTGTAACTTCGTTTGGACGAACGGAACCTAGGGCTGCACTAAGTGTAGCCCTTCCCGTCGCAGATAGTAAAGCAAAAGTCCAAAGTTTACCCGAAAATTTAAAAATGACCCTGGAAGATTTAGGATATACCGCAGCACTGGAGAATTACCGAAAGGAACATGGTTTGGATTCATTTGGAATAGGACGGGTGATATCCGAACATAAAGAACGGTATGTGGTAAAGAATACTGAAAATGAATACGATGGGGAAATCATTGGGAATTTACGCTTTTCCGCAAGTAGCAGGGCGGATTTTCCTGCAGTGGGTGATTGGGTAGTCATTTCTGCGTATGATGAAAACAAAGTACTTATCCATTCGGTATTACCGAGAAAGACCAGTATAGAACGCCAAGCGGTGGGGAAACAGGGAGAGAAACAGATCATTGCCACCAATATTGACTATGCCCTTATTTTGCAGGCGGTCGATCGGGATTTCAACCTTAACCGCATCGAACGGTATCTCACCATTTGCCATGCGGCCAAAGTAGAACCCCTTATTATCCTCACCAAAACCGACCTCATAGACGCCCTCCAACTAACGGAGCTCGTCGACACACTTCAAAAAAGAACACAACAGATCCCGGTAATTCCCTTGAGCAATGAATCGCAGCAAGGCATTGAAATCTTAAAAACATACTTAAGAAAAGGAAAAACCTATTGTCTATTGGGATCTTCGGGAGTAGGAAAATCTACGCTGATCAATAATCTAATCGGGGTGGAGGTCATGGCCACTACGGCAATTAGCGAACGTATTAATCGGGGAAAGCACACCACTACGCACCGGGAATTGATCGTAACGGAAATGGGGATATTAATCGACAACCCTGGAATGCGGGAGGTGGGTATGACAGATGCTCCGGATGGACTGGATATGACCTTCGATGCCATCATTGAATTCTCTGCACAATGCAAATTTTCGGATTGCACGCATACCAATGAAATTGATTGCGCAGTTTTGGAAGCGCTTTCCCATAGGGAAATTGATCGATCGTCCTATGAAAATTACCTAAAAATGGAGCGGGAAAAAGAACACTTTGAATTGACGGTGGCCGAGAAACGAAAAAAAGACAAGGATTTCGGAAAATTGGTCAAGGAATTCAAAAAAAGGAAAAAACAGGGCAAGTACTAACTGCCTCGATTTGCTGCGGCAATTGCAAAAGAATTTCCCGGTTTAAAACGATTATATTTAGTTGTTTTCCTTCCTTATTGTAGGAAAAATATTTCGTATTTTTAATAATCAAATTAAACACAGGGCTGCACTCCGCGTCCCTTCTATTTTAAGTACTTAACCAATTTAAATTATGAGAAAGATAGCGCTATTCATAGGTATTTCCCTATTCGCAATTAAATCAACTTTTGGACAATTTGATCAAAGCTATAGGGGGCAAGGCCATACCAAACCCTCCCAAACACCTTGGATTCAGTTTTATGGGGGATTTGTCGATGATGATCTTGCCAATTATCCGGCATCCTACGGTTCACTTTTCGGATATTCCAATGTGAACAATGGGTATGGCTATTCTTACCAACTATTTAAGGGACACACAAAACCCCAACTCAAAGTTAGGTTTGCCAATTTTTCTGCCGGGGACCAATGGTATTCATGGAAATCCCTTTTTGACAGTGGCAATAATATCATTTACGAAGGGGGAGATATTGAAAGCAGAATAAGGGGATACACTCATATTTATGGTAGGCCCAACGACGGAATTTTACATTTACATGGAGGCACTTCCAATGGCCCTGTTTTCATAAATTACAATGAGACAGGGAATGTTGTACTGGTAAAAGGTGGGGGAAGGGTCGGAATAAATACCAATTCACCAAGTGACCTTTTGACCATTGAAGAAGAAAATTCCTATGCCACTATTCGGTTAAGAAGAACAGGGGCGTACCCAGCAGATTTTAGGATCTGGTCAGGCTACAATCAACTTGAATTCAGGAACTCTGCCAATGACATCAAAATGGTAATGGAGGACAATGGCAATGTGGGTATAGGAACTGCGTGGGCCGAAGCGAAACTAACGGTGGCCGGGAATATCCACTCCCGTGAAATTAAGGTTAAGGTCGACGCCGGGGCCGACTTTGTTTTCAACGATTCCTATGATCTAAGATCACTTGAAGAGACCGAAAGGTTCATTAATCGATATAAACACCTTCCTGAAATTGCTCCCGAAAAGGAAATGCTGGAGAATGGGGTTCTGATTGGAGAGCTGAATATTAAACTCCTTCAGAAAATTGAAGAACTGACACTTTACACCATTCAGCAAGAAAAGAAAATCAAACATCTTGAAAGGGAAAACAAACAACTGACCATGGTAAGCCAAAAACTTTTGGAGTTACAAACTAGAGTGGAAAAATTAGAATCGGAAAAATAAAATGAAGAACAGAATTTACATTATTTATGTAGTGTCCCTGTTAGGTTTACCATCTTATGCCCAGTGGACAGATAATGGGAACAATCTAACAACAACTGATAATGTTGGTATTGGCACAACTAATCCGACTTCGAAATTGCAATTAATGGATGGAAATAGCGGATTAACCCTTCATGCCAATAATGTTTGGGAGGGAATAGGATTCAATAGAAGTGCAAGGACAGGTCAAATATTGAATACAAATAAAACAGCTTGGCAATTTACGGCCAGGGATGAACGCTTTTCCCTTGAAGGGTACAACGGGGCAACCAACAGTTTGTTAAATGTTTTGAAAAATGGCAATGTCGGTATCGGAACAAAAAATCCCGATATGAAATTGACCGTTAAAGGCAATGTTCATGCCGAGGAGATGAGAATTGACCTTAGCGTACCTGCTCCCGATTATGTGTTCAAGGAAGATTACAAGCTTAGAACTATTGAAGAAGTAGAGCAATTCATAATAGAAAACCATCATCTACCGGAAATGCCATCCGCAAAAGATTTTGAACAGCACGGAGTCATGCAGGCCGAAATGGACATGAACCTTCTTAAAAAGATTGAAGAGCTTACGCTTTATCTCATTGAACAGAACAAACAAAATCAATCGCAAAAAGCTCGAATCGAGCAACTTGAAAAAGAGTTGGCGGCCTTGAAAAAAAGTAATGGAATTACCAGGGATACTATGACGAACGTGTCTAAGTACTTTCGGGAAAAGTGATTGTATACAAAAGGTCGAACACCTATTGCACAATAGTACATACAGGGCAAAAATTTGAACATCGGAAAAAAACGAACTGGCTGGGGTTCAAAAAAGTCCTTACCGAAACATCTTAAGAAAAGCGGGGTGCTGGGCCTTAAGTTAGCAACCCTACCAACTGGTTGGCCTGCACCACACCGGATTGGCGCCACACCAGTTCCCCATTTTTAAAGACCATTAAGGTGGGTACGCCGCGCACCTGATATTTTTGTGCCAAAGCCTGGTTTTTATCCACATCTATCTTAATGATTTTTGCCGCATCCCCCACTTGGTCCTTGACCTGTTCCAAAATGGGCATCATGGTTTGGCATGGGCCACACCACGTGGCATAAAAATCGATTAGGACAGGTTTGTCCCCTGTGATGATTTCCTTAAAACTCGACATTTTCCGGTTTATCAAAAGTTATGCTCCAAATCCCCCTAACCTCATTGATACCATAGCCCAAGGCCTTATCACTGGGATACTTTTCCTGTAAGAGGTTCCGTACCTCCAAAGATACATCCGTTTTGGGATTTCCATGGCATTTCAAACATAGGGCATTGGTGACTATGGGATAGTAAAACTGTACCTTTTCCCCCAAATCCTCCACAACGGGTACAAGCTTTTCATCGTTTAGGACCAGGGTTTGGAACGTTTTCATATGTTTCAACTCCCTTTCATTGGCAGTATTGTTCGGGTTACGCGGTCTATCGGTCACCCGTTTGATCTTCGCATTAAAAACTACGGACATACTATCGGTAAGGGGATAGGCCCTTTCATTACAAAATGTAACGGCTTCAACCGGCCCTTTTTCCTGTAGCGCCCCCATTAAGTTGGCCCCCAACACCTTTTTTGTGCCCAAGGCATAGGATAGCCCAATTTCGGCATAGCCCTTATCCTCCGCTCCAATCCATTTCTTTTGCTCCCTGTTCGTATACGGCTCAAAACCATGGGAAGCCCAATGTGCTTCAAACCAATCGGGTTCCTCAATTTGGTAGTCATGGAGATAGGCAGCCATCTTTTCAACTTCATCGCTGCGAAACACCTGTTTCGGCATCAATCCAAACCTTTGTACCGCGCCTTTTAATTTGGCATTGGGCGCCTTTGGGTCCATTACAAATTGAACAAAGGAATCCAAGAACATTTGCCTATTGGTAAAGTGTTGTTGGTAATGGGTCTTGATCGCTATCATGGGAGGCCCTACCCTGCCCTCTTTTTGGGGTGCTGTTGGACTATGGCATAGGTAACATTGTTGCGCCATGAGCCTTTTGCCCTCGCCGTAGTCCGTTAGTGAAAACGTATCTTTAGCACTATTGATGGTGTCCGAATTGTCCCCCTTTTGGTTTTTACAGGAGAGGGACAATAGTAAAATGGTCATCAGGAGAAGGGATGGTCTTGCCATTGGGATCATGGTTTTACACTAACGCGACCACGCACCGTACCCCCCGGAAAGGTCAATGACGGTTTCAAAACCCATTTTAACCAACCGTTTTGCCGCTTTCTGGCTACGGTTACCGGATTGGCAATAGAGATAAACGGCTTTGTCCTTATCCATTTTTTCAAAGGATGCGTTAAAGCTGCCCAAACTAAAAAAGTCGATGTTTTTGGCCCCCTTTATATGGCCGGAACGGAATTCCCTTGCCGTTCTAACGTCTACCAGTTGCACCTTACCTCCTTTTATGGCTTGGGCATAATCCGCTTTTGATAGGACCCTGACCTTATCTGAGGCCTCTGTTTTTCCAAAAAATCTCTTGAGTAGTGACATTCTTACATTGTATTTCGGTTTAAAAGTAGTTCAGGAGGGTGTTTGCCACAGTAACCTGGGTTACATTGCTTAAAAGTTAATCTTTTTGACAAGGTTCACACTATTTCCCACTAAGTAATCCATAAAGAATTCCCTGGAACCATAGTTCGGAAACGAAAGTTCCCTGACCAACTCGATAAATCTTTTGTCCTGTAGCTCTAAAGGTTGGCGTATATTTGAAAACACATAGTTTTTACCAACTTGTTCAAAAGATATCACATACCTTAAAGAAGAAATGAAACCATGTTAAAATACATTAAGCAAAGCATTAGGAGAAAGAAAGCTAGACGGATAACCAAAGAGTATCCATATAGGATAAGTGAATACAATTTGGAACAAGATGGTATCATTCAGTTTGCCAATTGGGAAAATCCACTCGTCAATACTATTACTATTACCCAATCCGAAGTAAATTTTTTCAGAAAGTTTATCAATCAAGGTGATTTTGTTATAGATATAGGTGCAAATATTGGTGATACAACGGTTCCAATAGCTCTAGCTGCCGGCAAAGAAGGTGTTACTTTGGGGGTTGACCCCAACCCCTACGTGTTCAAGCTATTGGAGGTAAATGCAAGCTTAAACAAGGAGAAAACCAATATTATCCCAATGCTGAATGCCATTTCCACTGAAGATAGGGATTATTATTACATATCTTCTGAGGCTTCGTTTGCAAATGGGGGCATATCCCCAACAAAAGACAGTAAGCATGGAAAGTTTGTTTACCCAAATAAGGTTAAAGGAATCAACCTTTTGGGTTTTTTGAATAAAAATTATAGAGACCTGTTAAACAAACTTTCATTTATCAAAATTGATACTGAGGGATATGATAAAGAGATAGTGAAATCCATAACGGATTTACTGTTGGCCCATAAACCTGTTATAATAGTTGAAAGTTTTGGGAAGAGTCCGGATGAAGCAAAAGAAGAGTTATTTGAAGTAATCAACAAGAATGGTTACCGTCTGTTTTATTTTGAGGATTTTAAGGACAAGACCAATATTCAGGAAATAACAATCGCAAAAGCAATGACCAATTGGAGACATACCATCAATATTTATGCACTTCCCAATGAAAAGGTTGATAGCAGTGGCAACTTAATAAAAGGTCATCCCTAAGAAGTCTGTTTAGGAATTTGTGATTGGAATTGTTATAGGCCATTTTAGTGCGGAACGAGGCACGATATAGCGAAAGCTATGGGCGAGCCGGAGCGACGGAAAGGCATAGCCATGGTTATGGACTAAAATTTTAATGATGTGCCGTGCAAACCGGCCTACTGGCCAGGCAGGAAAGGACATAAGAAAACAATTGAAAAATTCCTAAACAAACTCTAAAACAAAACATAGGAGGAGGGAATCCTTTTTTAAATCGATTATCCATATACCAAGACTTATTCTGTCACCCAATCTTTGTAACCGCCCGAATAATCAAAAATTTGGGTAAACCCTTTCTTTTTCATCAATTCTGCCGCCCTATTGCTACGCCCTCCCATTCTGCAATACAGGTACACCGGTTCTTCTTTGTCCAGGCCTTCTATCTGTTCCAAAAAGGTTTTTTTATCAATAATGTTAAAGTTAAGGGCATCATCGATATGCCCGGATTCGTACTCCTCCTGGGTACGCACATCCACCAATTGTACCTTTTTCCCAACAACCTCTTTCTGAAAAAAGGTCTTGTCCACAATGGTGATCTTTGCAGGCGTTTCCTCTTTACAGGAAAGACTTAAACCTAAGAACAGGCAACAAAGCAAGCAACGCTTCATGATTTTGATAGTCGACCGGCGGCACAGCTCACAAAAGACTTTGTTTTGGTAAGCAGCCCATTTTCGCTATCCACCTCGGGATAGCCCAGAGCCGCCAGCTTTTGTTTTATGCCCAAAAGTACATTTTCGTGGGCATACACAACACTTACCGCACCTTCCAATTCATCGACTTCAACGGTATCCACCCCTTCAAGTTCACTTACTTTATTTTTAATAGTGGCAGCACAACCACCGCACTTTAAATTTTGAATGGCAATTGTAGTTTTCATAGGATTAGTTTGAAGTTGTTGGACAAACGAAGTCCGTAGTTTTGATTCCTGCTTTTTTAATGGCTCCAAATCCTCCCGCAACATCCACCAAATTATGGATACCACGACTCTTTAGGATGGAGGCCGCTATCATACTTCGGTAGCCTCCTGCACAGTGCACATAGAAGGTGTCTTTTGCCGGAAACGCCGCCAAGTGGTCGTTTAAAAAATCGAGGGGTGTTAGGTGGGCATCTTCCAGATGTTCCGCATTGTATTCCGTTTCCTTTCTAACGTCAAAGATGGGTGCCTTTGCTTCAACATGGACCTTAAAAGCTTCTGCATCCATGCTTGTTACGCTATCCGTATCCTTACCGGCAGCTATCCAAGCCTCCAAACCTCCTTTTAGAAACCCTATGGTACCATCAAAACCAACCCTGGACAGTCGGGTTATGGTTTCTTCTTCCTTACCGTCAGGGGTAATCAACAAAATAGGTTGTTTTACATCGGCTATCAAAGCGCCGACCCAAGGGGCAAAGCTCCCGCCCAAGCCAATAAAAATGGATCTGGGGATATGCGCTTTGGCAAAATCACTTTGGTGACGAACGTCCAATACCACGGCTCCGGTTTCGTTGGCAGCAGTTTCAAAAGCTTCCGGGGACAGCCCAACGGCTCCGCGTTCGATAACGTCTTCAATATCATCATATCCTTCCTTGTTCATTTTAACGTTCAAAGGGAAGTATTGGGGTGGGGGCAATAATCCGTCCGTAACCTCCTTTACAAACTCTTCCTTTGTCATATCGGCACGCAGGGCATAGTTCATTTGCTTCTGGTTCCCCAACGTATCCACCGTTTCCTTCATCATATTCTTACCGCAGGCAGAACCCGCACCGTGCGCGGGATATACGATGACATCATCTGCCAGGGGCATGATCTTGGTCCTAAGGCTATCGTATAAGGTGGCGGCCAGCTCTTCTTGGGTCATATTGGCTGCTTTTTGTGCCAAATCAGGTCGTCCCACATCGCCTAGAAAAAGGGTGTCCCCACTAAAAATGGCATGATCTTTCCCGTTTTCATCCCGCAACAAATAGGTAGTGCTTTCCATGGTATGTCCTGGGGTGTGCAACGCTATGATCTCAAGCTTCCCCAAGGGAAACACCTGACCATCCTCTGCAATAATGGCCTCAAAAGAAGGTTTGGCACTGGGACCATATACTATTGGAGCCCCGGTTTCCCTGGAAAGGGTTACGTGGCCACTCACAAAATCGGCATGAAAGTGGGTTTCAAAAATGTATTTGATCTTAGCCTTATCCCGTTTTGCACGCTCAAGATACGGTTGAACCTCGCGAAGAGGGTCTATAATGGCCACCTCTCCCTCACTTTCAATATAATAGGCCCCTTGAGCCAAGCATCCGGTATATATCTGTTCTATGTTCATTACGCTAAAAATTTAATTCAAAATTAGGGGTAACACCTTAAAAAGGAGGTAACTTTTGTCACATAAATTACGATTCTTTATGTTGGAGTGAAACTTTTTCCTGAATGGCGGTACGCTCCACTTTTTCCAAACTATCCGCATAGGCCTCTGCCGTTCTCACATAGATATTGTCCTGCCCTATTACCTCCACCAATCCGCTTTTTTTAAGGATGTCACGTAGGGGACCAATGGCTCCGGCCAGTTTAAAGACAATGCCCCTATCACGCAACTGTACGATCAAGGTCTGTAATTGCTTTGCAGCGGTATCGTCCAGGTAATTTACAGGTTCGGCATTGAGAATGACATATTTTAGTGCTTCCCCCTTTTTATCCACTTCCTTTAACAGGGCAGTTTTGAAATACTGCACATTGGCAAAAAACAATTGGGCATCAAAACGTATCATTAAAACCGCATCATGAACTTCCACCTCTTCACTAAAACGATTTATATTCTTAAAATACTCCATCCCCTTTATTTTTCCAAGAACCGCAATATGGGGTTTGGAGATTCTATACACCAACAGGACCAAGGAGAACAATACCCCAAAAATAATACCTTCGGATATGCCAATTAGAAGTGTGGTGAAAAAGGTAATTAGGAACAAAACAAATTCATCCTTTTGTTGTTTGAGCAATTGTCTCGGGTATTGCATGTCAATAAGGCCATAGACCGCTACTAAAATAATGGCACCCAAAACGGATTTGGGCAAATAGTAAAAAAACGGGGTCAAAAAGAGCAATGTTGCTCCAACTATGATGGCACTTATTATTGAGGCGAAACCTGTTTGGGCCCCTTCTTCCACATTCACTGCGGTCCGTGACAAGCCGGCATTCGTCGGAAAGGACTGAAAAAAGGAGCCTACGAGATTGGAAAAGCCCAATGCCCTTAATTCCTGGTTTGGCTCCGTATACTGGTCATTGGATTGTTGCTCAACCGCTTTGGCAATGGTCATGGCCTCCGCAAAAGCGATAAAAGCCAAAGCCAATGCCGTGGGAAGGGCTATGACCAACTGTGAGGTTGTAAACTTTGGGAGCACAAAGGCCGGCAATCCTTGGGGAACAGTTCCCAGAATATGGACATCCGTTTCGTTTACCATAAAAAAATAGATGCCGATAATGGAGAGGATGACCACCAACATGGCAGCTGGAAGCTTACGGTTCAGCTTTTTTAACCCCCAAATGACCAGGATGGCCCCAATTCCAATGGAAAGGTCATAAAAATTGGTTTGCCCCAAATTTTGGAGTACCGCACTAAAAGTAGAAAAAGTGCCTATGGTTTCCAGTTCCAGACCAAAGAGGTATTTCAATTGGCTCACGGCAATGACCAGTGCCGCTGCCGAAGTAAATCCATTGACCACGGGCCTGGAAAGAAAGTTGGCCAAAAACCCCATTCGGAAAAATCCCATGACCAGTTGCAAGACCCCGACCAACAATGCCAAAAAAAGGGCCATGGCGATGTAGTCCTCCATATTCGCCAGTTTCATGGCCGCCAAACTTGAGGCCACGATCAAGGAATCCAAGGCTACTGGGCCAACGGCCAGTTTTCTACTGGACCCTATAAACGCATAAAGCAGGTTGGGGACCAGGGCAGCGTACAACCCATATACCGGGGGCAGGCCAGCAATTAGGGCATAGGCCATTCCCTGTGGAATCAACATGACACCTACCGTTATCCCCGCAGAAATATCCCCGGAAAGGGATGCCCTTTTATAGTTGGGCAGCCACTCCAATATTGGGAAATACCGTTTTAACATGGCCACAAAGGTAACCACCTTTTACCGTTGGGTCAGTGACCTGGATGACATAGTCCCAAATTAGGTCATCAGATTGGCTCCATACCCCATTGAGCTTATGATGGTCATCTTGGATTTCCCATAACCTTGGTCCAGGGAATCCATAGACATGTTATATCTCGCTGATTTCCTTTGGACATCTTTTAGGCATAGTTCAAAAAGCCGTTCTTATCATAATGTCCTATTGATACCGTAGACCGGTCTTGGTTTGGGAAGTGCACAATACCCCCTTTCACGGCATTTCAATACAAATCCGATCCTGGTCCTCGATTGGGGCAAAGAACCTTAGGACCGGAGTTTTGGCACCCGATAAAACCGGGGACTGGATACAGGACGGCATTCCCTGTCAGGCCCCGCTACCAGATACAACTTTCGGATAAATTATAAAGGATCCGTCGATTATCCTTAAATAACTGCAGTTGTTACACTAAAAAGCAATTTTGTTACTATAATGCTAAATCTTAATAGTAAAGGGATCCCTACAACTTCCCTACCCATGCTACCAATTGGGGATACGGCCGTTCTTCATGGACGTAGCTTGCGAATAAATTAAATAAGATCTTTTCGATTATTCCAAAATAGACACAATTATTGTATAAAGATGACGGTTGTTACATTGTAAAAGGGCACCCATTATATTAGTGTTAAATTACGGAATCCAAATGAATCTGTAGGCATTTCCTTACGACCATTGCAATCCCTGTCAATCCAATACGGCAGGTGGTGGTTTCATAACAGAATTACCTTGACACGTACGCTTATGGGAACAAATTACTTTATGGGCTTTAAGGGCTCTGTGCTTTTCTTTTTCATGTGCCTATGGATTACCACGCGCCTGTTTGCCCAGGGAGAGTTCATCACCACCTGGAACACGACCAAGATCGGTGTGTCCGGCAAGAACTCCATCAAAATACCTGCCACGGGGACCTACGATGTGGACCTGGGCAATGATGGTACTTATGAACTGTTGGACCAGACCAATACCATTACCGTGAATGTCACCACCTATGGCCATACCGCCGGGGAGATACAAGTGGCCATTCGCAATGCCGCCTCCGGGAACGGGACCCTGGAGAGGATACATTTCGGCAATTCGAACGATAAGCGGAAGCTGCTTTCCGTGGACCAATGGGGTAGCAGCATATCCTGGAGCAGTATGGCATATGCATTTGACGGTTGTAGCAACATGGAGGTCAAAGCGAGCGACATCCCCAACCTGGCCAAGGTGACCAGTATGTACTCTATGTTTGGCCTGTGTACATCGCTTACGGGGACAACTACTAGCTTCTCTACCTGGAACACGGCCAATGTAACCAATATGGAATTTATGTTTGTCGCTGCAAGTACCTTTAACGGGGACATCAGTTCCTGGGATGTAGCCAAGGTGACCAATATGAAGAAGATGTTTATGAACGCAAGCGCCTTTGACCAGGACCTGGGGGACTGGGATCTGGGGGCGTTGCTCAATGGTGCTGATATGCTCTATAACAGCGGACTTTCCAGCGAGAACTGGGACGCCACATTGATCGGCTGGCACAGCCAGGACTTTACCAACACCCCTACCATTGGTGCCTCTGGGCTAGTCTACTGCAAGGCCGGCAACGAGCGTGACGCACTGACCCTGAACATCACCGGGGACAGTCTGGAAAATACCCAGCCGACAGCTGCATGCGGAACGGTGGAACTCCCTCTGGACATTGACGGTACGGCTACCCTGGATGCCGCCCGTGTGGACAGTGGTAGCAAAGCCTGTGGTAGCGTTTCGCTGATCGTTTCCCCGAACAGTTTCACAACCGCCAACCTCGGTAATAACACGGTAACCCTTACGGTGACCGATGGCAATGGGAAAACGGACACCTGCAAGACCACGGTGACCGTAGTGCCCTATTCCACTACTGTGTTCGTCACCACCTGGAACACCACCAAGATCGGTGTGTCCAGCGGGAACTCCATCAAAATACCCGTCACGGGGACCTACGATGTGGACCTGGGCCATGACGGCACCTATGACCTGTTCGACCAGACCGGGACCATAACCGTAGATGTCACCAAATATACTAATCCTGCTACCGGTAATAAATATACAGCCGGGGAAATACAAGTGGCCCTTCGCAACGCCGCCTCCGGATCCGGGACCCTGGAGAGGATATATTTCGCCAATTCGAACGATAAGCGGAAGCTGCTTTCCGTGGACCAATGGGGCAGCAGTATATCCTGGAGCAGTATGGCATATGCGTTTGACGGTTGTAGCAACATGGAGGTCAAAGCGAGCGATGTCCCTGACCTGGCCAAGGTGACCAGTATGTACTCTATGTTTGGCCTGTGTACATCGCTTACGGGGACAACTACTAGCTTCTCTACCTGGAACACGGCCAGTGTAACCAATATGGGATTTATGTTTGTCGCTGCAAGTACTTTTAACGGGGACATCGGTTCCTGGAATACGGCCAAGGTGACCAATATGAAGAAGATGTTTATGAA
The DNA here is from genome assembly GCF_023016285.1 of Muricauda sp. SCSIO 64092. Taxonomy (GTDB): domain Bacteria; phylum Bacteroidota; class Bacteroidia; order Flavobacteriales; family Flavobacteriaceae; genus Croceivirga. Next base: position 1,947,191 of record NZ_CP095413.1, read on the forward strand.
CGCAAGCTCCTTTGACCAGGACCTGGGGGATTGGGACCTGGGGTCGTTGACCGATGGGACCTATATGTTCAACGGCAGTGGGCTTTCCGTTGCCAACTGGGATGCTACGCTGATCGGTTGGCACGCCCAGGACTTTACCAACACCCCTACCATCGGCGCCTCCAAACTGGTCTATTGCATGGCCACAGCCGAGCGTTCTACGCTGTCCCTGAAAATCACTGGCGACAGCGCGGAAACTACCCAGCCAAAGGCCGTATGCCAGCAGGCGGTGACCCTCCAACTGAACCCCGATGGCACGGCCACCTTGGATCCTGCCCTTGTGGACAATGAATCCAGCGATACTTGCGGGAACGTCACCTTGGGCGTGTCTCCAAACAGCTTTACAACGGCCAACCTTGGCGCGAACACGGTGACCCTTACGGTGACCGACCCCAATGGGAACACGAACACCTGCCAGACCACCGTGAATGTGGGGGATCCCTATAGTACATTTATCACCACCTGGAAAACAACCAATATCGGTACCAGCGACTCGTCCAACGAAAACTCCATCCGTATCCCTGCCTTAGGGGCCTATGATGTGGATTTGGGCAATGACGGCACCTATGAACTGCTGGACAAAACAAGGCCCATTATCGTGGATGTGACCACCTACGGTTATCCCGCCGGGGAAATACAGGTGGCCCTTCGCAATGCCGCTTCCGGAAAAGGGAACTTGCTCAGGATATATTTCCCACTTAGGGGCGATGAGCATAAGATATACTCCGTGGACCAATGGGGCCGCAGTATTTCCTGGATCACCATGTTGGCAGCATTCGATGGCTGTACCAATCTGGAGGTTAAGGCTACAGACGCCCCCAACCTGAGCAAAGTTAGCACTATGGCGGAAATGTTTCATGAGTGTACGTCACTTACGGGGAAGACAGGCTTCTCCAACTGGGATGTAAGCTACGTGACCGATATGACCGAAATGTTCGATGGTGCAAGTGCCTTTGACGGGGACATTGGTTCCTGGAATGTGGCCAGCGTGGCCGATATGAGCCGGATGTTTATCAGGGCAAGTGCCTTTGACAAGGACATTGGTTCCTGGAACACAAGCAACGTAGGCAGTATGGAAGGTATGTTTTCCAATGCGACCGCCTTTAGCCAGGACATTGGTTCCTGGAACACGGCCAAGGTGACCAAGATGAACGGCATGTTCCGTAATGCAAGTGCCTTTGACCAGGACATCAGTTCCTGGAACACCAGCAACGTGACCAATATGGCAGGAATGTTCGAAGGAGCAAGCACCTTTAACCAGGACATCGGTTCATGGAACACGGGCAATGCGACCACTATGTGGGGTATGTTCCATGGTGCGAGCGTCTTTAATCAGGATATTGGTTCCTGGAACACAAGCAGGGTGAAAGATATGGAGCGGATGTTTGCTAACGCAAGCGCCTTTGACCAGAACCTTGGAGATTGGGACCTGGGGCAGCTAACCAAAGGTGCCAATATGCTCAACAGTAGTGGGCTCTCCCAGGACAATTGGGATAACACCCTCATCGGTTGGCATGCCCGGAGGTTTACCAATACGGTCACTATTGGCGCCACCGAACTGGTCTACTGCACCGCCGGTACTCAGCGCACTGCGTTGAACGCTGGTTCCTTTAAGGTTAGTGGCGACAGAGCGGAAACCAACAAGCCAACGGCGCAGTGCAAGACAGCGACACTTCGACTAGGCGCCGATGGTACGGCGACCCTGAATGCCTCCCGTTTGGACGGCGGTTCCAACGATGCATGTGGAATTGCCTCGCTGAGCACGTCCCCAAGCAGCTTCACAGCCTCCGACCTCGGAGCGAATACGGTCACCCTGACGGTTACCGACCTCAACGACAACACAGATAACTGTGAGACCACGGTGACTGTAGAGAATACTCCTACAAACCTATTTGTCACCACCTGGGACACAACCAAACCCGGCACCTCCAATGGGAACTCCATCACCATCCCGGCCACAGGCCGCTACGATGTGGACCTGGGCAACGATGGCAGCTATGAACTCCTGGACCAGACCGGGACCATTACCGTAAATGTCACCACGCGTGGCTATACCGCCGGGCAAATACAAGTGGCCCTTCGCAATGCGACCTCCGAGGCCGGAACTTTGGATCGGATATATTTCAATAATGGGGGTGACCGACAGAAACTGCTCTCTGTGGGCCAATGGGGCAGCAGCGTGTCCTGGAGCAACATGGCAGGTGCATTTTATGGCTGTACCAATCTGAAGATCGAGGCGAGCGATGCCCCCGACCTAAGCGGGGTGACCGATATGGGCAATATGTTCCGCGGGTGTGCCTCACTCACGGGAGCAACAGGCCTCTCCAACTGGAACACGGCCAAAGTGACCAGTATGCGCTACATGTTTTCCCGTGCAAGTGCCTTTAACGGGGACATCGGTTCCTGGAATGTGGCCGAGGTGACCAATATGGAAGGTATGTTCAGTTGGGCAAGTTCCTTTAATGTGGACATCGGTTCCTGGGACACCAGCAAGGTGACCAAGATGAACTCCATGTTTGAGACTGCAAGTGCCTTTAACCAGGACATCAGTTTTAACGAGGGCACCGGTTCCTGGAACACGGGCAGCGTAACCAATATGAACTCCATGTTCAATAGTGCAGTCGCCTTTGACCAGGACCTGGGGAATTGGGACCTGGGAGCGCTGGGCAGTGGCATAGGGATGTTCGCCAACAGTGGGCTCTCGTTGGACAACTGGGACGCCACACTCATCGGTTGGCACAGCCAGGGCTTCAACAACAATGTAACCATCGGCGCTCATCTTTTGGCCTACTGTACGGCCTATACTCAGCGTGCCGAGCTGATAAATAATGGCGTCAACATCATCGGAGACAGCCTGGAAAATATCCAGCCAACGGCTGTATGCCAGCAGGCGGTGACGCTCAAACTGGGAGACGGCGGTATAGCAACTCTGGATCCCGCCCTTGTAGACGGCGGTAGCGAAGCCTGCGGGATCTCCCTGAGCGTGTCTCGAGGCAGCTTCACAGCCTCCGACCTCGGGGCGAACACAGTTACCCTTACGGTTACCGACCCCAACGGCAACACTGATAACTGTGAGACCACGGTGACCATAGCGGATGATCCCACAAGTGCATTTATAACCACCTGGGACACGACCAAATCCGGTGTGTCCAACAGCAACTCCATCCGCATCCCTGCCAAAGGAACCTTCGATGTGGATGTGGGCAATGATGGCAGCTATGAACTGCTGAACCAGTCAGGGAGTTCGTTCAATCACATTACCATAAATGTCACAAACCATGGTTATACCGCCGGGGAAATACAACTGGCCTTCCGCAATGCCGCCTCCGGGACCCTGGACAAGATATCTTTCTTTGGCGGCGATAAGCAGAAGCTGCTCTCCGTAGACCAATGGGGCAGCAGTATCTCCTGGAGTACCATGGAAAATGCATTTGAAGGCTGTACTAATCTGGACGTTAAGGCGAGCGATGCCCCCAATCTTAGCAAGGTGACCGATCTTGGCAAGATGTTCTACGGGTGTACCTCGCTTAAGGGAAATACGAGCTTCTCCAACTGGAACACGGCCGGCGTGACCGATATGAGCCACATGTTCTCTGGTGCAAGCATCTTTAACGGGGACATCAGTTCCTGGAATGTGACCAAGGTAAGCGATATGGAGCGGGTGTTCTTAGGGGCAACCGCCTTTGACCAGGACATTGGTTCCTGGGACACCAGCAGTGTGACCCGGATGGACGGCATGTTCAATCGCGCAACCGCCTTTAACCAGGACATCGGTTCGTGGAACACAAGCAATGTGACCAAAATGGGAGAGCTGTTCTGGAATGCAAGCGCCTTTGACCAGGACCTGGGGGATTGGGACCTGGGGCAGTTGATCAACGGGTCGCTCAGTGGCAAGCGTATGTTTTATGGCAGTGGGCTCTCCGTTGCCAACTGGGACGCCACATTGATCGGTTGGCATGGCCAGGACTTTACCAACACCCCCACCATCAATGCCTCCGGACTGGTCTACTGCAAGGCAGGTACCCAGCGTGCTGCGCTATCTTTGAAAATCACTGGCGACAGCGCGGAAACAAACCCGCCGATAGCGCAGTGCAAGGCGGCAATACTCCGACTGGATGCCAATGGTGAGGCCACCCTGACGGCCGCCCTTGTGGACAACGATTCCAGCGATAGCTGTGGAAGCGTCTCGCTAAGCGTATCGAAGAGCAGCTTTACGACCACGGACCTGGGTGCGAACACGGTGACCCTGACCGTGAAGGATGTCAATGAGAACGAAAACACTTGTCAAGCCAGGGTAACCGTGGAGGATCCCACAAGCGTATTTGTCACCACCTGGGATACGACCAATCCCGGCATTTCCGATGGGAATTCCATCCGCATCCCTGCCACGGGAACCTATGATGTGGACCTGGGCAATGACGGTACCTATGAACTGCTGGGCCAGTCCAATACCATTACCGTGAATGTCACCACCTATGGTTATCAGGCCGGGGAAATACAGCTGGCCCTCCGCAATGCCGCTTCCGGTGCCGGAGCCCTGAGCAGGATAAATTTCGACTATGCGGGCGACAGACAGAAGCTGCTTTCCGTGGACCAATGGGGCAGCAGTATCTCCTGGAGCACCATGGAAACGGCATTTTACGGCTGTGACAGTATGGACGTACTGGCGACCGACACCCCTGACCTTAGCAATGTCACCAGTATTTCCTTAATGTTCTACGGGTGTACCTCACTTAAGGGAACGACGAGCTTCTCCGCCTGGAACACGGCCAGTGTGACCCATATGAACTGGGTGTTTGTTACTGCAACCGCCTTTAACCAGGACATCGGTTCCTGGAACACCAGCATCGTGACCGATATGGCCTTCATGTTCGATGGCGCAACCGCCTTTAACCAGGACATCGGTTCCTGGGACACAAGTAACGTGACCCATATGGGCCACATGTTCTATGGTGCAACTGCCTTTGACCAGGACATCGGTTCCTGGGACACAAGTAGCGTGGCCGATATGAGCTATATGTTCAATGAGGCAACCGCTTTTGACCAGGATATGGGTGATTGGGACCTGGGCCAGTTGACCGATGGCTTCGGTATGCTCAGCGACAGTGGGCTCTCCGGTGAAAACTGGGATGCCACGCTGATCGGTTGGTACAAGCAGAACTTCACCAATACCCCCACTATCGGCGCCACCGGACTGGTTTACTGCAAGGCTGCCTCTGAACGGCAGTGGTTGATAAGAAATAGCCTCAACATTACCGGTGACACAAAGAACAGTACCTTGCCAAAGGTACGTTGCCAGCAGATGGTCATACTCCAATTAGACGCCAATGGCACGGCCACCCTGGATCCCTCCTTTGTGGACAACGGTTCCAGTAGTACCTGTGGGGTCAAAACGCTGGGCCTGTCCCAGAACAACTTCACAACCTCCGATCTTGGCCTGAACAATATCCAGTTGATTGTGATTGACAACACGGCCCCTAGTAGTAAAATAGCAAGCTGCTCGACCATAGTACAGGTGGTGGATCTTCCGATAACACCTTTTATCACCACCTGGGACACGACTAATTCCGGCTCCTCAAACGGGAACTCCATCACCATCCCCGCCACGGGGACCTATGATGTGGATCTGGGCAACGATGGCACCTATGAACTACTGAACCAGACCGAGACCACCACAATAGATGTCACTGCCTATGGCTATACCGCTGGGGAAATACAGCTGGCCCTTAGCAATGCTGCCTCCGGATCCGGAACCCTGGACGGGATACGTTTCAATAATACAGGCGACAGGCAGAAGTTGCTTTCCGTGGACCAATGGGGTGACAGTATCTCCTGGAGCACCATGGAAGGGGCCTTTTACGGCTGTACCAATCTGGACGTGCTGGCGACCGACAGTCCCGACCTTAGCAAAGTAGCCGATATGGGCTGGATGTTTTCCGGGTGCACGGCACTCAAGGGAACAACAACGAACAACTTCTACAGCTGGAACACAAGCGGTGTGACCGATATGGCCAGTATGTTTGCCAGTGCAAGCGCCTTTGACCGGAATTTGGGGGAATGGGACCTGGGGGGGCTGACCAGTGGTGGTGGTGCCGATATGCTCGATAACAGTGGGCTCTCCATTGCCAACTGGGACGCCACGATTATCGGTTGGCATAGGAAGGACTTTGCCAACACCGTTACCATTGGTGCCGATGGACTGAAATACTGTAAGGCCTTTGCTGAGCGTACCGAGCTGAACACCGGATCCTTTAAAGTTGCCGATGACGACCTGTCAGATGCCCAGCCAACGGCCGTGTGCAAACAGGAGATGACGCTCCGACTGGACACCAACGGCACGGCCACCCTGACGACCGACCTTGTGGACAGCGGCAGCGATGCCTGCGGGAACGTCTCGCTAAGTTTGTCGCAAAGCAGCTTTACGACCACCCACATCGGTACACGTGCGGTGACCCTAACAGTAACCGCTAGTAACAACACGGCCACCTGTACGACCATGCTGACCGTGGAGGATCCCACAAGTGTATTTGTCACTACCTGGGACACCACCAAATCCGGCTCCTCCAATGGGAATTCCATCACCATCCCCGCCACGGGGACCTACGATGTGGACCTGGGCAATGATGGCACCTATGACCTTTTGGACCAAACAGGGGAAACCGAGATAAATGTCACCAACACCAACTATAAGGACCCTGACGGTAATAACTATACCGCTGGGGAAATACAGGTGGCCCTCCGCAATGCCGCCTCCGGTTCCGGGAACCTGACCGGGATACGTTTCGCCCTAAACCAGACGGACGACAAGCTGAAGCTGCTCTCCGTGGACCAATGGGGCAGCAGCATCTCCTGGAGTACTATGGAGGAGGCATTTCTCCAATGTTCCAATCTGGATGTGCTGGCAAGCGATGTTCCCGACCTGAGCAATGTGACCAATATGAGCTGGATGTTCGCCGAATGTACCTCACTTAAAGGAACGGCGACGAACAACTTCTCCGGTTGGAATACCGGCAATGTGACCGATATGGAGGGCATGTTTTCCGGTGCAAGCACCTTTAACCGCGACATCGGTTCCTGGGACACCAGCAGTGTGACCAATATGAAAAACATGTTTTCTGACGCAAGTGCTTTCAATACAGACATTGGTTCCTGGAATGTTTCCAGCGTGACCTATATGGACTTCATGTTCCGGAACGCAAGCGCATTTGACCAGGATATCGGCTCCTGGGACACCGGCAGTGTGAGCAGTATGTGGGGCATGTTCTATGGCGCCACGGTCTTTGACCAGGACATCGGTTTGTGGAACACAGTCAGCGTGACCCGTATGGACGGCATGTTTTATGAGGCAATCAACTTTGACCAGGACATCAGTTCCTGGAACACAGAAAGCGTGATCAATATGCGCTACATGTTCCACTCCGCAAGCACCTTTAACCAGGACATCGGTTCCTGGAACACCAGCGAGGTGACCGATATGGGCAACATGTTTTATGAGGCAAGTGCCTTTGATTGGAACCTGGGGGATTGGGATATGGCAAAAGTGGCCAATGGCACCGATATGCTTAACAATAGTGGGCTCTCCATGGAGAACTGGGACAACACGCTTATCGGCTGGCACAGCCAGAATTTTACCAACACCGCCACCATCGGAGCCTCAGGGCTGGTGTACTGTAAGGCCGGCAACGAGCGAGCCGCCCTGACCTTAAACATTGTCGGGGATAGTACGGAAACCAACTCGCCAACAGCACAGTGCAAGACGGCGGTAACGCTCCCACTGGGGGTCGACCTTACGCCCGACCTTGTGGACAATGGTTCCTACGATGCCTGTGGCCCTGTCTCGCTGAGCGTTTCCCAAACCAGCTTCACGATTGAAGATGTTAATGCGGGTACGGTGGTGACCCTTACAGTGACCGATCCCAATGGGAACACGGATACCTGTGAGGCCACGGTGACCGTGGTGGAGGATACCAAGAATGTATTCGTGACCACCTGGGACACGACCGAATCCGGCACCTCCAACAGTAACTCCATCACCATTCCGGTCACGGGGACCTACGATGTGGACGTGGGCAATGACGGCACCTATGACCTGTTCGACCAGACCGGGACCATTACCGTAAATGTCACCTCCTATACCAACCCTACTACCGGTAACAATTATACGGCCGGGGAGATACAGGTGGGCCTCCGGGATGCTGGCTCCGGTACCGGGGACCTGACCAGGATCAATTTCCCCCTATACCACATGAGCGACACGCAGAAGCTGCTTTCGGTGGACCAATGGGGCAGCTTTATCTCCTGGAGCACCATGAGAGATGCATTTGTCAACTGTACCAATCTGCAGGTCAAGGCCACCGATGCCCCCAACCTGAGTAAGGTGACCAACATGAGTCAGATGTTCACCGCGTGCAAAGCACTTACGGGGACGGGCTTCGACACCTGGAACACCAGCAATGTGACCCATATGGGGGCCATGTTTTGGCAAGCCTCCGCTTTTAACGGAGACATTAGTTCGTGGGATGTGTCCAGCGTGACCATTATGGGGACCATGTTCAAAAGTGCAACGGCCTTCAATGTGGACATCAGTTTGTGGAACACCTCCAGCGTAATCGTTATGGGCAGCATGTTTTCCAATGCCAAGGCCTTTGACCAGGACCTTGGTTCCTGGAATACAGGCAACGTGATCGATATGAGCGCTATGTTTTCTGGCGCAAGCGCCTTTAACCAGGATATCGGTTCGTGGAACACCTCCAGCGTGACCGATATGGGCAATATGTTCTCTGGCGCAAGCGCCTTTAACCAGGATTTGGAGGATTGGTACATGGGGAGAGTAACTGATGGTATCGGTATGCTTGACAACAGTGGGCTCTCGGTTGCCAACTGGGACGCTACGCTCATCGGCTGGCACAAACATAGCTTTACCAACACGGTAACTATAGGCGCCTCCAGGTTAGTCTACTGCACCGCCACTGCCGAGCGTGCTGCGATGACAACCTTTACCTTTAGCGGCGATAGTGGGGAAACCACCAAGCCGATTCCACAGTGCAAGGCGGCAACGCTCCGACTGGACCCCACTGGCAACGCCGCCCTGGACGCCTCCCTTGTGGACAACGGTTCCAGCGATGCTTGTGGGGACGTCACCCCAAGCGTGTCGCGAAGCAGCTTTACAACCTCCAACATCGGTTCAAACACGGTGACCCTTACGGTGACCGACCCCAATGGAAACTCGGACACCTGCACGGCCACGGTAATTGTTGAGGATCCCGAAAGTGTATTTGTGACCACCTGGGACACCACCAAATCCGGCACTTCCGAAAGCAGCTCCATCCGTATCCCCGCCACGGGGACCTACGATGTGGACCTGGGCAATGATGGCAGCTATGACCTGTTCGATCAGACCGGGACCACTACCATAAATGTGACCACTTATGGCCATACGGCCGGGGAAATAGAAGTGGCCCTTCGCAATGCCGCCTCTGGCAACGGATACCTGACCAGGATATGGTTCAACAATACAGGCGATAAGGATAAAATACTTTCCGTGGACCAATGGGGCAGCGCTATATCCTGGAGCACCATGGAGGGTGCATTTTACGGCTGTACCAATCTGCAGGTGCTGGCAACGGATGCTCCCGACCTGAGTAATGTGACCAACATGAGTCAGATGTTTCAAAGAGCGACCACCTTTAACGGAGATATCAGTTCCTGGAACACCAGCCAGGTGAACAGTATGTCCTATATGTTTACTGCTACAGTAGCCTTTAACCGGGACATCAGTTCCTGGGACACCAGTAGCGTGACCACTATGGAGGGTATGTTTTCAGGTGCCAATATCTTCGACCAGAACATTGGCGGCTGGAACGTAAATAATGTTGAGAACATGAGCAGCATGCTTTATGACACCGAAACCTTCAACCAGGACATCGGTTCCTGGGATGTGGGCAGCGTGACGGATATGTCCTATATGTTTGCCTTCACAAACACCTTTAACGGGGACATCGGTTCCTGGAACACCAGTAGAGTGACTGATATGGCCGGCATGTTTCGAGATGCAAGCGCCTTTAATACGGACATCGGTTCCTGGGACACCAGTAGCGTGACCAATATGTGGGGTATGTTCCTTCGCCTAAGTGTCTTTGACCAGGACATCGGTTCCTGGGACACCAGTAAGGTAACCAATATGAGACACATGTTCAATGGTGCAAGCGCCTTTGACCAGGACATCGGTTCCTGGAACATCAGCGGCGTGACCGATATGTGGGGTATGTTTCAGGATGCAACAGCCTTTGACCAGGACATCGGTTCCTGGAACGTGAGCAATGTCACCAGAATGAAAGAAATGTTCAAGAGCGCAAGTTCCTTTGATCAGGACCTGGGGGAATGGGACCTGGGGGCGTTGACCGATGGCGCCAATATGCTTGACGGCAGTGGGCTCTCGGTGGACAACTGGGATGCTACGCTGATCGGTTGGCACGAGCGGAAACTCACCAACACCGTACCAGTAACCATCGGCGCCAGTGGCCTGGTATACTGCAGGGCCGCTATCCAGCGTGCTGCGATGGCGACGACCTTCAGCTTTATCGGCGACAGCAAGGCAACTACCCAACCGACGGCCTCGTGCAAGTCGTCCACGATTCAACTGCAACTGGACTCCACTGGCAGCGCGATGCTGACGACCGATGCTGTGGACGATGGCAGCGATGGTTGCGGGATTTCACTGAGCCTGTCCAAAACGGCCTTCGACTGTTCCAACATCGGGGACAACACCGTCACCCTCTCCGTGACCGATACCAGCAGCAATACCAGCTCCTGTACCGCAACGGTCACCGTACAGGACAAGTCCGGGCCCACCGCCAGCTGCAAGGACGCCGCCCTACTGCTCGGCGCCAACGGCACCGCAACCCTGGACGCCGCCGATGTCAACGACAGCTCCTCCGATAACTGTACCCTGGCCCCCGCCCTGTCGAAGACCTCCTTTTCCGCAACGGACCTGGGAACCAACACCGTCACCCTGACCGTCACCGACCCCGGAAGCAACTCCGATTCCTGTACCGCAACGGTCACCGTCCGCGACACCACCGTTCCCTCACTCAGCTGCAAGGACACCACCGTACAACTGGGCACAACGGGAAGTGCCACCATCGCCACCTCCGACATTGACGACGGCTCCTCCGACAACAGCGGGGAAACCGTCACCCTGGCCCTCTCCAAAACAAGCTTCGACTGTTCCAACGTAGGGGACAATACCATCACCCTCACCGTTACCGATACCAGCAGCAATACCAACTCCTGTACCGCCACCGTGACCGTGCAGGACAAGTCCGGGCCCACCGCCAGCTGCAAGGATGCGACCGTACAGCTCGGCACCAACGGCTCCGCGACCCTCGCCGCCTCAGATGTCGACAACGGCTCATCGGACAACTGTACCCTCGCCCTGGCCCTCTCCAAGACCAGCTTTTCCGCAACGGACCTGGGAACCAATACCGTCACCCTGACCATCACCGATCCCGGGAGCAACTCCGATACCTGTACCGCCACCGTGACCGTACAGGACACCACCGTACCCACGCCCAGCTGCAAGGACACCACCGTACAACTGGGCACAACGGGAAGTGCCACCATCGCCGCCACCGACATCGACGACGGCTCCTCCGACAACAGCGGAGGGACCGTCACCCTGGCCCTCTCCAAAACAAGCTTCGACTGCTCCAACGTAGGGGACAACACCATCACCCTCACCGTTACCGATACCAGCAGCAATACCAACTCCTGTACCGCCACCGTGACCGTGCAGGACAAGTCCGGGCCCACCCCCAGCTGCAAGGATGCGACCGTACAGCTCGGCACCAACGGCTCCGCGACCCTCGCCGCCTCAGATGTCGACAACGGCTCATCGGACAACTGTACCCTCGCCCTGGCCCTCTCCAAGACCAGCTTTTCCGAAACGGACCTGGGAACCAATACCGTCACCCTGACCATCACCGATCCCGGGGGCAACTCCGATACCTGTACCGCCACCGTGACCGTACAGGACACCACCGTTCCCTCACCCAGCTGCAAGGACACCACCGTACAACTGGGCACAACGGGAAGTGCCACCATCGCCACCTCCGACATTGACGACGGCTCCTCCGACAACAGCGGGGGGAACGTCACCCTGGCCCTCTCCAAAACAAGCTTCGACTGCTCCAACGTGGGGGACAATACCGTCACCCTCACCGTGACCGATACCAGCAGCAATACCAACTCCTGTACCGCCACCGTGACCGTACAGGACAAGTCCGGGCCCACCGCCAGCTGCAAGGACGCCGCCCTACTGCTCGGCGCCAACGGCACCGCAACCCTGGACGCCGCCGATATCAACGACGCCTCCTCCGATAACTGTACCCTGGCCACCGCCCTGTCGAAGACCTCCTTTTCCGAAACGGACCTGGGAACCAACACCGTAACCCTGACCGTCACCGACCCCGGGGGCAACTCCGACTCCTGTACCGCAACGGTCACCGTCCGCGACACCACCGTTCCCTCTCCCCGTTGCAAGGACACCACCGTACAACTGGGCACAACGGGAAGTGCCACCATCGCCACCTCCGACATCGACGACGGCTCCTCCGACAACAGCGGGGGGACCGTCACCCTGGCCCTCTCCAAAACAAGCTTCGACTGCTCCAACGTAGGGGACAACACCATCACCCTCACCGTTACCGATACCAGCAGCAATACCAACTCCTGTACCGCCACCGTGACCGTGCAGGACAAGTCCGGGCCCACCGCCAGTTGCAAGGACGCCACCCTACTGCTCGGCACCAACGGCACCGCAACCCTGGACGCCGCCGATGTCGACGACGCCTCCTCCGATAACTGTACCCTGGCCACCGCCCTGTCGAAGACCTCCTTTTCCGAAACGGACCTGGGAACCAAGACCGTAACCCTGACCGTCACCGATCCCGGGGGCAACTCCGACTCCTGTACCGCAACGGTCACCGTCCGCGACACCACCGTTCCCTCTCCCCGTTGCAAGAACACCACCGTACAACTGGACGCCACCGGAACTGCCACCATCGCCACCTCCGACATCGATGACGGCTCCTCCGACAACAGCGGGGGGAACGTCACCCTGGCCCTCTCCAAAACGGCCTTCGACTGTTCCAACGTCGGGGACAACACCGTCACCCTCTCCGTGACCGATACCAGCAACAATACCAACTCCTGTACCGCAACGGTCACCGTACAGGACAAGTCCGGGCCCACCGCCAGTTGCAAGGACGCCACCCTACTGCTCGGCGCCAACGGCACCGCAACCCTTGACGCCGCCGATGTCGACGCCTCCTCCTCCGATAACTGTACCCTGGCCCCCGCCCTGTCGAAGACCTCCTTTTCCGAAACGGACCTGGGAACCAACACCGTAACCCTGACCGTCACCGACCCCGGGGGCAACTCCGACTCCTGTACCGCAACGGTCACCGTCCGCGACACCACCGTTCCCTCTCCCCGTTGCAAGGACACCACCGTACAACTGGGCACAACGGGAAGTGCCACCATCGCCACCTCCGACATCGACGACGGCTCCTCCGACAACAGCGGGGGGACCGTCACCCTGGCCCTCTCCAAAACGGCCTTCGACTGTTCCAACGTCGGGGACAACACCGTCACCCTCTCCGTGACCGATACCAGCAACAATACCAACTCCTGTACCGCAACGGTCACCGTACAGGACAAGTCCGGGCCCACCGCCAGTTGCAAGGACGCCACCCTACTGCTCGGCACCAACGGCACCGCAACCCTGGACGCCGCCGATGTCGACGCCTCCTCCTCCGATAACTGTACCCTGGCCCCCGCCCTGTCGAAGACCTCCTTTTCCGAAACGGACCTGGGAACCAATACCGTAACCCTGACCGTCACCGACCCCGGGGGCAACTCCGATACCTGTACCGCCACCGTGACCGTACAGGACACCACCGTACCCACCCCCAGCTGCAAGGACACCACCGTACAACTGGGCACAACGGGAAGTGCCACCATCGCCACCTCCGACATTGACGACGGCTCCTCCGACAACAGCGGGGGGAACGTCACCCTGGCCCTCTCCAAAACGGCCTTCGACTGTTCCAACGTCGGGGACAACACCGTCACCCTCTCCGTGACCGATGCCAGCAACAATACCAACTCCTGTACCGCCACCGTGACCGTACAGGACAAGTCCGGGCCCACCGCCAGCTGCAAGGACGCCGCCCTACTGCTCGGCGCCAACGGCACCGCGACCCTCACCACCTCCGATGTCGACGACGCCTCCTCCGATAACTGTACCCTGGCCACCGCCCTGTCGAAGACCTCCTTTTCCGAAACGGACCTGGGAACCAACACCGTAACCCTGACCGTCACCGACCCCGGGGGCAACTCCGACTCCTGTACCGCAACGGTCACCGTCCGCGACACCACCGTTCCCTCTCCCCGTTGCAAGGACACCACCGTACAACTGGGCACAACGGGAAGTGCCACCATCGCCACCTCCGACATCGACGACGGCTCCTCCGACAACAGCGGGGGGACCGTCACCCTGGCCCTCTCCAAAACGGCCTTCGACTGTTCCAACGTCGGGGACAACACCGTCACCCTCTCCGTGACCGATACCAGCAACAATAACAGCTCCTGTACCGCAACGGTCACCGTACAGGACAAGTCCGGGCCCACCGCCAGCTGCAAGGACGCCGCCCTACTGCTCGGCGCCAACGGCTCCGCAACCCTGGACGCCGCCGATGTCGATGATGGTTCCGGCGACACCTGTGGGATTGCCTCCCTGGGCCTGTCCCAGACCAGCTTTACGGTCTCGCACTTAGGCACGAACACGGTGACCCTGACGGTGACCGACAACAGCGGCAATATGGACACCTGTAAGACCACGGTGACCGTGGTGGACGGCACGGCACCTACCGCCGCTTGTAAGGACATCACCGTACAACTGGATCCGACGGGCAACGCAACGATTACCACAGCGGACATCGACAATGGATCTTCTGACAACAATAGTGGCACGGTGGCCCTTGCACTGGACAGGACCGGTTTTGGCTGCCCCAATGTGGGGGACAATACGGTAACCCTTACCGTGACCGACAATGGGGGGAACACGGCCAGCTGTACCGCCACGGTAACGGTCCGGGACATGATTGCACCCCTGGCCATTGTTACCAACAGTGGACCAATCTGTCACGGATCTGTTCTACAGTTGAATGAGACCAGCGGGTTCGGGACCTCATGGTCATGGACCAGTAACGGGAATGCCGTATTCAACAATCCTACCTTACAAAACCCGGAAGTGACCAATATTTCGGACGGGGAGGAGTTCACCGTTATGATTGCCCTGGCCAATGGCTGTACCGGGATAGGTACCACCATAGCCTTTGTCCTGGAGCTCCCTGTCCTGGAAACGAGGGGCGAACAGGTATTCTGTGCTTTGGACAACCCCACGGTATCGGATTTGGTGGCCTCCGGTAACGGTACCATACGCTGGTATCCGGATGGGGACGGCATTGCGGAACTGGAAGGTGATGTTCCCCTTGGGGACGGTACCACCTATTACGGATTGTTGGAGGACGATAATGGATGTACCTCCGATCGGGTCGCAGTCGCGGTAAGCATTACCATGGAAGGCTGTGACGGACTGCCGGACGCGGACAGGCTCGGCTTCTCCCCGAACGGTGATGGGATCAACGATACCTTTTCCATATCCTGGTTGAGGAACGATTACCCCAATTATGCCCTGGCGGTCTATGACCGTAACGGTTCCCTGGTGTACGAAGGGAACATCGGCACACCGGACTGGGACGGCAGTGCCGGTAATGGCGTTGTCCTGGGGGACGGTAAACTGCCCAATGGGGTGTACTACTATACCATAGATTTCGGGGACGGTACCACACCTCCGGTCCAGGGGGTCGTCTATCTGAATCGATAAAAAGCGATACATGTACCAAAAAGAAAGTTAAAATATAGGGACACTGCTTTAAGCATTGGCATCCTTATGCTTTTTCGCAGACCATTCATGGGGCCGGCAAGGACTCCAATACATCTGGCACCTGTAATTGCCACCTGACCATTGGAGGGATGGTCTGCACAATACGATACTGCACTACAAAGATTCAGCGGGTGGACGTTTTGGGCTCCACCCGCATCCTCAATGTCTTTGAAAAATTGTGATTGAACGAGTGAGAGCGGGGCCTCATTGGGCGCAACGGTCTCGTTGGAAATGGCCGTTTAGACAAGGGTTTTAGTGCTCCATTTCACCCACGTCTGGAAATTGCAAAAGTTCAAATAGTGGTCGGATTGTTTATCACAGAGCCCAAATGTGGCAAGTCACACAAAACCTTCCTTGAGTGGAAACGTACACGTTTATCGATTGTACTTATTTCCAGTCCAATTAAACAGTGATGGAAATTTGGGGATTTGAGATCTCAATCTCATACTCCAGCTCCGTTCAATAAATTAAGTCCATCCTTAAATGAGGGGCTATCTATGATTTGGGAGGCGGGTAATATAGATAAATCAAAATAATTTTTCACAAAAAAATAGTTCATCGGGCGTATATCCAAATTTGCGCCTTATACTTTTGGCCTGTGCCCACTTTTTCTCTATTGGGTTCAGATCTGGACTGTAAGGAGGAAGGAATTCCAGGGTGCAACCTTTTTGTTCGATGGCATCCTGTGCACCTTTTCGTTTATGGAACGTTGCATTGTCAAGTACAATAACTGCATTCTGCGGCACATTGGGCAGTAATTCTTGTGTGGGCCAGGCATAAAAGACATCCAAATTGATGTAAGTATCAAATAAGCAGGCATTGAAAAACTTAAAATCGGTTATCGCCCCAATGGCATTTACACGTCCCCTGGCATGCCAATCCTTTTTGGCGTAGCACCTCTGTCCTTTTGGGCCATAACCATGGTCCCTTGGTCCGTCCATGGCAAAACCGCTCCCATCAACATAGACCATTGGGCGTTTATCGATAAACCCGTAACGGAACACCTCCAGTTGAAACACTGACCGCGACAGCCGGTCCGCCCTGGGATGGAACAGCGTTTTTTTTATAACCGATTTTTAAACGTCTTAGTGCATAGAAGATTGCGCTTTGGCCGACCCCAAACTTTCTTGCCCGTTCATATTGATATAAGTCCGGATTATCCTTAACATCTTTTGCCAAGGCTTTCATATCGACCTTTGTTGCCGGCTTATTGCGCTTTGTCTTGGGATCCATACGCTCTTTCCATCTGAAAAGTGTTCGTATGGGGATACCGAACCTTTCACTTGTCTGCTCAAAAGTAAGGCCTTCTTTTTGCTTTACCCTGAATACTTGCTGTCTGAAATCCAATGGATATGCCATGCAACATGGTTACAAAAATAATATGACAAATTATAATGATTTAACTATACGACCTTTAAGGGCATTTCAATACAAATCCGATCCCAGCCCGAGATTGGGCAAAGAACCATCGGCGTGAAGCATCGGCACCCAATCAAACCGGGGACAAGGTACGGGACAGTATTCCCTGTCAGGCCCTGTTCCCGGATACAACTTTCGGATAAATTAGATAAGATCCTTTACTTATCCCTAAATAGCTACAGTTGTTGCGTCAAAAAGCAATTTTGTTACGGTAGCGATAAATTTTTAATAATAAATGGATCCCTATCATCTCCCTTCGCGCACCGCCAATTGGAATAAAGGCACCTTTCATAGATATGGCTTACGAATAAATTAAAATGGATCCCTCCACTTGTTACAAAATAAATACACTTATTATGTTAAAGCAACGAATGTTACATTTCAAAAACATCTATTACAGTTAGTGTTAAATTGCGGGGATCTAAAGCATTTACTCACAATTATTGTAATATCAACCCAATACTGTAGGTGGTGACTTCATAACAAATTACCTTAATACGTACGCATATGGGAACAAATTACCTTATGGGCTTGAGGGGGGCCATGCTAACACTTTTCACCTGCCTGCTGACCACCACGGGCTTGTTGGCTCAGGCCGAGTTCATCACCACTTGGAAAACAGACAATCCCGGGACGACAAACAGCAGTTCCATCCGTATCCCCGCCACGGGGACCTACGATGTGGACCTGGGCAATGACGGCAGCTACGAACTAACGAACCAAAGCGGGACCATCGAGATCGATATCACCGCCCATAACCATACCGCCGGGGAAATACAGGTGGCCCTTCGCAATGCCGGTGGGGGATTGACCCGGATACATTTCAACCTTGAGGGCGACAGACAGAAGCTGCTCTCAGTGGACCAATGGGGCAGCAGTATCGCCTGGAGCACAATGGAAACCGCATTTCAAGGCTGTACCAATCTGGACGTTAAAGCGACGGACGCCCCCAACCTGAGCAAGGTGACCGATATGAGAAATATGTTTCATAGATGTACGTCACTTAAGGGAAATGCGAGCTTTTCTACCTGGAATACAAGCAATGTGACCAATATGTGGTCAATGTTTCTTATCGCGCCCAGCTTTAACGCGCCCATCGGTTCCTGGGATACAAGCAATGTGATTTTTATGCAAAGCATGTTCAATGGTGCAGCCGCCTTTAACGGGGACATCAGTTCCTGGAACACAAGCAAAGTGACCAGAATGGGTTATATGTTTGACGGTGCCAAGGCCTTTAACCAGAATATCGGTTCCTGGGACACAAGCCAGGTGGTCCATATGGATTTCATGTTTTGGACTGCATACGCCTTTGACCAAAATTTGGGCGCATGGGACCTGGGAAAGTTGACCAGTGGTCTTTACATGTTCAGCAATAGTGGGCTTTCCATGGCCAATTGGGACGCCACACTCATCGGTTGGCACAATCAGGGCCTTACCAACAGTGTTACCATCGGTGCCCAAGGAAGGGTCTACTGCAAGGCTTATGCCGAGCGTGCCGAGTTGATACGTAAAGGCCTCAACATTACTGGTGACCGCGCAGAAACCACCAGGCCTACGGCGCAATGCAAGCCGGCGATACTCATACTGAGTACCGAAGGTACAGCTACCTTAACGTCCGCCCTTGTGGACAACGGTTCCAGCGATGCCTGTGGGGACGTCTCGTTGAGCGTTTCCCAAAGCAGCTTTACGGCCGCCGACCTTGGGGATAACACGGTAACCCTAACAGTGACCGATCCCAATGGGAATACGCAGACCTGTCAGGCCTCGGTCACTGTGGTTGACCATGCATCAGGAAGATTTGTCACCACCTGGGACACGAACCAACGAGGTTGGTCCAACAGCAACTCCATCACCATTCCCATTCCCAACACGGATATCTATGATGTGGACCTGGGCAATGATGGCAGCTATGAACTAACGGACCAGACCGGGACCATCGAGATTGATATCACCGCCCATAACCATACGGCCGGGGAGATACAGGTGGCCCTTCGTAGTGCTGTGTCCGGTAAGGGGAGTCTGACCAGGATACACTTCAACAATAAGGAGGACAGGCGGAAATTGAGCTCCGTGGACCAATGGGGCAGCGGCATCCGTTGGAGCACCATGGAGAATGCATTTTTCGGCTGTACCAATCTGGATATACTGGCAACCGATGCCCCCGACCTAAGCAATGTGACCAATATGGCCTTTATGTTTAGCGGGTGCGCGAACCTCAAGGGAGGGACGGCCTTCTCCATTTGGAACACGGCCAACGTGACCAATATGAGAAATATGTTCAGCGGTGCGAGTGCCTTTAACCAGGAAATTGGTTCCTGGAACACCAGCAATGTCACCGATATGATCGGCATGCTTTTGGGCACAACCGCCTTTGACCAGAATCTGGGTACATGGAACATGGGAAAGTTGACCAATGGTATCGCCATGCTCAACAAAAGTGGGCTCTCCGTGGAGAACTGGGACAACACGTTGATCGGTTGGCATGGCCAGAACTTAACCAACACCCCCACCATTAACGCTTTGGAGCTAACCTACTGCAACGCTTATGCTGAGCGTGACGCACTGACCTTCAACATTTCCGGCGATAACCTGTCAGATGCCAATCCGGAGGCGGCATGCAAGGAAGCGGTGACGCTCCGATTGGGATCCAACGGTACGGCCACCCTGGACCCCACTCTTGTGGACGACGGTAGCGTGGGTTGTGCAGACATCTCGCTAAGCTTGTCCAAAAGCAACTTTACGACCACCGATATTGACACGAAAACGGTGATCTTAACGGTGACCGATTCCAATAGCAAAACGGCGACCTGCACGACCAAGCTCACCGTGGAGGACCCCACAAGCGTATTTGTGACCACTTGGGACACCACCAAATCCGGCTCCTCCAACGGGAACTCCATCACCATTCCGGTCACGGGAACCTACGATGTGGATTTGGGCAATGATGGCAGCTATGAACTAACGGACCAGACCGGGACCATCGAGATTGATATCACCGCCCATAACCATACCGCTGGGGAAATACAGGTGGCCCTTCGCAATGCCATTTCCGGAAATGGGACCCTGAGCAGGATACATTTTCCTTTTGGTCAGACCGACGACAGGCAGAAGCTGCTCTCCGTGGACCAATGGGGCAGTAGCATCTTGTGGAGCACTATGCAGAATGCCTTCCATGGCTGTACCAATATGGACGTTTTGGCAACCGATGTTCCCGACCTAAGCAATGTGACCAATATGGGCCTGATGTTTTTCAGGTGCACCGCGCTCAAGGGAACGGCAACCAACAATTTTTCCGGTTGGAACACCAGCGGCGTAACCAACATGGCCTTCCTGTTCGCAAGCGCAAGTGCCTTTGATCAGAACCTGGATTCGTGGAATGTGGCCATGGTGACCACCATGGAACAGATGTTTTCCGGGACAAGTGCCTTTGACCAGGATTTGGATTCCTGGAACACGGGCAAGGTGGCCGATATGTCCAATATGTTTTACAATGCAAGTGCGTTTAATGGGGACATCGGCTCCTGGGACACCGGCAACGTGAACGATATGAGTTGGATGTTCTCTGGCGCAAGTACTTTTGACCGCAACATCGGTTCCTGGAATACGGCCAAGGTGAGCGATATGGAATCCATGTTCGCTGGTGCAAGCGCCTTTGACCGGAACCTGGGGAATTGGTACATGGGGAAAGTGAGCGATGGTATCGGTATGCTCAATAACAGTGGGCTCTCGGTGGCCAACTGGGACGCCACGTTAATTGGTTGGCACGGCCAGAACTTTACCAACACGCCTATCATCGGTGCCACTGGCCTGGCCTATTGCAAGGCCCATACCGAGCGTGCCGCGTTGACCCTAAAAATTACCGGCGACAGCAAGGCAACGACCCAGACGACGGCCGCGTGCAAACAACAAGCGGTGGAGCTCGAACTGGGTACTGATGGTAAGGCCACCCTAGCCATCGAAGATGTAGATGATGGCAGTGATGGTTGTGGAATCTCCCTTGGCCTTTCCCAGAGTACCTTTGCGGCCGAGAACCTCGGGGACAACACGGTGACACTGACGGTAACGGACCCCAACAGCAACTCGGACAGCTGTACCGCCACCGTGACCGTACAGGACAGCACCAAACCCACCCCAAGTTGCAAGGGCACCACCGTACAACTGGACGCATCGGGAAGCGCAACGATCGCCACCTCAAACATCGACAACGGTTCCTCCGACAACAGTGGCGGGACCGTAACCCTTGCACTCTCCAAAACAAGCTTCGACTGTTCCAACGTCGGAACAAACACGGTGACCCTGACCGTAACGGACCCCAGCAGCAACTCGGACAGCTGTACCGCCACCGTGACCGTACAGGACAAGGCCCTGCCCACAACCAGTTGCAAGGACGCGACCGTACAGCTAGGCACGACCGGATCGGCGACCCTCGCAGCCTCCGATCTCGACAACGGTTCCTCCGACAACTGTACCCTCGCCATGGCCCTCTCAAAGACCGCCTTTTCCGCAACGGACCTGGGGACCAACTCCGTCACCCTGACCGTCACCGACCCAGGGGGCAACTCCGGTACCTGTACCGCCACCGTGACCGTACAGGACAGCACCAAACCCACCCCAAGTTGCAAGGGCACCACCGTACAACTGGACGCATCGGGAAGCGCAACGATCGCCACCTCAAACATCGACAACGGTTCCTCCGACAACAGTGGCGGGACCGTAACCCTTGCACTCTCCAAAACAAGCTTCGACTGTTCCAACGTCGGAACAAACACGGTGACCCTGACCGTAACGGACCCCAGCAGCAACTCGGACAGCTGTACCGCCACCGTGACCGTACAGGACAAGGCCCTGCCCACAACCAGTTGCAAGGACGCGACCGTACAGCTAGGCACGACCGGATCGGCGACCCTCGCAGCCTCCGATCTCGACAACGGTTCCTCCGACAACTGTACCCTCGCCATGGCCCTCTCAAAGACCGCCTTTTCCGCAACGGACCTGGGGACCAACTCCGTCACCCTGACCGTCACCGACCCAGGGGGCAACTCCGGTACCTGTACCGCCACCGTGACCGTACAGGACAGCACCAAACCCACCCCCAGTTGCAAGGGCACCACCGTACAACTGGACGCATCGGGAAGCGCAACGATCGCCACCTCAAACATCGACAACGGTTCCTCCGACAACAGTGGCGGGACCGTAACCCTTGCACTCTCCAAAACAAGCTTCGACTGTTCCAACGTCGGAACAAACACGGTGACACTGACCGTAACGGACCCCAGCAGCAACTCGGACAGCTGTACCGCCACCGTGACCGTACAGGACAAGGCCGTGCCCACAACCAGTTGCAAGGACGCGACCGTACAGCTAGGCACGACCGGATCGGCGACCCTCGCAGCCTCCGATCTCGACAACGGTTCCTCCGACAACTGTACCCTCGCCATGGCCCTCTCAAAGACCGCCTTTTCCGCAACGGACCTGGGGACCAACTCCGTCACCCTGACCGTCACCGACCCAGGGGGCAACTCCGGTACCTGTACCGCCACCGTGACCGTACAGGACAAAACGGCCCCCACTCCAAGCTGCCAGGACACTACCGTACAACTGGACGCATCGGGAAGCGCAACGATCGCCACCTCAAACATCGACAACGGTTCCTCCGACAACAGCGGCGGGACCGTAACCCTTGCACTCTCCAAAACAAGCTTCGACTGTTCCAACGTGGGGACAAACACGGTGACACTGACCGTCACCGACCCAGGGGGCAACTCGGACAGCTGTACCGCCACCGTGACCGTACAGGACAAGGCCCTGCCCACAACCAGTTGCAAGGACGCGACCGTACAGCTAGGCACGACCGGATCGGCGACCCTCGCAGCCTCCGATCTCGACAACGGTTCCTCCGACAACTGTACCCTCGCCATGGCCCTCTCAAAGACCGCCTTTTCCGCAACGGACCTGGGGACCAACTCCGTCACCCTGACCGTCACCGACCCAGGGGGCAACTCCGGTACCTGTACCGCCACCGTGACCGTACAGGACAAGACCGCCCCCACCCCAAGTTGCAAGGGCACCACCGTACAACTGGACGCATCGGGAAGCGCAACGATCGCCACCTCAAACATCGACAACGGTTCCTCCGACAACAGTGGCGGGACCGTAACCCTTGCACTCTCCAAAACAAGCTTCGACTGTTCCAACGTCGGAACAAACACGGTGACACTGACCGTAACGGACCCCAGCAGCAACTCGGACAGCTGTACCGCCACCGTGACCGTACAGGACAAGGCCCTGCCCACAACCAGTTGCAAGGACGCGACCGTACAGCTAGGCACGACCGGATCGGCGACCCTCGCAGCCTCCGATCTCGACAACGGTTCCTCCGACAACTGTACCCTCGCCATGGCCCTCTCAAAGACCGCCTTTTCCGCAACGGACCTGGGGACCAACTCCGTCACCCTGACCGTCACCGACCCAGGGGGCAACTCCGGTACCTGTACCGCCACCGTGACCGTACAGGACAAGACCGCCCCCACCCCAAGTTGCAAGGGCGCCACCGTACAACTGGACGCATCGGGAAGCGCAACGATCGCCACCTCAAACATCGACAACGGCTCCTCCGACAACAGTGGCGGGACCGTAACCCTTGCACTCTCCAAAACAAGCTTCGACTGTTCCAACGTCGGAACAAACACGGTGACACTGACCGTAACGGACCCCAGCAGCAACTCGGACAGCTGTACCGCCACCGTGACCGTACAGGACAAGGCCCTGCCCACAACCAGTTGCAAGGACGCGACCGTACAGCTAGGCACGACCGGATCGGCGACCCTCGCAGCCTCCGATCTCGACAACGGTTCCTCCGACAACTGTACCCTCGCCATGGCCCTCTCAAAGACCGCCTTTTCCGCAACGGACCTGGGGACCAACTCCGTCACCCTGACCGTCACCGACCCAGGGGGCAACTCCGGTACCTGTACCGCCACCGTGACCGTACAGGACAAGACCGCCCCCACCCCAAGTTGCAAGGGCACCACCGTACAACTGGACGCATCGGGAAGCGCAACGATCGCCACCTCAAACATCGACAACGGCTCCTCCGACAACAGTGGCGGGACCGTAACCCTTGCACTCTCCAAAACAAGCTTCGACTGTTCCAACGTCGGAACAAACACGGTGACACTGACCGTAACGGACCCCAGCAGCAACTCGGACAGCTGTACCGCCACCGTGACCGTACAGGACAAGGCCCTGCCCACAACCAGTTGCAAGGACGCGACCGTACAGCTAGGCACGACCGGATCGGCGACCCTCGCAGCCTCCGATCTCGACAACGGTTCCTCCGACAACTGTACCCTCGCCATGGCCCTCTCAAAGACCGCCTTTTCCGCAACGGACCTGGGGACCAACTCCGTCACCCTGACCGTCACCGACCCAGGGGGCAACTCCGGTACCTGTACCGCCACCGTGACCGTACAGGACAAGACCGCCCCCACCCCAAGTTGCAAGGGCGCCACCGTACAACTGGACGCATCGGGAAGCGCAACGATCGCCACCTCAAACATCGACAACGGCTCCTCCGACAACAGTGGCGGGACCGTAACCCTTGCACTCTCCAAAACAAGCTTCGACTGTTCCAATGTAGGGAACAACACGGTGACACTGACCGTAACGGACCCCAGCAGCAACTCGGACAGCTGTACCGCCACCGTGACCGTACAGGACAAGGCCCTGCCCACAACCAGTTGCAAGGACGCGACCGTACAGCTAGGCACGACCGGATCGGCGACCCTCGCAGCCTCCGATCTCGACAACGGTTCCTCCGACAACTGTACCCTCGCCATGGCCCTCTCAAAGACCGCCTTTTCCGCAACGGACCTGGGGACCAACTCCGTCACCCTGACCGTCACCGACCCAGGGGGCAACTCCGGTACCTGTACCGCCACCGTGACCGTACAGGACAGCACCAAACCCACCCCCAGTTGCAAGGGCGCCACCGTACAACTGGGCGCTTTGGGTAGTGTAATAATCACTACATCGGACATCGACAACGGTTCCTACGACAACAGCGGCACTACCGTAACCCTTGCACTCTCCAAAACAAGCTTCGACTGTTCCAACGTGGGGACAAACACGGTGACACTGACCGTAACGGACCCCAGCAGCAACTCGGACAGCTGTACCGCCACCGTGACCGTGAAGGATAGGAACGCTCCCACCGCGCTGTGCAAGGACACCACCGTACAACTGGACGCCTTCGGAAGCGCAGCGATAGTAGCGGCGGACCTGGACGACGGTTCCAGCGATACCTGCGGTAGTGTATCGCTACATATGTTCCCGAGCAGCTTCACTTCCGTTGGCACGCATACAGCGACCCTGAGGGTAATCGATGGCAGCAACAATACGGACAGTTGTACCGCCACCGTGACCGTGGAGGACAGGACGGCCCCCACACCGGTATGCAGGGAGGTTACCATACAACTGGACACCACAGGTAGTGCGACAATTTCTGCATTGGACGTGGACAACGGCTCCTCTGATAACAGTGGCGGGACCGTAACCCTTGCACTCTCCAAAACAAGCTTCGACTGTTCCAATGTAGGGAACAACACGGTGACACTGACGGTAACGGACCCCAGCAGCAACTCGGCCAGTTGTACCGCTGTGGTAACTGTGCAGGACAAAATCCGACCGAAGGCCGTATGTCAGGTTGCAACGCTCCAACTGGGTACGGGTGGCACGACCGGCCTGGATGCCGCCCTTGTGGACAACGGTTCCAGTGATGCATGCGGGAACATTGCCCTTGGCGTGTCCCCAAACAGCTTTACGGCCACGGACCTGGGCGCGAACACCGTGACCCTGACGGTGACCGATGGCAATGGCAACATTGCAACCTGCCAGACTATGGTCACAGTGGTGGACGGCACAGTACCCACACCCACGGCCAGTTGCCGGGACATCAGCGTGGAACTGGACGCGACGGGCAGTACAACGATTGTAGCGGCGGACGTGGACAACGGCTCGTTTGACGGCAGTGGTGGTACCCTCTCCCTTGCACTGGACACGGACAACTTTGGCTGTTCCGATGTGGGGCAGAACACGGTGACCCTAACAGTGACCGAAAAGAGTGGAAACACGGCCAACTGCACCTCCACCGTAACGGTCCGGGAAACCACCGCACCACTGGCCATTGTGACCAACAGCGGACCAATCTGCCAGGGCTCCACCCTACAGTTGAATGAAATAAGCGGCCTGGGCACTTCATGGTCATGGACCAGTAATGGAGATGCCACATTCAGCAATCCGGATATACAAAACCCTGAAGTGACCAATGTTTCGGACGGGGAGGAGTTCACCCTAACGATGGCACTGGCCAATGGATGTACCGTTACGGGCACCACCACTGTCTTTATTCTGGGACTTCCCATCCTGGAAACGGAGGGCGAACAGGTATTCTGTACCTTGGAGAACCCTACGGTATCGGATTTGGCAGCTTCCGGCAACGGTACCCTGCGTTGGTATTCGGAAGCGAACAGTACTACGGAACTGGGGACCGATGTTTCCCTTGGGGACGGTACCGTCTATTACGGATCGTTGGAGGATGGCAATGGATGTACCTCCGATAGGGTTGCCGTCACAGTAAGGATTTCCGTGGAAGGCTGTGACGAATTTCCGGACGCGGACAGGCTCGGCTTCTCCCCGAACGGCGATGGGGTCAACGACACCTTTTCCATTTCCTGGTTGAAGAACGATTACCCCAATTATAGCATGTCGATCTATGACCGAAATGGCACCATGGTGTACCAAGGGAACATCAGCACACCGGAATGGGACGGCAGCGCGGACCGGGGCATTTTCCTGAGGGATGGCAAATTGCCCAATGGGGTGTACTATTATACGATAGATTTCGGGGATGGCATCACACCGCCGGTCCAGGGGATCGTATATCTGAATCGCTAAACAAGGAAATGTAAAAAATGGTAACCACCTTTTACCGTTAGGTCTGTAACCTGGATGACATAGGCCTAAAATAGGGTATCCAATTGGGCGATATGCCATAAGACAGGGTAGCTACCAAAATGTTTTATTCATAGTGGACCAGGTCGATTGTGAACCTTAAATTGGCAGCGGAATGCTGTTTTCATGCAATTTTCCAGTGGCAAGTGTCCATTGGTCTCATTTTTTTAAGGTTTCCATCAAGGAAAGGCAAAGCTGGTCCACACTACTCCTAAAAGGATGGAAAGCGGAAACATTGGACAGCACAATGATTCCTTGTTTGCTCTGGACATCCAATGCCATCGAAGATGAGTAGCCTCCGGTACCGCCATTATGCCAAAGCAACTCCTTGCCATCTTCCCGGTTTAAAATATGCCATCCCAGGCCAACTTTGAACTCATCGTTGGGGATGAAAGTAGGTTGTTGGGTCATGACAAGTTTTGTGTCTGTGGAATCGAACTGGGCATTTCCAAATTTTGCCAAGTCCTTAACGGAAGAAAAAACGGCACCAGCGCCGGCCAGGGCATCAAAATCCCAATTGGGCGTTTCCTTTCCATCGGGATCCAATCCCGGTACAAGTTTGCCCCTAATTTTGGTACGGTCGGTCGTAGAGTGGAGCATTTCATATTCAGAAAAAACCTTGTCCCGGACGAATTCGTCATAAGGGGAACCGGATAGTTCGGCGACCAGAGACCCCAAAAGTCCGGCCCCGAGATTTGAATATTCATATTGTGTCCCCGGTGGATGGTTCAACGCAAGGTGATTGACCAGGTATTCTTTCATTTTTTGATCGTCGTACGCCCTGTACGGATTGTCCGGATCTTCGAATAGGTCCAGATTGGAAGGCATCCGCGGTAGTCCAGAGGTGTGGTTCGCCAGTTGTTCGAAGGTGATTTCCTGTGCGGTCCCCAGCCTAAAACCTATGTGCTTTTGGATGGGATCTTCCAACCTGACCTGACCTTCCAGCACCAGGGAAGTAAGGAGTGTAGAAGTAAAAACCTTGGTGATGGAACCGATTTCAAAAAGATGATCGCTGTTGGCAACCTCTTTGCTATGGCCATGGACCAACCTTGCCCCAAAATAGTGTGTTTTCCCATCATGGATAAACCCTAGGGAAAACTCGGTCCCCTCGGGAAAGGTCCGAAGGGTCTCCTGGATCAATTCCATTTGCCTTACCGATACCGTGGGCCCTTTTGGTTTGTCCTGGGAAGCTTTGCTTCCTCCATCCACGCAACCAACAAGCCAAATCCCAAGTAAGACGGCACAATACTTCCTTATTTTTTGAAGGGAGGCCACATCCATACCACTGCTCATTCCAATGAAATCCCGTCCAAATGCGCCAACTTGGCAATACATCCCCAATTGTATTTCTGGCGGTTATCCCCAGACAGCACAAAGGTCAATTCATTGGGCCCTTTACGTAAATTCAATACAGTTTGTTCATCATCCACGAACACCCTTCCTTCCGTACCCTTTTCTGGAGGTGGCCGAAAATTCATTCCCGCGTCGAACAGAACCTTGGAGTTCAATACAATCACCAAGTGATCGGCATAATCAAAGTTCAAGGCAACCTCCTGATCGGAATCCGATAGCAGGGTACACCTGAGCATAACTGTTTTGTCCATATCATCGTAAAAGCGACTAATGTTGAGAAGGCCATCCGTATCCGCCTTTACGGTTTTGAAGCTGTCCCCGGACTTAAGGAGGGAATCCACCTGTGCCATGACATTCAGCGTGTCCTTGACAAACATTTCAGACATTTGCCACTTGGTCAAATAGTTGGAAGGAATTCCCTTTTCGGTGTGCTGTTGTCTCGATACATCGGACGCCTCAATTTCCCGAATGGAGACATCACTGAAGTATACCTGGCCGAAAGTGCTGAACAAACTTATTCCCCCTTCTTTGGAATCACGTTTTAAACTAGCGACAACAAAAGTTGGGGTGTCCATATCCCCAACATAAACCGACATTTTATCCTCAATGACCACTATTTTGGTACGAATCCAGGTACGGATATCCAGGAACGCAATGGCATCTTTTCGTTTTTCGAAAAGTAGCGCTTCATTACGCTGCGGATCATAAATATAGGACATGGTTTCGTTGGGAAGATCAATGAACGATTCCTCGGAAAACAAAATTCCTTTCTCCTCCAAAGCCTTTAAAAGCGTTTTCCCCGCCTTTCCCTGAATCAGCTCCTCCTCCATGGAAAGCGGCAAAGTGGCCACTTCCTTTCTTGGAAATACGGCATTCCCTTCATATTTGGGATAATTATAGAGTTGCCAAGGCAAACTTCCATTGTAAATGGGAATGTATTGCAATGCATCCTTTTTTCCACTCATCATCATCCTTAGGTAGAGGTACTCATAGTTTTTTTTGTCCTGAATCCTAAAACCCAATCCCGGAACTTGGCCGTTGCAATGGAATTCCAGTTGGAAGTTTCTGAAGGTATGGCCTTTCAAATACGCCTTTTGATTGGGTTCCAACAATAGGGCCTGCCTTCCCTGATGTTCCATGATTTTTATGGTATCCGTTGAACCCTCCGTATTTTCAATGTCCCAGTTGTTTTCCGTAAAAGCAAAATCCTGGACCGTACTGGTCTTTTTGTCTTCCTGTACACAGGATACCATTGGAATGCCCATAAGAAGGATCAGCAGGTTGCAAAGACTGTTTTTCATATCAAACCCCTTTTTTTGATTGAATCGATTTATGACATCCCAATGTACGGTGACCAGCTACGTTTTTAGGCGTATTGACCGTTCATCTTCGTTCAAGTTTGTTCATGGTTGATATGGATATACCAATGAAAAAGTTTTAAGAATATATGGAATCCTGTTCAACTGACGGGAAAAATCCAGGTTAAGGGACCTTAATCAAATCTCAGGTTTTGAGGCGGACGTAATCTATTTTGCTGAACTGAAATGTATTTCCAAAGACAGGAAACCTGCCATTTTACTTCATGACAGATAGGAAAAAACAAAAACCCATATTTGGTTGTCCCCTTTGATCTTTTTTAGCGTATCAGGAACCAAAGTTTTAACCGTCCACGCTTACAAATCCAGGATTTCAATCGAATTTCGATGCAATCTAATTTTACCCAGGTGTTCCAATTTCTTTAATAGCCGTGAAATGACCACACGGGCACTGTGCAGGTCATATGCAATTTCCTGATGGGTATTCTGAATGGTTTTGGATTGATTGATCCGGGCTTTTTCCTTTAAATATTCGATAAGTCTTTGGTCCATATTCATAAAGGCAATGCTATCTATGGTGGACAACATTTCATTCAGTCGGTTGTGGTAGCTCTCAAAGACAAAATTCCGCCAGGAACGGTATTGTGAGATCCACTCCTCCATTTTCCGGACCGGGACTATGATCAGGGAAACATCGGTTTCCGCTATGGCCCGTATTTCACTTTGGGTATCCCCCAAACAACAGGCCATG
This sequence comes from Muricauda sp. SCSIO 64092, assembly GCF_023016285.1. Lineage (GTDB taxonomy): Bacteria > Bacteroidota > Bacteroidia > Flavobacteriales > Flavobacteriaceae > Croceivirga. The sequence continues at coordinate 1,978,089 of NZ_CP095413.1, forward strand.
GTCATACTACAAGTGTCCCCCCGCTCCAAATAATAGAGCAAGAGTTCATCCCCATCCTCATCTTCCCGCAAAATTTTAATGACACCGGAAATCAGAAGCGGCATTCCCTTGATGTATTCCCCAATTTCCATGATCTTTTCCCCTTCCTGGAACTCCCTATAGATGCCAAGCGCTTCAATTTCCTTTAACAACTGGGGTTCAAAGATATTTTCAAAACTCGATTTTAAATCCAATTCCATCCCCTAAAAATAGGGGAATTCCCTTTATATTTATACCTATACTTCTTTTTAATCCACCTTTTATGCCTTCCCCAATTTCTGAATTGTACACACAACAACGGTCCTTTTTTTCCAGTGGAAAAAGTAAGGATATCGGCTATCGGAAAAAAGCCTTAAAAAAACTAAAGCGAGTAATCACACAAAAGGAAGATGCCATATGTGATGCACTTTATGCCGACTTTAAGAAACCAAAATTTGAGGGTTTGGTTTCAGAAACCCAGTTTGTGCTCTCGGAACTGCAATACATATTGAACAATGTATCGTTTTGGGCCAGGCCCAAAAGGGTATCGGGCAGTTTGAGCAGTTTTCCATCCAAAGATTGGATCCAATATGAGCCCTTTGGGACCCTTCTGGTCATTTCCCCCTGGAACTATCCTTTTATGCTGGCCATTTCCCCACTGGTGGGTGCGGTTGCCGCAGGGAATACCGTGGTTTTGAAACCGTCCGAATTAAGTCCGGCCACGTCCAAGATCCTTTTGGAAATCATTGCAGAAGCTTTTGAACCGGGACACGTCACCGTAGTGGAAGGCGATGCGGAAGTCTCACAGGAATTATTGTCCCTTAAATGGGATTACATCTTCTTTACGGGAAGTACCCGTGTTGGAAAGATAGTGTACAAGAGCGCCGCGGAACAGCTCACGCCCGTGACTTTGGAACTGGGTGGCAAAAATCCCTGTATTGTGGATGATAGTGCATCCATTTCCGTTACCGCAAGACGTATTACATGGGGAAAATTACTGAATGCGGGCCAGACCTGTTTGGCACCGGATTACGTATTGGTACACCATTCGGTGAAGGAGGAACTGATTACCGCCATTAAAAAATCGGTGCAACGGTTTTATGGCGAGGATGTGCAATCCTCACCCCATTTGGCGAGAATTGCCACCAAGAAGCAATATGACCGATTAAAAAAGATGCTCACGGATGAAAATGTGATCTGGGGAGGGGAATACGATGATAAGGACCGCTATATTGCCCCAACATTGGTGGATAGCCCTGCCCTGGACTCCGAACTCATGGAGGATGAAATCTTTGGCCCCGTACTCCCCATTTATACCTATACCACCCTACAGGATTTGGAAGGCTTCATAAAAAGGTACGGGAAACCCCTGGCACTTTATGTATTTTCTAAACGGAAGAAATTCCAGGACCATCTGCTGGGCAACTATGCCTTTGGCGGTGGGGGCATTAATGATTGTGTCATTCATATTGCCAATAAAAGAATGCCTTTTGGCGGTGTGGGCAATTCGGGTTTTGGTGGATATCATGGGGAGCATTCCTTCTACCTTTTTTCCCATAAAAAGGCCATTGTCAAAAAACCTTTTTTATTGGATTTGCCCATGCGTTATCCTCCCTACAAACTTTCAGATCGCATCACAAAGCGCATAAAACACCTTTTGTGATAATCTTTCCTTAAAATACGTTGGGAATTGGATAAAAAACTTATTTTTGCAAGTGATTACTCACTTTTATGACGGAGAAGCAGGAAAAAATTCTTAGTTCGGCGCTTGAGTTGTTTGCAACGGAGGGCTATAATGCGGTACCCACAAACAAAATAGCAAAACACGCCGGTGTTTCCGAAGGGTTGATATTTAGGCATTACAAGAACAAACAGGGGCTTTTGGATGCCATTTTGGTTCAGGCCTTTGAAAAGGCAGCCGCCTTATATGCCCATATCATTGCGGAACAAGACCCCAAGCAGGTACTTTGGAAGACCATTACCCTGCCTTTTGAGGTCAAAAAAAGTGAATACCATTTTTGGAAATTACAGTTTAAATTAAAATGGGAGTTGGAGATTTCCGGCCGTGAAAAAATGCAGCCCTTTATTGACAAACTCCAATGGGCCTTTGAACAACTGGGTTATGACGAATCAAAAAAAGAAGCAGAACTACTGAACCATTTACTCGAAGGGATTGCCGGGGGCATCATCAAGGAAGGATTGGACAGCCAAGCACCTTTAAAAGGCTTTTTGCTTAAAAAATATAACCTCTAAAAAAATTTTAAAACAATTATAAGTAAGTACTCACACATTATGAAAAAAGTAGCATTAATCACAGGAGCGTCGAGTGGAATTGGTAAGGAACTCGCAAAAATCCATGCAGAAAAAGGCGGGGATTTGGTCTTGATTGCCAGAAGTAAGGACAAACTTGAGACCTTAAAGTCGGAACTGGAGGAAAAGCATTCGGTTCATGTGAAGATCATGGCCAGGGATTTGACCGACCCCCATGCCGCCAAGCTGATCTATGACGAAGTAAAGTCCGCCAGGATTCAAATCGATTACCTCATCAACAATGCTGGATTTGGGGGCCATGGCAAATTCCATGAACGTCCATGGGAACAGGACTTGAGTATGATTAATCTAAACATTACGGCCTTAACGGCACTGACCCGGTTCTTTTTGCCGGACATGGTCAAAAGAAATGACGGTAAAATATTGAACACCTCTTCCACGGCCAGTTTTATGCCAGGCCCGTTACAGGCGGTTTATTTTGCCACAAAGGCCTATGTTACCTTCTTCAGTAACGCCATTGCGGAAGAGCTACATGACACTAAAATTACCGTCACAAACCTCATGCCCGGAGCCACCGAAACCGAATTTGCCAAAACCTCCGGCATGGACAAGACCAATCTATTTGAAAAAACGGTAAGCGCAAGAAGTGTTGCGGAAGATGGGTATAACGGAATGATACAAGGTAAACTTGATGTGGTTTCCGGGCTCACTACATCACAAAAAGTAATGATGAAAATGATTCCCTTTACTCCTAAAAAAGTACTCCTAAAACAAATAAGGCAAATGCAGGAAGTAAATTAAGCCCCTATGAAATCCCGTCCTTTTGCGGCCGGGATTTTTTTTGTTCGATTTGTGTTTTTTTGGCTACCTTACTTGATGACTAATTTAGCCAATGAAGTTTGTACTTGCACCCGATAAGTTTAAGGGCTCTTTGACGGGACTTGAGTTCTGTGAAGCGGTTGAGGAAGGAATCCGCCAAGTATTCCCAACGGCCGTAATCATCAAGAAACCGCTGGCAGATGGCGGTGATGGCACCATGGAAGTCGTAAAGGACTATCTCAATGCCCATGAAATAAAAGTGCAGGTCAAAGATCCCTTGTTTCGGGATATCAATGCCACCTACCTTTTCTCCAAAAGACGCAAAATTGCCTTTATTGAGATGTCGGAAGCATCGGGGCATCGATTGTTAAAACGCGCGGAACTCAGTTGTATGGATACCACTTCCCTTGGTACCGGTCAACTCATTATGGATGCCCTGGACAGGGGTGCCCATGAAATCGTTTTGGGCATTGGCGGTAGCGCGACCAACGATGGCGGTATGGGGATGGCCCATGCCCTGGGGTATCGATTTCTGGACCATAACGGAAATACGATCAATCCTATTGGCGGGAACCTGGAAAAAGTAAAGCGTATTGTGTCCGACACCCTTCATAAGGGGTTATCACAGGCCAAAGTGAGGGTTGCCTGTGACGTGGACAATCCTTTTTACGGGCCCAACGGGGCGGCATACGTTTATGGTCCGCAAAAAGGCGCAACAGTGGAAGAAGTCGTTTTTTTGGATAAGGGCCTACGGACATTTTCCGCAGCCATAAAAAACCATTTTGGGTTGGACGTTCAACATATACCTGGGGCGGGAGCTGCCGGCGGCCTGGGTGGGGGTGCCATGGCCTTTTTGAATGCCTCATTGATTTCGGGAATAGGCTTTATAAAGGAAATTGCGGATTTTGACGCCGTTATTAGGGATGCCAATTGGATCATTACGGGGGAAGGCAAATTGGACAGTCAGACCCTTTCGGGAAAAACCATTGCCGGGGTATTGGAATCGGCGACGAGACAACGAACGGATGTTGCGGCGATTTGTGGCATTATCGATCTTTCCATTGCGGAACAAGAGACATTGGGGATTACCTATGCCACCTCCATACTTCGGAATTTTCAGACCCTGGAAGAAGCCATGGGTTCGAGCTATGAAAATCTGGTCATCGCCACCTTCAACTTTTGCAAAATTTTAAAGAAGGACATGTCCCTTTACTGAAAAATTTAAATTTTCCAAGGAAAATATTATCCATCATCCACCCAACACTTTTTACGCCTTACCAAGTGGAAAATTGGATCGTAGGGGCTTCAATTCCCTAGTTTTAAAGGCCTAAATCGATATCGAAATCCCGGCCTCCAATCTAATAGCTTTACACCTAAAAAGGAGTGTTGAAATTCATGGTTCGTTTTGGTGGGGGAGCAATTGAACAACAATAACTTGTTTATTATCAATTACTTACATTTCGTTATTCAATTAAAAAAAAGCTTCTTGGGATAGGAAGAACGCCGCTGTTGATAACATTGTTGAGAATCAAAACTTGATGATGTAAAATCAATGTGAAGAAAATGTGAATTTTACTCTTCGTTATTTGGAACCGTTCCAAAAAATTCAGACACTTTATGGAAATTACCCACATTACTAAAAGGGATTTTAGTACCAAACCCTTTGAGCTTTTCAAAATCACCAACGCAGTTTTGAAGGCCATGACCGCCGTTAATCATGGCGAAATGGGCGATGCCCAGACCATTGCGGAGCAGGTATATGCTGCATTGATCGAGCGTAAGGCCCAAGTTACGGATTACGTTCCCACCGTAGAGGAAGTACAGGATATCGTTGAGCAAAAACTGATGCTCAGTGAATTTCAGGATGTGGCCAAAGCCTATATCATTTATCGAAACCAGCAGGCCCAAAGCAGGAAGTCCAACATTTTTGAAAAACGCATCAACCTAAAGCCTTACGAATACCCGGAGCTGTATGAATACGTCCCTGCCATCCGCCATTCGTATTGGATACACACCGAATTTAATTTCACCAGTGATATTCAGGATTTCAAGTCCCGAATGACAAGTGTGGAACGAAGTGCCATAAAGAACACCATGTTGGCCATTTCGCAAATTGAGGTGGCCGTTAAGACATTTTGGGGGGATATCTACCACCGCATGCCCAAACCGGAAATTGGTTCGGTAGGCGCCACCTTTGCCGAAAGTGAAGTAAGGCACCATGATGCCTATTCCCATCTTTTGGAAATTTTGGGGTTGAACCGTGAGTTTGAAACCTTAAAGAAAAAGCCCGTTATCATGAAACGGGTCCAGTATCTGGAAACCGCATTGAAAAATGCCAAAAGCGAGGACAATAAAGAGTATGCGGAGTCCATTTTGCTGTTCTCCCTGTTCATAGAACACGTTTCCCTCTTTTCCCAGTTTTTGATCATTATGGCATTTAACAAGCATAAGAACATGCTAAAGGGCATTTCCAATGTTGTGGAGGCCACTTCCAAAGAGGAGCAGATACATGGGGATTTTGGAATTGACGTGATCAACATCATAAAAAAAGAGCATCCGGAATGGTTCGATGAAGCCTACCATGCCATGATCCAGCAGTTATGTGAAGATGCCTTCCTTGCCGAAAGCCGAATTGTGGACTGGATTTTTGAGGCCGGGGAGATTGATTTCCTGCCCAAGGCCGTCGTAAACGAATTTATTAAAAACCGTTTCAACAATTCCCTGGAAAGTATTGGAATAGCCAAGGTTTTTGAGGTAGACCCAGACCTATTGGCCCAGACCGAATGGTTTGATGACGAAATTATAGGAACAAAACACGGGGATTTCTTCGTGAAACGATCCATCAATTATAGCAAAAGAACACAAAGTATAACCAGCGACGATCTTTTTTAACCCATGGAAAAAAGCACCCATACACAACACGCCGAACTCACAAAAGGGAATACCACCCAAACCCTGGTCAATGCCAGAAAAGAGGCCTTGTCCAATCTAAAACCGGAAAAGGACGCCGAAGGGTTCCAATGGCTCAATGACTATAGCCGACAATTTTTGGCCTCTGGTTATCTTACGGAAGGGATTTCGCCGGAAGGCCGTATCCGGGAAATTGCCGATCGTGCAGAACAAATTTTGCAGATTCCAGGCTATTCGGACAAATTTTACAACTATATGTCCGAAGGCTTCTTTTCGCTGGCCTCCCCCGTATGGTCCAATTTTGGAAAGGAACGTGGGCTTCCCATTAGCTGTTTCGGTTCCCATATTGATGATGACATGGGCAATATCCTTTACACCCAATCCGAGGTGGGCATGATGTCCAAATTGGGCGGTGGTACTTCCGGTTATTTTGGAAAGATCCGTCATCGGGGTGCCCCCGTTAAAAATAATGGTGAGGCATCCGGAGCAGTGCATATTATGCAATTGTTCGAGTCCATGGTGGATGTGGTGAGCCAGGGTTCCGTGCGCAGGGGGCGTTTCTCCCCCTATTTACCCATTGATCATCCGGACATCATGGAGTTTTTGGAAATAGGTACCGAAGGAAATCCCATTCAGCAGTTGACCCACGGAGTCACCGTTGGCAACCAATGGATGCAGGAAATGGTGGATGGCGATGTGGAAAAACGTACCGTTTGGGCCAAAGTATTGCAGCGCAGGGGAGAAATGGGCTATCCCTATGTTTTCTTCTCGGACAATGCAAACAAAGGTTCCGTGGACGTATATCAGGAAAATCAGCACCGCATTTACGCAAGTAACCTTTGTACGGAGATCATGTTACCGTCCAATGACAATTGGTCCTTTGTTTGTGTACTTTCCAGCATCAACCTCTTGCACTATGACAAATGGAAAAACACGGATGCGGTGGAAACCATGGTGTTCTTCCTGGATGCGGTAATTACTGAATTTATCGAAAAATTGGATGCGTATCGGGATTCCTCGGATAGGGACGATCGCCAAACCTTTTTATTCATGGAAAGGGCCTATAATTTTGCAAAGGAAAACAGGGCTTTAGGCTTGGGGGCCTTGGGATGGCATTCGCTTTTACAATCCAAAATGTTGGCCTTTAACAGCCAAGAGGCCTACGATTTGAACAGTGAGATCTTCAAGGCCATGAAGGACCGTTCCTACAAAGCATCCCAAGAGTTGGCGGCACGTTTTGGTGAACCAAAGGTGCTTAAAGGCTACGGAAGGCGTAACGCTACGTTGAATGCCATTGCGCCCACCACATCGTCCGCTTTTATTTTAGGGCAGGTTTCACAAGGCATTGAGCCTATTTGGTCCAACATTTATGTAAAGGATATCGCCAAAATAAAAGTGACCATTAAAAATCAATATTTAATGGATCTGTTGGAAGAAAAGGACATGGACACTCCGGAAGTTTGGAAAAGCATTCGCGACCGTGATGGCTCCGTCCAACATTTGGAATTCTTGACGGATGATGAAAAAGCGGTCTTCAAAACCTATTCCGAAATAGACCAATTGGACATTGTATACCAAGCGGCCAACAGGCAGAACCATATTGATCAGGGACAGTCCGTAAACATCATTGTGCATCCGGACATGCCAACAAAGGATGTCAATAAAATTCATGTCACCGCCTGGAAGTTGGGCCTAAAATCCCTGTACTACCAGCACAGTATGAATGCCGCACAGAAATTTAAACAGAAAAAGGAATGTGCCAGTTGTGAGGCGTAACCAACAACATTGACCCACCCTACACTGGTTGATTTGTTTTTTATGCATCAACACCATAGGGCAAAATCAAAAAAGGCCCCAAAAAATGGGGCCTTTTTGTTTGGGACAGTACTAGAGCAGGCCATTCGAATCGTTTGTCCCGTTCTAACAGTATCAGTGGACTATTTGAAACGCAATCTCATTTCTTAAACACCACCACAGCGCTGTTTCCTTTATGGAGTACGCGCCTAAATCGACTAAAAAGAATACGCAACTGGTAAAGACAAAATGACGCTGTGCAACCATGCCCTAAGCCATTGCCAAAAGCCGGTGCCAAGAAAGAACTTTGCTAACATTTGGATATATTCGCCTACTGAAAGCCTGGTTCCGTTGAAAACGAATTCGTTTCGCTTTTTGTCAAGGGAGCAGGCTTGCCCCAAAATTTTTTAATTGCACTATGGCCAATATCAAGGTTTTAGTCGAAGGTTATGCCAGACCACTCGACAAAGGTTGGAAAGCGAGTTCAACCGTGTGTTTGATCACCACGGAAGATAAAAAAATCATCACCGATCCCGGATGTAACCGGGAAGCATTACTTAACGCATTACATGAAGAGAACCTGAAAACAGGTGAGATTGATTATGTTTTCCTATCCCATCGCCATCCCGATCATATGCTATTGGCAGGCCTTTTTGAAAAAGCCACATACATCACCTTTGATGCCGATTTAATGTATGAAAAAGATGTGATGTTCGAATTTGATGCAACTATCCTTGGTGACGATATTGAAATTGTGCATACACCGGGACATGTAGCTGAACATCTTTCCCTAATCGTCCGTACGCCCCAGGGAAAAGTTGCGGTGGCCGGGGATGTCATTTGGTGGCTTGATACTGAAGAACAACGGTTCGATTTACACCAAAAAGACCATCTTCAGTCAACGGATATGGATATGAAGGCCTTGGTGGAAAGTAGAAAAACACTTTTAAAAAATGCCGATTACATCATTCCCGGTCATGGAAAGATGTTTAAAGTAGGGGACAATTTCTGCCCTTAAACTAAGGAAGTTCTTCGAATCCGGCCGTGCTTTAGCTCCACTTTGTTACCGTACAGGGTTGGTCCGTTGGCCATTTTCCTTTCCAGGATTTTCCCTGCCCTGATTCACTGTGACACCATTCCAGTTGCCTGTAATGCGAATGGGCTGTATACCTCTAATAATCGCCCAACCATCCCCCTGAACTTTCGCTTGTTACATCAGGTTTTTGATTCTACCTCCAGTGCTTGAAATTCGCGGCCACTAACTCTTTTGCCGTACATGCACACTTCAACCCGGGCACTTTTTCCAGCGTATACCATTCTACCCCCGTTTTTCAGCGCTATGGGATATCTCCCTATAGCATCCACCACCTTTTCAATGGACACCCATGAAAGGTAAAGATATTGTGCGTATCGGCACCTATGCCCCAGATGTGAACCCTACCGTAACAGGAAACATCCCTTCCGAAGAGATCAGGGCCAATTTTTCAGTTCCCAAACCCTACGGTATTTCCAAAGCCGGGCATGGGCCAAAATCCTTTAGCACTGGTTTTAAAAATGCCATCAAAAAGTTTGATGGGGATTTTCCTGTTGGCTACATTCCCTTTAAAATAAACAATACGCTTCCTTCTGGAAATTATGGAATCCCCAACCAGTATCCGTTCCATCTTTTCGATACTGACTCTTGGGATGTCCCTCCAATCCTCTTTTTCGTCCCCAATTCAACCAATTTCAACACTTTTTGTGGCATGATATTATGTTAAAAAATAAGATTTGCTAAAAGCAAATGTGTTAAAACTGGGAGATGAGGAAAGGAAAAAAATCCAATAAACAGAATTCAAAAGTGTATAAAATAAATCCATCAAATGAAAAAAACAGTAACAACCATCATGGTCTCCCTGGTCATGGCTTTGGGCCACGCCCAGGAAATGCCCGATTTGATTCCCCCTTCACCAGAAGCAACGGCCTTGGCCAAATATGTGGATATCCCCGTTTCATTTTACAACGGGACACCGGATATCAAAGTGCCCATCCATACCATGGATTTGGAAGGAATGTCCATTCCCATACAGCTTAGTTACCATGCCAAGGGCATCCTGGTAGAGGAAATCGCCTCCAGGGTGGGATTGGGCTGGACCCTAAATTTTGGTGGTGTCATCACCAGACAGATCAGGGGTTCCGCAGATGAGTATATCCCCAACGGGGTCAAAGGGTATTTAAGGGACAATTTCTATGAGACCTTCTTTAATGACTCCATCACGAGACGGCGAATATACGACAGTGTCCTGTTGGGAGAACAGGATCTTTATCCGGACAGTTTTATGTTCAACTTTTTGGGGTATTCCGGTAAGTTCATCTTTGACCAGCGCACCAAACTGCCCATCATACAGCATTTTACCGATCTTAAAATAGTTCCGACATGGGCGAGCGGGACCGTGGGCGAGATCAGCGGTTGGGAGGTTACCACCCCGGATGGGTACACCCTACATTTTGGACTGTCCAAAAATGCTTTACGAACGGCAAGGGACAAAGAAAATATCAAGCTCAACCTAAGCTTTTCCGATGGTATGCTTTCCTCCACTACGGGCAGTGGTTCCTTTAATGCGTACACGGCCTGGTACCTTATGGACATTACGGGACCGGGAGGAAAGACCATAACCTTTACCTACCAGGAGGAGAGACCCAATTATTGTAGGAGAAGTTACGATAAGGTGAATTTTGGCACGAATGTCATAAGCACCTATTTCTCGGAAGTGGAACCGGTCCAAAACCAAATTTCCGAAATCCAGTATGATCAAGGGAAGATCAAATTCAGGGCAACCACCGCAAGACAAGATCTTAACAATGCCAAGACCCTGGACAAAATTGAGATTACCAAATTGAACGATTCCCTGATCAAAAGCTACGAATTCAATTATACCTACACTACGGCCCCAGTGGACTCCAATGTCCTTGCCGCATTGGCAGCCTGTGATACCAAAGCGAACAAGAGATTGTTCCTAAACTCCATAACCATCAATGATAAATTGGAGTCGGCCACGCTCCCCCCCTATCAATTCTCCTACAATACCGTACCATTGCCCCATAGGTTTTCCAATGCCCAGGACACCTGGGGGTACTACAACGGAAAGAACAATGGGCAGCACCTGACATTTTTCGATTATGGGGCCACGACAATCGATCGGGAGGTGGATACCTTGAAATCGCAAGCAGGGATGCTCACAAAGATACAATTGCCCACCGGGGGGTCCCTGAACTATGAATATGAACATAACCGAGCGATACCCCCGGAGTATTTTAAGGACCTTTTGTTTCCGGACACCAATCCCACGGTATCAAAAGGTGCAGGGCTGGCCAAGGATCCTTCGCGCTATAACGGTACGTTCTACGAATCGGAACCTTTTACCATAGGCAATATCGTTGGTACGGCGCAGGTCAATGCCATGTTGGGACTGGTAAGTGATTGTGGCACCGATCAGCTCATGGTGACCTGTCCCTACACGGCCCAGTTGATCGGCCCCCAGACCAATGTAACCCTGATCAACAAACGGGTGGACATGATCCTTTCCCCGGGCACTTATGTAATTAAGGTTACCCCGAACACCGGGATACCCAATGACCACAACGATATTTTCATACACCCTTTCGGTGTTTCCGTATCATGGAAAGAGAACGTGGACGATCAGGCCACCGGTACCGAACTGCTGTTTACCTCGGGCAATCGGATTAAAAAGACCGTACTGAATGATGCCTTTGGCGGGACCATGGAAAAGGAGTACGAATATAGAGATCCACAAGGGTTAAGCAGTGGGAAGGTGTTTTCCCTGCCCGCGTATTACTTCAAGGACGATGTTGTGGGTGGCGTAGTTGTCCTTAAAAGAAAATATGGTGCGCGTCCCGGTAGCCCCTTGACCTATGAACAAGGGAACCACGAAGGATATGAATATGTCACGGAACACATTAGTGGTGCCAATGGCAGGGAAGGGAAAACCGAATATCAGTTTACCGCATTTCCGGATTCCGGGAATTTCCATACGTTTCCTTACCATTTGGCCACGGACAATGAATGGATGAGGGGAAAACCCGTGGGGACCAAATATTATAAAAAAGAATCCCAGGGCCATATCTTGATCAAGGAAATAAAAAATAACTATCGTTATGGAGGTACCGTTGGTTCCGCATTTCACTTGATGACCCCTCCTTTGTCCCCCTCGGACCCTATGGGTGGGATATATGAGGCGGGCAGGACCACACATGTAGCTACGTTTATTGTCTTTTCCGATCAGGACGGAACATTCGATGATTCCGATGAACACAATGAGTTTACCCCCTTTTATTTGACCGGAGGTGCCTTGGACCTCTATTCCAAGGAAGAAATAACCTATGATGGTGCCTCGGCACTCACGGAGCGGACAGTGTATGCCCAGGACTACGACAAGCATTACCAGCTAAGTGGTACCGAGACGACCACAAACAATACAAAACGTATTGTCACAAAAACCTATTACCCGGCAAACAAGAGCGAGCTCAGTGGGCTGTCCCCATCGGCATCCGCAGCATTGGACCTATTGCAAACGAGAAGGCCGGGCCAGGCGGTACAAGTGGAACAATCCGTACTGAACGATCAGGATACCGCCCTTTCCAAGACCACAACACGAACCAACTTTCTGGATTGGGGGGGCAATCTTGTACTGCCCCAAAATGTACAGACGGCAAAGGACGATGACAATTTGGAAAACCGGATCGAGTATCTGGACTATGACGCCCAGGGGAATCTGCTGGAAGTCTCCAGGGCCAATGGGCCGACCGTAAGCTATATCTGGGGATACAACAAGCAATATCCCATAGCAAAAATTGAGAACGCTTCTTATACCGGCATAGCTTCTGCCCTGGGGATATCAGAGAGTACCCTTCGCAATTACAACGAGACCCATTTGGCATCCCTCAACGGTTTGCGTACAAACCCTTCACTGCAAAATGCAATGATCACCACCTATACGTATGACCCTTTGGTGGGGATCACCAGTATGACCGACCCAAGGGGGTACACCACCAAATATATCTATGACAACTTCAACAGGTTGGCACATATCGAGGATGCCGATGGGCATATGATCGAACAGTACAATTACCATTACAAAAACTGACCAAATCGCCATGAAAAAATACCGACATCACACCATTATCCTAGTCTTCCATATATTGTGCCTTTCCGGCTTTGGACAGCCAACGTGTTTGAGCGTTCCACAAAACTTCGGGCATGCCGGGGGAAACAGGACGGTCTTCATTTCCGATCCCTCCTGCAAGGCATTATCCGCCTTTAGCAATGTGCCCGGATGGCTTACCGTAATCCGACAGAGCGGTAACATTCAGATTACCTGTCAGGCAAATACCGGCGGGGAAAGGAATGCCTCGATTACGTACCAGTCCAGCTCCGGGATGCAGTTCCTCTGGGTGAACCAAAATGCATACCCGGCCACACCGCCCATGCCCAGCATAACGCAGAACTGTGGGAATACGGTGCTGACCCGTGGCAACCCAACCAGTGGGGTCACCTGGTACTGGCAGGCCTCCTCGGGGGGGACAAGCATTTCGAATTCCTCTTCCAGCATCACCCGGACCAGTGGTAGCGTGTACTATTTAAGGCCCAGAAATTCAGCAGGGGAATGGGGCACGTCACGAACGGTAGGCTATAGCATCAATACGGTGCCCGGACAACCCTCGGCGCCCAGTGTGGCCAACAACTGTGGCGGCAGTGTGCTCACCCGGGGAAACCCACCCAGTGGGATTACCTGGTACTGGCAGATCGGTTCGCTGGGGACGAGCACATCGAATTCGAGTAGCTCGGTCCTGCGCAGCAGTGGCACCACCTATTACCTTAGGGCAAGGAACAACAGTTCGGGCTGTTGGGGCCCTGCCCGAACAGTAAGCTATAGCATAAAATCGGTACCTCCACGACCTTCTATGCCCAGTGTGGCCAACAACTGTGGCAGCAGTGTGCTCACCCGGGGCACCCCCCCAAGTGGCTCCACCTGGTACTGGCAAAGCAGTTCCCTTGGTACGAGCACATCGAATTCCAACGTTTCGGTAACGCGCAGCAGTGGAACGATATACTATCTAAGGGCAAGGGACAACGGTACGGGCTGTTGGAGCACGGCAAGACCGGTAAGTTATAGCATAAAGGCGCTACCCCCGCAACCCTCGGCACCCAGTGTGGCCAACAACTGTGGGAATACGGTGCTTACCCGGGGCGCCCCTCCCGGTGGGACCACCTGGTACTGGCAAAGCAATTCCCTTGGTACGAGCACATCGAATTCCAACGTTTCGGTAACGCGCAGCAGTGGAACGGTATACTATCTAAGGGCAAGGAACAACAGCACGGGCTGCTGGGGCACGGCACGCACGGTAAGCTATAGCATCAATACGGTGCCCGCGCAACCATCCGCGCCCAGTGTGGCCAACAACTGTGGCAACACTGTCCTCACCCGTGGCACCCCCCCAAGTGGGATTACCTGGTACTGGCAGGGCAGCGCCTCCGGGACCAGTACATCAAACTCCAACGTTTCGGTAACCCGCAGCAGCGGAACGGTATACTACCTAAGGGCCAGGAACAACGGTTCGGGCTGTTGGGGCACGGCACGAACGGTAAGCTATAGCATCAATGCGGTGCCCGCGCAACCCTCGGCGCCCAGTGTGGTCAACAACTGTGGAAGCACTGTGCTCACCCGGGGCACCCCCTCCAGCGGGACCACCTGGTACTGGCAGGACAGTGCCTCCGGGACCAGTACATCAAATTCCAACGTTTCGGTAACACGCAGCAGCGGAACGGTATACTACCTAAAGGCAAGGAACAACAGTACCGGCTGTTGGGGCACGGCACGTACCGTTGGGTATACGGTGAACCAGGCCACGGTCTGGTATGCCGATACCGATGGGGACGGGTTTGGTGATCCGTTGGTGAGTACCATCGATTGCACGCCCCCGGACCATGTGGCGAACAGTTCCGACCAATGCCCCGACTTTCCGGGGACGGCCAATGGATGTGGGTATATGGCCCCAACCATGGCCAATGCCAACTATATACATGTCCGCACCTATCACAGGGCCACTGCGGTTGGCACCGATCCGGTGAACAACAACGATGTGATCGAACGGTTGACCTATTATGATGGTTTGGGAAGGCCCATGCAGGACATGGGGCTCAAGGCCACCCCCAAAGGCAAGGACGTGGTAACGCATATGGAATATGACGATTACGGCCGTGTGGAAAGGGAATACCTCCCCTGTCCGGCGACGGGTACGGTGGGCCAACTGCATTCCACGGCAAAAAGCGACACCCATAGCTATTACAAGACCAACTATGGGGAGGACTTTCCGACCCTGAGCATACCCAATATCAATGCTTATGCCCAAAAGGAGTTTGAAAACTCCCCCTTAAACCGGGTGCTGAAACAGGCCGCCCCGGGACAGGATTGGAAGCTGGGCAATGGCCACGAAATTGGATTTGGATACCACGTGAACTCCCAATCCAATGATGGCGTACCCAAGTTTGAGGTCGTTTTTGCCGGAGGAAACCCAGAGGCCCCTACCTTACATAAATTATCCGGAGCATATGCCACCGGGGAACTTTACAAAAATGTGACCTATGATGAGAACCATACCTCCGGTACGGACCACAGTACCGAGGAATTTGTGGACAAGAACGGAAGGGTGATCCTAAAACGGACCTACAACAACGGCCCGCATGACACCTATTATGTGTATGATGACTACGGGAACCTGACCTATGTGATCCCCCCCAAGGTGGACGCTTCCGATGGGGTAGATCCCACGGAGCTCAACGAACTCTGTTACCAGTACAGGTACGATTACCGCAACCGTTTGGTGGAAAAGAAACTGCCCGGCAAGGGTACGGCAAGTACCTGGGAGGAGATTGTGTACAACAAACTGGACCAACCGATCATGACCCGCGATCCCAACTTAAGGGTACAGCAAAAATGGCTGTTTACCAAATACGATGTCCATGGCCGGGTGGCCTATACCGGAATGGTAAGTAGCACCAGTAATCGGGCCAGCCTGCAAACAGCGGCAAACAATGCTACTGCCCAGTACGAATCCCGCCAGACAAGCTCCCCTACCCTGGCAGACGAAAAGGTACTGTATTCCAATAGCGCCTACCCCAATACACTTGCTATGGAGATCCATACGGTAAACTATTACGATAGCTATGCGGATACCGATGGCCTTAGCGTACCCACAACGGTTCTGGGGCAAACCAAGGCCAGCAACGTAAAGGGCCTTGCCACGGTAAGCAAGGTACGGGTGCTGGACCCCTCGGCAACCGCAGGGCAGGCCGACTGGATCACGACCATCACCGGTTACGATGTCAAGGGCAGGCCCATCTATACCGCCAGCAAGAACGGGTACCTGAACACGACCGATATTGTGGAGACTCAACTGGACTTTGGGGGCAAGGTGGTACGGACCAGGACCTCCCATACCAGGGGGACCAATGCGGCCCTGGTCACCACGGATAATTTTAGCTATGACCATAGGGGCCGGTTGGTAAAGCAGGAGCAGACCATAGGCTCGCATACCGAGACCATCGTGGAGAACTACTACGATGACCTGGGCCGGTTGGCACAAAAAAAGGTGGGCGGTGGTTCGACAGGCTCACCAACCGCGCTACAGGAGGTGGACTATAGGTACAATGTAAGGGGATGGCTCAAGTCCATAAACAACGGAACCGCCGCGGGCGGTGACCTTTGGGGGATGGAGATTGCCTACAACGACCCTACCAATTTTGGGGGCAACGAGAACCCAAAGGCACTCTTTAACGGCAACATCTCGCAGGTTCAATGGAAGACGGCGAGCCCCAACAATACGGGCAACCTTGTCAGTGAACGATACTCGTTCGGTTATGATGCGCTGAACCGGCTTACCAGTGCCAGGGACAATACGATCCGTTATAATATGACCGCTCTGTATGATAAGAACGGTAACATTACCGAACTGAACAGAAATGGACCTACCAATCCCGAAGCGACCACCTTCGGTGCAATGGACAGGTTGGGTTATAGTTATGATGCCGGTAACAAGCTGACCAAGGTTTTGGACATTGGGAACAAAACCTATGGCTTTAAGGATGGCAACACCGATGGCCATGACTATTGGTACGATGCCAACGGCAATATGGTGCGTGACCTCAACAAGGGCATAGGGACCGCCAGTGTGGACGGGATAAACTATAATCACTTAAACCTTCCCACCAGTGTTGTGATCAATAATGCACAACATAACGGTACAATTTCCTATATTTATGATGCCACTGGGGTTAAACTAAAAAAGACTGTGGGAAGTACTACTACGGAATATGCTGGCAACTACATCTATGAGAATAATGCCCTACAGTTCTTTGGCCACCCAGAGGGCTATGTGATGCCCAATACCAGTAGTGGGTATGACCATGTCTACCAACATAAGGACCATTTGGGGAACGTTAGGTTGGCCTATACCGAAGACCCCAGTAACCCCGGTATACCTACAATTATTGAGGAGAACAATTATTATCCCTTCGGGCTTGAACATAAAGGGTACAATAACCAGATAAACGGAGTGGAGAACAACTACATGACCTATCTCGGACAAGAGATCAACAAGGAGCTTGGGCTTAACTGGCTGACCTTTCGTTACAGGAACTACATGCCAGAAATCGGAAGGTTTTTCGGGGTGGATCCCATCAGTGAAGAGTTTTTCTCAATATCGACCTATCAATTTGCACATAACAATCCTATATGGAAAATTGAATTGGAAGGATTGGAAGGACAAGAGTTGTTCGGACTTGATTTTATTAATATAGAACCAATTAAATTTAAACAATCAGCCAGAACAGGCAATACGATTCATGTTTCCAAGACTACGTTGACATCAAATGGAGAAGTCTCAACAGCTGCGGATAATCAAAATATTACAACATTGACATTGGGAAGTAATGTTAAACAGGAGCACGTTACAGACCATAGTGCGGTTGTGATAAGTGATAACCTTGAATCAAGTGGAAATAATAGTGCCACAATAACGAGCGGGTTTAGAGATCCGAAGAATCAAGCTAGGGTAATGTTCAATAATATAAAAAACAAAGGTGTGGAAAATCAGAAAAGTCTTTATGGGGCAGCTGGTGACCAAGTCATTGATGTGTATTCTGATGGACAAGACTTGAACAACGCACTTCAGGAACTAAATGATATGTTTGGTGGCGAAAACTCCACGGCACTCCAACTTTCGTCGGATGATATAAAATCAGCCATGACGGACAAAATCAATGAGGTTGGTCCTGGGAAAGTATCAAAACATTCTTCTGATCCAAATACATTGAATGTTATTGATATTAGTCCTGGAAGTGTCGCGAACGGCAAGCAATTTGGTAAAAGCCTGAAAGCTGATAACAGGATTAACAAAGTGATTACACCTCCAAAAGATCCAGCTTTCCACATAGAAATACCTCAAAATTAAGAGAGATGAATAAATTCTTTTTTCTAGCCATTATAATATCATTTTTATCGTGTAACAATAAACAGGCTAAAAGCAATATCAATATTGAAGAAGATAAAATCGTACAAACCAATAATGATAAACAGGCCAAACCAAACTTTGTTATTGATAGTATTGATAAAGATTTGTTGAATGGTATCTGGGCTGAAAATGAAGATGACAACGCCCTTTTTGAAATCGAGGGCGATACTATTAGATATGTTGAATTTTACGATACTCCATATTTGTTAAGGTTAGAGGATAAATATCTCAATATCCTATTAGATGAAGATTATATCTCCAAAAATGAAGTGTTGAAGATTGATAAGGATAGTTTGGTTTTAAAATCTGAGGATGGTGAAACTGTAAGGTTGAAAAGGAGATAGTTTTGTTTCGATTTTTAGGTATAAAAAAGCCGCCTTCGGGCGGTTTTTTATTGTGCTAACCTATAGCTGGTATAGCAGAAGAAGGTGAAATACAAGAACACCAGTGCGAGCAGCATGAAACTTTTAAGGATGCTCTGGGTGTCAACATAGAACTGTAACGCAAGGACATAGCCCCAAAGCATGCCTATGACAAAGCACACTGCAATGACAGTCATGTAGGCCTGTTTGAACCTTTTGTTCCTTGCCAGTCGGAACAGGATATATTTTGACGTACGCCGTACCTTTTTAGGTCCATATAACCGGCAGAGTAGCATAATTAGCGCGCAAAAGCGCAGGAAAAATTCACAAAGCAAGTAGGTGTCCATATCTGTGGGATTTTAGGAACTGATTAGATCAGTAAGGTTATCTTTAAGTTTTTTCTTGGAGACGGCCATATCGATAAGCTTTAGAAGAGCTTCCTTCTCATCGGTATCGAGGGTATCGATAATCTTAATCCCCCCCGCTAGCGCTCGTCGCTGACGAGTGCCGTATCGAGTAGGCAAAAAACCCGGCACCAGCACCGAGGCCACAACCTGTGATACCAAGGCCCAACTGTGTGGACTGTGGATTTTAAAAAGAGAAACCAAAAAATATGATACGAATAAAATTGACCGTAGCCGTTTTGATACTGTTAGCAGCGTTTTCCTGTAAACAGGAACCCCATAACAAGGAGGCATCTTCAAATGCCATTGAACCGCCTACCTCGGACAAAAAGGCAGAAGCAAATGGAGATGTTGAAATCTTTGCAGAAATGGCCAAAGATTGTGACCATACCTTTGATGACTTCTTTAAAAGGTTTGCCTACTGAAAGCCTGGTTCCGTTGAAATCAAATTCGTTTCACTTTTCGTCAAGGGAGCAGGCTTGCCCCAAAATTTTTTAATTGCACTATGGCCAAAATCAAGGTTTTAGTCGAAGGTTATGCCAGACCACTCGACAAAGGTTGGAAAGCGAGTTCAACCGTGTGTTTGATTACCACGGAAGATAAAAAGATCATCACCGATCCCGGATGTAACCGGGAAGCATTACTTAGCGCCTTAGGTGAGGAGAACCTGGAAACAGCTGATATCGATTATGTTTTCCTATCCCATCGCCATCCCGATCATATGCTATTGGCAGGCCTTTTTGAAAAGGCCACATACATCACCTTTGATGCCGATTTAATGTATGAAAAAGATGTGATGCTCGAATTTGATGCCAATATCCTTGGTGACGATATTGAAATTGTCCATACACCGGGTCATGTAGCTGAACATCTTTCCCTTATTGTCCGTACGCCCCAGGGAAAAGTTGCGGTGGCCGGGGATGTCATTTGGTGGCTTGATACTGAAGAACAACGGTTCGATTTACACCAAAAAGACCATCTTCAGTCAACGGATATGGATATGAAGGCCTTGGTGGAAAGTAGAAAAACACTTTTAAAAAATGCCGATTACATCATTCCCGGTCATGGAAAGATGTTTAAAGTAGGGGACAATTTCTGCCCTTAAACTAAGGAAGTTCTTCGAATCCGGCCGTGCTTTAGCTCCACTTTGTTACCGTACAGGGTTGGTCCGTTGGCCATTTTCCTTTCCAGGATTTTCCCTGCCCTGATTCACTGTGACACCATTCCAGTTGCCTGTAATGCGAATGGGCTGTATACCTCTAATAATCGCCCAACCATCCCCCTGAACTTTCGCTTGTTACATCAGGTTTTTGATTCTACCTCCAGTGCTTGAAATTCGCGGCCACTAACTCTTTTGCCGTACATGCACACTTCAACCCGGGCACTTTTTCCAGCGTATACCATTCTACCCCCGTTTTTCAGCGCTATGGGATATCTCCCTATAGCATCCACCACCTTTTCAATGGACACCCATGAAAGGTAAAGATATTGTGCGTATCGGCTCCTCCACCCTGGATGTAAAGCGTAGCATAAAAGAAAATATCCCTGCCGAAGAAATCAGGGCCAGTTTTTCAGTTCCCAAACCCGATGGTATTTCCAAAGCCGGGCATGGGCCAAAATCCTTTAGCACTGGTTTTAAAAATGCCATCAAAAAGTTTGATGGGGATTTTCCTGTTGGCTACATTCCCTTTAAAATAAACAATACGCTTCCTTCTGGAAATTATGGAATCCCCGACCAGGATCCGTTCCACCTTTTCGATACCGGCCCTTGGGATATCCCTCCAATCCCCCTTTTTGTCCCCAATTCAACTGATTTCAACACTTTTTTGGGTCATAATATGATGGTAAAAAAAAGATTTGCCAAAGGCAATCTTCTGAGTTGTGGATGTAGCGAAATCCATATTGGGTGGTATTCTCCATGGAGCAATCCAATAAGCTCTTTGAGCTATAAGACTGAAATGGTATATAACATAAGAAAATGAAAAAAACACTCCTAATAATAGCCTTGGTCTGTGTAAGTATAAGACCCTATGCACAGGGTTTGCCAAAAATTGTACCCCCATCTCCCAACGCCGCCTCTTTGGCACAGTTTGTGGAAATCCCCGTATCCCATTATACGGGGCTCCCGGACATCCGTATTCCCCTGTACCATATCTCCCAGGGGAACGTACAGGTTCCCATAAATCTGGCCTATCATGCAAGGGGCGTAAAAGTAGCGGAATTGGCCTCAAGCTATGGAATGGGCTGGTCCCTGAATGCGGGTGGTGTTATCACCAGACAGATCAGGGGAAATGCCGACGATTCTGGCCAAGGCTATCTGTACCAGAGCTATTATGACACCTTCTTTACCTCACCCACTACAAGGCAGAATGCCTATGCGGCAGAAATCAACGGGACTTTTGACCGAATGCCGGATCAGTTCTTCTTTAATTTTTTGGGCTATAGTGGAAAGTTCATATACGACAGGGACACAAACAAACCCATTCTAGAGACCTTCGATGATCTAAAAATAGAAACGGTCGGTGTCCTTACCCAGGAAATTGAGGGATTCATAGTAACCGACACCAAGGGTACAAAGTATTATTTTGGAAAGTCGAGTTCGGGGGCCATTACCGCTACCGAAAGTAACCATACCATCACGGATTACTCCTTTTCCCATCAAAATGGACTGACCGAAGATATTTCCCAGGCACCCATTAAAATAAATTCATGGTACCTGCTGGAAATAATTCCCCTGTCCGGGCAGACCATAACCTTTACCTATGAAAATGAGGAATCAACAATGTACCAAAGAAATGGGGAGGTGGCAGAAAAAGATGGCAATGGCTTTGTGAACACCTCCTACTTTTCCGAAATCAAAAACTCCCAACAGAAAATAGGCCAAATAGATTTTGGGCATGGGAAGATCACCTTCAATTACAATACCACAAGGGATGATCTAAAGGCCTACGATAGCACAAAACCGCCCAAGGCCTTGACCAGTATGGAGGTGCACAACAACAATGGCAAACGGATAAAGAAATATGTTTTTGACTATGTCCATACGGTGTCGAACAAAAGCACCAATATTCTCCATCATTTGAACACAAATGCACCGGAATCAAAACAGCGGTTGTTCTTGAATTCCGTAAAGGAACAGGGCAATGACGATAGTTACCTTCCGCCATATGAATTCACCTACAATCCACAGGTACTGCCAAGCAGGTTTTCAACTTCCCATGATAAGTGGGGGTACTACAACGGCAAAAACAATGGTCTTTTTTCCGTTTTCGCGGACAATCTGTACCAAATAGGAGGAACGACCATAGACACCGATAAAGTCCAGGCCGGCCTGCTGACCAAGATCAAGTACCCTACAGGCGGCTCTGCTGAATACGTATATGAGGCCAACAGGGCAGAATTTCCCGATCATTTAAGGGATCATGTGGCATTTGCGCAGAACAATCCTGCGGTCACCAGATATGTTGTCCTGGACAAGGACCCCAAATTTTATGATTTCCAGACAAAGGAGTATTCCATCCCATTTACCATCGACAACATCGTCCCATCCCAAGCATTCACGGTCCCGCCCCATTTGATTGACGCCGGTGCCATCAAAACAGAGGTTTTTCTGGACGACCCCGATTGCACAGGTGTTGAAAGTTATGATTGCCCATACTTTGTCAAGATTTTTCATGAGAACGGCACCAATATCTATGCTACCCTCCATAAAACCTCGAATTTCATTTCAATAACCCCTGGAAATTACATCCTCAGGGTCATCCCTACGGATAAGGCCCTTGAAGATCCGTATGATTGGGGGGATGATTTTGGGATACAGCTAAGTTGGCAGGAATATGTCACCCCCGAAGAGGAAACCCTGATTTACACGGGGGGTAATCGCATAAAACGGATTCTGCTCAAGGATGGCAGCGGCAATACCCTAGAAAAAAAATATGAATATACCTATGCCGATGGAAACACTTCGGGAAAGGTATTTGCCCTTCCTTCTTACTACGGATATGGGACCACCACCATTCAAGGAGGTGTGCAGGTTAAGATCTTCCATCATGTGATGTTTAAACCGGCAAACACCTTGACCCTGGAACAGGGCAATCACGGCGGATATGCCTTTGTGACGGAATATATTGGGGATAAGACCAACAATATAGGGAAGAACGAATACACCTTCACTACGATGTATGATGGAGGTCAGTATTATATACCTCCTTACCATTTGCCCAACAGTAACGAACGCTTAAGGGGCAAGCCCCTAAAAATCACCAACTATAAAAACAATAATGGTGTTTATGAACGGGTAAGGGAAACGAACAATGTCTACGAATACGTTTTTGACCTTGACCCGCGCACCTATAAGGAAACCGATCTGGTGGTATTTGGTTTTAACCCCAACACTCAATCCCCCATCAGCCATAGCAACTACAAGGTTTTTTATTTGAGTGCGGGGGTATACAAACTAAGTAGTTCTGAAACCGTAGATTATCTCGAAAACGGCAATGTTACCAACCATACGGAATATTTATATGATTATAGTAAACATTATCAAGTACAAAAAACAAAAACGGTCGACAGTAAGGGGAAAAAAAGGATAACAAAATCGACCTATCTCCCGCTAGCGCTCGTCTCAGACGAGTGCCGTATCGAGTAGGCAAAAACCCGGCACCAGCACCGAAGCCACAACCTGTGATACCAAGGCCTAACTGTGTGGACTGTGGATTTTAAAATGAGAAACCAAAAGATATGATACGAATAAAATTGACCGTAGTCGTTTTGATACTGTTGGCAGCATTTTCCTGTAAACAGGAACCTCGCAACAAAGAGGCTTCTCCAAATGCCGTTGAACCGGCCACCTCGGACCAAAAGGCAGGGGCAAATGGAGACAAAAAAGAAAATATTGAAGTTCCTACAGAAATGGCCAAAGACTGTGACCAGACCTTTGATGCTTTTTTTGAAAGGTTTGCCAAGGACAGTATTTTTCAAAAGAACAGGGTCAAATACCCGATGAAATGGTTTTATTATGAAGATGTCACCGATGAAAAACCCACATTAGAACTTGTTGAAAATGGTTCTTTTGATTATGTAGATTTTACTAAGGACAAAGAGGCTTTTAATAATGAGTATGATAAATACGAAATTGAAATTGAGAAAGAGGAAAATAACAATTTGTATAAATTACTTGGGATAGATAATGGTATTCATGTAACCTATAAGTTCAGTTTGATAGATGGCTGTTGGTATCTGGTAGAGATATTGGACGAATCCACATGATTAAAGAAGAATC
Organism: Muricauda sp. SCSIO 64092; assembly: GCF_023016285.1. Taxonomy (GTDB): domain Bacteria; phylum Bacteroidota; class Bacteroidia; order Flavobacteriales; family Flavobacteriaceae; genus Croceivirga. Next base: position 2,002,517 of record NZ_CP095413.1, read on the forward strand.
TCCGCTCCGCAGTATCCGCCAAAGGTGGACAGGGTTATACTGCTGCGTTATAACCGTTTTAAAAGCTCTAATAATGATAGGGCGAAGCAGCCAAGTTACTTTGTAGCGAGTTGTGGATTGTAAATTAAATGATAAAAGTAGATTTAATTGTATTTGTTTTATTAGTTCTTTTTGCAAGCTGTAAAAGTGAAAAGAAGGAAGAAATTTCAACAGAGGAAACAACCCTTGATTCTATGGGTTATATGGTGCCTAGTCAGAAAGAGAGTGGGATTGTAAGCAACAATAGTGACTCGAATTTTGTTTCAAAGAATATAAGAGCAGACAAAAAACTTCAAAAAGTAGAAGATTTTGATGTTTTTTTATCACAATTCGTCGAGGACTCTACTTTTAGATATAGCAGAATCAAATTTCCAATTGAAGGATTTAATTCTGATTCCGAAGCCAACAGAGATAACTATGTTTGGACAAAGGAGGACTGGGAATTTTATTTTGAGGAGGATAAAAATTATAAAAAGAACGAAAATATTATAAGCGAGGTATCGGTCCAAAAATCTGTAGCTACCTGGAGATTATATATAGCAGATTCTGGTTATGATGTTAACTATCAATTCGGGTTAAATGCTAATAAATGGTATTTGATTAGCTATTCTTATAAGAATTTTTAACCATTCACCCCACTAGCGCTCGTCTCTGACGAGTGCCGTATCGAGTAGGCAAAAAAGCACCAAAGCCAAAACCTGTGATACCAAGGCCCAACTGTGTGGACTGTGGATTTTAAAATAATTTAGATGGTATGATAAGAATAATCTTAGCTGTACTCCTATTTATTAGTTCTTTTTGTAAACTGCAAAGAAAATAAAGTCTTTCAAGAGCCTGTGGAAAGTACTGGTAAAGATTTTACAGTAAAAGACAGTACAGAAATTAGTCAGAAGAGTTTACAACCTAATAAAGACATAGATAAAAAAATCTATCAGGACACTGCGAAATCTAATTTAAATAGAGAAAATCAAAACAAGTCAAGTAAAACCGAATACCGAAAGTTGACTGATTTAAAGATGTTTAAAGATTTCGAAATTATAAGTAGTTCTGCTATAAACTCTGAGCAAAGCAATAAGGGTTTGACTTATTTAAAGAACTCTAATATACATGTTTTAGCTTTAGAAGAAATAGTAAACTCTATATCGAAAGAGGCAAAGTATAAACTATTAGATACCGTTCACTATATAAGTAATAGCAATGAGGCTTTGACAGATCTAATCGAATGTGAAAAAATAGATGATGCAGACGCTAAACAGATTTTTGCTTTTTCAGAGTATGAAGACAAAGAATATCTAAATAAAACTTTAAAAGCTTGGAAACTAGATCTAAAAAAAGATAGATTTAATTTAATTGACCCTAAAAAAGTAAGATGCATAAATATTGATTTTGATTATGAGGAATAAAACTTTTTCCTGCTCCACAGTATCCACCAAAGGCGGACAGGGTTGTACTGCTGCGGCATGATCGTTTAAAGTTTTGATAATAATAAGGCGAAGCAGCCAACCTACTTCGCAGCGGGATTGGTTTTCTTGGTGGGTAATACCACCAGTCACAGACTGGCGGTAGCGGGGCAGCAGTAGCCCTTGCTCGGGAATGGCGTAAAGAAAACCGGGGATGTGCCCTTCCGATTTAGAAAACCAAGACGAAACGAAACATATGGAATTCCCATTTGATAAAATGCAAAAGTTTCATGCACCAGTCAACAGCGATATCGTAGATAAGTATAATGAATCAAAACCTCTCATTTAAAATTATAGTTCTGGAATCATCTTTTAATATTTATTTAGCTAATTGATTTTTAGTTATTTAACAAAAATGTAGTAATTATTTACCACAAATGTGGTATTTTTGTACCACAAAACTTATTACACTACAAAACAATGAAACGTGCAGGAGAAATAGTAAAACAGAAAAGAATCGATGTTGGCCTTACGCTGCGGACATTTTGTAATCAAATCGATTTTGACTCCAGTAACTGGAGCAAAATAGAAAGGGGGTTACTCGAATTTCCCAAGTCGGGGTTGATATTATCAGCTATAGCCGAAACCTTAAAAATGAGCGATGAAGAAATAAGGGAAGTAAAAGACGTAGCCCTTGTCGAAGCCATCCCTGACGGTTTGAAACCCGAGGAAGATGTGTTGAAAGCGCTACCGGTTTTCTTCAGGACTTCGAGAGTAGAGAACCCATCAGATGAACAGTTAAAGGAATTGATAAACCTTATTAGAAAGCATTAGCACCAAGACATGATAAAGTTCACACCTCAAAGAATCACTTATAATGAAATACGTGAAATAGTAGAGGAGTTCAGGGCTCAGACTCCAAGGGCTCAAAAAATTCCGATAGATGTTGAAGAGATTATTGAGTTTGATTTGGGACTGAACATTATCCCTGTTCCTGAGCTGAAAATGAGAACGGATGTGGAGGCTTTTCTATCGCATAGTTTAAGTGACATTTGGGTCGACTATGGGGAGTATAATACCAAGTTTTCCAGAAACAGACTGCAATTTACACTTGCTGAAGAAATAGGTCATCTGGATAGAGAGACAGGCCAAGGAATTCGCTGGAAGATTGTTGGTGCCCAAAACAGAATTAGAGAAATATTTAAACAAACTACAGAAAAAAATCAAAGTATTTTATGACAGGTTTGCCAAAGAATTTGACGATAACCCTAGAGACCTGGCAATTGAGGCAATTTCAAGAATGATTTGTGGAAACTTCCAAGTATCCAGCAAGGTAATCGAACGTAGAATAAAATCTGAAGGGCTAAAAGGAATGTTTGAATTTGAATGACAGCTTTTGGTTCAAGCTGATGCGTTAAACCGGATTGTTTATTTGTATTAGGATCGAAAAGATTTAGAAAAACAGAGTCCCCCACTACCACCAGTCAAAGACTGGTGGTTTGGAGCAAGAATAAACATAAAAAAACAAAAGAAGCCACGACGTAAGTTGTGGCTTTTTTGTTATCGGGATTTCCCACATACGTTCGAAATGACCTTTGCATTAAGAGCGTTATTTTGAAAGCGCAAAGCGATTGGGAAATCCCCGCTCCGTTGTATCCACCAAAGGCGGATTGGGTTATACATTGCGGCCTAACCGTTTCAAAGTTTTGATAACGGTAGGGCGAAGCAGTCAAGCTACTTCGCAGCGGGGAACAACACTCCCCTTTTGGGCTCAGGTACAAAGGCTACAAAATAGGGCGGGACACTGCCCTTGGCAACGTAGGATTGGCGCAACGCTGCTCGGAAATGGTCTGGCCGTTTCCCTTCCAATATGGGGCATACTTTGCTTTAAAAACCTTGAAAGACGTTTTTTAGGGAGGAAAAAATACCTTTGGTCCGCTGCTCGGTAAACGGTTCCCCGACTTCCTCTTGTTTAAAGCAAATCCTATGTATCTCGGGAATGTTCTTTTGGATAAGGGGCAAGGGATCGAACGTAGTACTCTGCGAAAAGTCCAAAAAGCCTTTTTGTGGCACCACTGCCGTTCGGACCTTAAGGCGGTCCGTGAAGTTTTGAAAGGCGAGCGAATTCAGGCCGGTGAAAAGTTCCACCTGGATCGTACCGATGTTCACGTAGAACCTATGGACGAGTTCGTTCCTGGCCCTTAAAAATTCCTCGCTCTTGAGTTCCGATACAATCCTTCGCGGCGAAAAACCATAGAGTTCCGAATCCGATAACGGTATCCTATAAGGATAGACCAGGATAATATCGATAATCTCCTGGTGATACAGTTTAAGGGCATAGGCTGCCAATTTTAAGGATCTGACACTGAAATCCGTGGGTACCAATATTTTTTTCATGACGTTGCGATTTTATGTGGGTACAATACTAAACCTGCAACATTAAAATGGGATAAGAAAGGGATTGGAAAGGCATTAGATTTTTAGTGGCCCGTCTTGGCCGTGGCATGGATATTGGGCAACTGCACTATGACCCGGGTCCCCTTCCCTATTTCTGAATCGATTCGCAATTCGCCCCCATGCAGACGTACAATTTTCCGGGACAGCGGGAGGCCAAGGCCAAAACCTTTAAAACCCCTGGCGTTGGATCCCCTGGAAAATGGTTCCAACACATTTTTAAGGTCCTCCTTGGGAATGCCAATACCCTCATCCCTTACGGAAATCAGGATGGTCTGCTCCTTCACCCGGATCCCCAAATCGACATTCCCTTTTTTGGAATACTTCAAGGCGTTGTCCAGGACGTTGAACAGGGCCGCGCGTATAAGGCCTTCATTTCCCATGAAGATCAGTTTGTCCGGATCTTTTGGTAAAAACCGAAGGTCACAGTTTACCGTTCCAGAAGTGGGGACATCAAATTCCGTTTGAAGCTCCATCAACAGCTCATCGGCCCGTATATGCTCTCCCAACAGCCCCTTGGAATTGTTTTCGGCCTGGGCCAGTTCCAGCAGGGCATTGATGAGTCCGTTGAGTCGCGAGGCCTCTCTTTCAATGGTCCGCAGGGTGGTGATATACTCCTGTTCGCTCCTTGCGCTGCCAAGGGCGACCTCCGTCTGCCCGATAATGGCCGTTAAAGGGTTCTTAAGTTCATGGGAGGCGTTGCGCACAAAATTGTTCTTCATCTCAAAAGAGGCCTCGAGCCTGTCCAGCATATTGTTGAACGTACGGGACAGCTCCCCCAGTTCATCGTTTCTGTGTCCATTGGGCAATCGCAAATGGAGTTTTTTCGCCCGTATCCCATTGACCTGTCGGGTAATGTCCGAAATGGGTTTCAGCACCCTTTTGGCATAATCCCGGCCCAATACAAAAAGGATGATCAAGCTCAGGACATAGGCTATGAGCAAGGTTCTTAAAAGGTTCCGCATTTTGGCCGATCCATAAAGGTCCTCCGCGGACAGCACCACAATGAAATCCCCCTGGTTGTCGCGATAAAGGATGGCCGTGAAATAGGCCTTCCCGATCTTGGCCCGGGCGTGGCCGGCGGCAAGGACTTCACTAAAGAACTCCTTTTCCAGGGGAAGCGTATGGGGTGGAACCAAGGTTCTTTTGTCCACATTGACCTTGAAGATCTCTTCCTTTTCATTGGGCAGGGTCCGTACGTGCTTTTTGCGGATTTCCTCGTATATACTGGAACTCAGTTCATCTTTTTCCAGATAGGCCTGGGCCGCGATCGATGCCCTTTGCCGCAGGCGGAGATAGAATTCGTTATGCGTGTGGTTCTCCACGGAAAAGTAAATGAACAAAAAGACCGATAACAGCAGCAGGGCGGTAAGCAGTACAAAGATCAGTGCTATTTTGTTCCTAATCTTCATGTTCTTCGGATTCCCGCAAGGCATAGCCCATACCGATCACGGTATGGATAAGTTTGGGGCCATAAGGCCGGTCGATCTTGTTTCTCAGATAATTGACATAGACATCCACCACGTTGGTCCCCAGATTGAAATTGATGTCCCATACACTTTCGAGAATATCGATACGGCTCAATACCCTGTTCTTGTTCCTTAGAAAGAACTCCAGCAACCGAAACTCCGTGGAAGTCAGTTTGATATTGTTCCCCGCCCTTTTTACCGTTTTGGCATCCCGGTCAAGTTCCAAATCGGACACGGTCAGTTTTCGGTTCACGGCCTCCAGGGGAACATGCCTTCTTGATAATGCACGGATCCTGGCTAAAAGCTCTTTGAACTTAAAGGGTTTCACCAGGTAGTCGTCCGCTCCGGAATCCAATCCTTCCACCACATTCTCCGTGGTGCCCAGGGCGGTAAGCATGATAATGGGCAGGTTTTTGTAACCGACTTCCCTGATTTTTTTGGCCACCAAACGTCCGTCCATGACGGGCAGTACAATGTCAAGAATCACCAAATCGATTTCCTCCTGTGCCAACAGTTCCAAGCCCTGTGGCCCATCGTAGGCCAAAAAGACCTCATGACCCGCTTCACGGAGTCCCTTTCCTATAAAGGTGGCCACGTTCCGTTCGTCTTCTATGACCAGTATTCTTTTGGACATTTACGGAGGTGTCAAATAAAGTTGGAATTGTCCTGCTTTTCTATCGTCCTTAAAGATAAAAAATGAGGTACAACCCCCTCCTTAAAGAGATTAGAATGCCATTAGAATTGTTGGGCCGTTCAAAAATCAATCCCCACTTACGGATTGGCGAGGGCAGGTAAAACCTCCTTTAATCGGGTCAAAAATCGCTTATCTTAGTTCCCTACATGAAATAGACCATAATCTACATTCGTAGGTAGTGCACAATAAACCCTTAATGAAGAATAGCCTACTATTTCCAATACTGGCCGTAATGGCTTTTAAGGCCGTAGCCCAAGACACGATTTGCTTAAATGAAACTATCACGCATACCATTAGGTCCGAATATCTGGATGAAAATAGGGAGTATTGGGTGAGTTTGCCCCTCAACTATTCCGATTCCCTAACGTACCCGGTCATTTATGTTTTTGATGCGGAGTGGCGGTTCGATTTAATTAAAAACATAGCGTTTGATCTGGGAGCAAACAAAAAAATTCGGAATTCCATTATTATCGGGATTCCACATGTGGATTGGGAAAACAAAAGAGGGCAAGACCTCACCTTTAGTCAGTCGAGAATTGAGTATGATGGGGAGAAAGTGGATTCCACATGGTACACTGACTCCAATTCGGGCAAAGCAATGCCCTTTTATCATTACCTGACCAAAGAACTGATTCCGGATGTCAATAAAAACTATGCCGCCAATAATCACGAAACGCTCATAGGCCATTCCTACGGAGGCTACTTTGGGGGTTACCTCTTATCATTGGAACATCCTTTTGAAATCATACATATGTATGACCCTTCCCTATGGTATAGTGATGGGGAGGTAATACAACGATTTAAAAAATCCAACTATAACAAGAATACCAGAATTCATATCACCTATCAACCAAAACCGGAATTTCACAGGGGAAAGATAGAAGAGTTTATCCAAGAACTTGAGGATACTGAATCGATTGTCCTATCCAAGGAATTCTATGAAAATGACACGCATAATTCGTTGTTTTTAGCCAGCTTTTACGAAGGAATCCTTAAAACAAACCAATAATTGTACACCGTATTGGCTATACGTAAAAGCGCTGTTCCCGCCTATACAACTCCACAAAAAAAGTCACCTGTTTTCGTGGACGGCTTGATTTAGTCGTTTATAATCCTATTCCTACACTTGTACATTTACTTTTCTTTACCGCTAGGCTTTTGAATAAATTGCCTTACTAATCCCTGTTATATTCAGACTCTTGAAATTCAGAAGAGTATCACTTTACTTTATTAAATTAATAGCGCTTAAAGACAAAAGCTTCCAACAAGAAGGTAGTAATGAAATGGGATTTCTGGGTACTGAGTAACGCCTAGTTGCCAACTGATGGTAGCAATCGAGTTGTGCAGAACAAGGCAAGGCAAGGGTTAATTGGTTTAAAAATTTATATTCAATATGATAAAATACAAATTAATCGAATATGATAAAAAGAACTTAACTGACTGGCAGCTAATATATAAGCATCATAAAAAACCAAAGTTCGTTATTAATATAACTTTAATTATTATCGGTGCCTTACTTATAGTTCTGCCTGTCATAAAATTTGATATTAGGTACTGCATTACATTTCCGATAGGAGTAGTAATTGGTTGGCTTGCTATTCGAAGAACGGAAAAAGAAACATTACGAGTTTTATGTGAAGAGTATAATGAAAAATATTCCTTAAATATCCTTGATAAGTGGGATTATCTTACTATTCTCAAATTACGTTATGAAATGTTAAAAACGTACATTGAAGGAAAAAAGATAAAACTGAATGCAGAAAAAATTTCATTTATCATTGACTCCTTGAACTCCGAGTTAGAAAGAGAGCGATATTCTTATTTATCAATAAATGTTTCAATAGCTATTATAGGTAGTTTCATAGGGGCATTTCTTGGTGCAACTTTCGGATTAGCAAAAAATGTTGATGAATTGTTTGAGGTATCTAGAATTCTATTAGCGATCATATTAGTAGTTGTTATGGCTTTCATATACGGAGAGATGTGGGTGGTAAAGCCCATTGCTATGGGAAAAAGAAATAGGTACTCAAGATTAATAAAAACTCTTGAAATGCTATATCTGGAAAAATAGATAATAATACACCCACGCTGGTGCGCGATTAGCGTATCGCATTCCAAAAAATAATTTAATCAAAGTGAAACCATTGTGGAAATGGGGGAGTTCGCCGTTGTGGTTCGTCATAAAAGGGGCAACTTAAAACATCGATTTGTTTCCCCTTGGTCAAGGGGTTCGAGCATCCTTTTATTCCCTATTTTTAAGCTATGGAAAGGACAGCGTTGAACAGCATATGCTGTTGGCACCCTGGTTTTGACCTATTGGAACAATGATCGGAAACTTTATAGATACTTTTAGGTTTGGCCTGAAACGCAGGCCTTCCTTCCTGGACCCGAACATTGGGTTTCTCCATACCGATCATGGGGCAATCAGGGTCTTGGACACCGGTGGGACAAAACCCGTTATCCTTAATGTGCCCGATGGCCCCAACGTTATCGAACACCATTTGGGACTGATCACGGAACTCTCCCGGAATTTTAGGGTCATTTGTTTTGAACTGCCTGGGACCGGATTTTCCTATCCGAACAGGAAATACGATTATTCCATTGCCGCCGCTGCCCGATTGATCATCCATATTATGGATATCCTAAAAGTGGATAGGGCCACCCTGGCCTTTTCCTGTTCCAACGGATTTTATGCCATTAAGGCCGCTGGGCTTTTTCCCGAGCGGATAGAGCACTTGTTCCTATCCCAAACTCCCTCACTGCCGGCCATGGAAAAATGGACGGAAGGCACCATCCCCAATGTCCTCAAACTTCCAGTGATCGGTCAGGTGGCCAATTCCCTTTTCGAAAAAAAGCTGGCCAGGACCTGGTACCGCTATGCCCTGCCAAAGGATATGGACATCTCTGGTTATCAGGATACGGCATTGGCCGCATTGGACCGTGGGGGATGTTTCTGCCTATCGGGGCTGGTCCAGGGCCTAAAGGGAGATCTGCACCATTCCCTGAGATTGTTGGATATACCATCCACCATGCTCTGGGGAGAGCGAGACTATACGCACAGAAAAACAGACCGTACATCCATTCTGGAGCACGTACCCAGTTGTGAAATCATAGTGTTTGATGATTGCGGACATTTTCCTGAGTTGGAAGCGACCCATAGGTATGTGGCCCTGGTGAAGGAAAGACTGCACCTATAGTTCCTACTTTACAAAATCGCCGGTCTTTGGAGCAAGAACAGGTGGCTCCACAAAAAAAGCCGCCATTTCTGGCAGCTTTTCCACTTCTTCGCTCCCCCTCTTGGGCTCCCTTCGGCTTCGCTCAGGGTAAACTTCTCGCCCAAATACCTTCACAAAAAAAGCCGCCATTTCTGGTAGCTTTTCCATTTCTTCGCTCCCCCTCTTGGGCTCGAACCAAGGACCCTCTGATTAACAGTCAGATGCTCTAACCAACTGAGCTAAGGAGGAATGTTTTGCTTTTAGCGGGTGCAAATATAGCCGATTCTTAACTAGACTACAAACAAAAAGTTTGATTTCTCTATTTAAAAACCGCTTTGTACAGATCGTTTCCGTTGGCAAATAAAAGTAAGGCAATCAACAAAAAGAAGCCAACCATTTGGGCATACTCCAAAAACTTATCACTCGGTTTTCTTCCCGATACCATTTCATACAATAGAAACATCACATGGCCACCATCCAAAGCGGGAATCGGAAGAATGTTCATAAAGGCCAAAATAATGGATATCAGTGCTGTAGTGGACCAAAAGGCCACCCAGTCCCAGGTTGGCGGGAACATGCTACCAATGGCGGCAAAACCACCCACTCCTTTATAGGCCCCGGTAGAGGGGTTAAAGATTTTTTTGAGTTGCTTGGCATAACCCGTCAGGGTTTCCACCCCTTTGTTGATGCCTGCAGGTATGGCCTCCAAAAAGCTATATTCAATCTCTTCAATCTTAAGATATCCCTTCGCTTCATATTCTTCAGGGGTAAGGCCCTTAAGTCCAATTCCGAGTTTGGCATCCTCATTGACCTTGGCCACCACCAGTTGTTCGCCACCATTTTCCCTTTGGACCAAAACATTGACCTCCTGGTTTTTGTTGGCTTCCAGGATAGGGGTCACCTGATCCAGATAATTGGCAGGTTTTCCATTGATGGCCAAAACGGCATCCCCTTCCCTAAAATCGACCCCTTCGTTATGCGAACCTTTGGATACCTCCTGAACGATAAAAGGCTGGCGCATGGACAAAAACCGTACTTTGTCCTCATCTTCCAAAAGCGTGGCTATAAAATCGACAGGGAGCTCTTGTTCCAACACCTGTCCATCGCGCTCAATGGTTATGGAATTACCGTTGATCAATTCAAGATATACGCTTCTAAAGGATTCCAGGGTATTGCCATCCACGGCCAAAATCTTGTCCCCTGTTTGAATGCCTGCCTTATCCCCTATGTTTTTTTCCACTACCCAAACACCATCCTTTAAACTATCCATTCTAACGTATTGATCGCCGTATTGGTAGGCCATGCCAATGTAGATGATTACGGCAAGGACAAAGTTTACGGTGACACCGCCCAACATGATGATCAATCGCTGCCAGGCCGGTTTGCTCCGAAACTCCCAGGGTTTGGGCTCTTCCTTCATTTGCTCCGTGTCCATACTTTCATCGATCATCCCGGAAATCTTTACATAGCCCCCCAATGGCAGCCATCCAATCCCGTACACCGTTTCCCCAATTTTCTTTTTGAACAGGGAAAACTTGACGTCAAAGAAGAGGTAAAATTTCTCCACCCGGGTCTTAAAGAGTTTGGCAGGGATAAAATGGCCAAGCTCATGCAGAACGATCAAGATGGACAAACTCAGAAAAAATTGTATGACTTGTATGACTATGGGATTCATGGGTACTTTTACTCTTAGGACGGACAAAAGTACATTTTTAACAGGGCATACAAAAAACAAAAACTTTAAAGACCAAGGCATTTAAGAAAGTTTTGGCAAGCCGATGTCCAAAAACTATTTGAAAAGGGATTTTCTGGACGTAATTTTGCAACTATGCGTCGATTTTTTGCCAAATACCGTCTTTTTGCCCTGGTTTTCTCCCTGCTGTCCCTGGTCATCATTTACTTTATTTATGATGCCCTCAAGCCCAACAAAAGATTACCGATCTACCAACCCAACATGGTCAACCCGGAATTGGTGGACAGCACCTTGCTGGATGTAAAAAAGTACCATACCATTGCCAATTTTGAGTTGATTAACCAGAATGGGGATACCATCACTCAGGAGGCGTACACGGACAAAATCTATGTGGCCGATTTCTTTTTTACCACCTGTCCCACCATTTGCCCTATCATGACCAAGAATATGGCTGAAATCCAAGGGAGTATCCTGGATGATGATGACGTGATGCTCCTTTCCCACTCGGTAACCCCACAAATTGACACTGTTGCCCAATTAAAGCGCTACGCTCTTGAGAAAGGGGTATTGGATTCCAAATGGAACCTGGTCACCGGGGATAAAAGGCAGATTTATGAGCTCGCCAGAAAATCGTATTTAGCGGTCAAAACCGATGGGGATGGAGGTCCCTTTGATATGATCCATACCGAAAACTTCATTTTGGTGGATAAGGAAAAGCGGATTCGCGGATTCTATGATGGTACCAATACGGAAGAAATCCAGAAACTGTTGCAGGACCTGGCCATCCTAAAGAATTCCTATAACAACTAGGCTTTCATTTTTTTACCTTACTTTTGTTTAATTAAAATGATTCTAAATAAAAAGTATTGGCTTCCGTTGCTACACTAAAACCAGGTCAGAAGGGAATAATCAAGGATTTTGGGGATACCACCATTCCCATTAAACTTTTGGAACTGGGTTGCCTTCCCGGAAATGAAGTGGAACTCCTGCAAATTGCCCCGCTCAAGGACCCCATCTACATTAACGTCAACGGATCCCGGATTGCCATTAGAAGAGCCACGGCCGAAAGAATTGAATTGGAACTACTTGAAGACCATATCGGCCAATGAGCAAAAGCATCAAAGTTGCCCTTATTGGGAATCCAAATACAGGAAAAACCTCCGTTTTCAATCAGCTTACCGGACTCAAGCAAAAGGTTGGCAATTATCCCGGTATTACCGTGGAAAAGAAAGAGGGCATCTGCAAGCTCCCCAATGGGGACAAAGCCCATATCCTGGATTTGCCCGGTACGTATAGCCTCAACACCACTTCCCTGGATGAAAGTGTTGTGGTGGAATTGTTGCTCAACAAAAACGATAAGGACTACCCGGATGTCGCCATTGTGATTACCGATGTGGAAAACCTTAAGCGCAACCTGTTGCTTTTCACCCAAATCAAGGATTTAAGGATTCCCGCCATTTTGGTCATCAATATGAGCGATCGCATGTCCAAAAATGGAATTTCAATTGACATTGATGCCCTGGAGCAAAAGTTGGGCACCAAAATCGCCTTGGTCAGTACCCGAAAATCGGAGGGTATCCAACACATCAAGGAGTTGATCGCCCACTATAAAAGTCTGGTCAATACGCCCAATCTCAATGCCTCAAAAATTGCCCCGGACTATTTTGAGCGCTTGCAAAACACCTTCCCCAAAGAGAATCTGTACAAGCTTTGGCTGGTAATTACCCAGGACGTGAACTTTATGCCCATTGAGAAAAAGCGCATACAGGACGCCACCTCCTTTTCCACCAAATCAAAAGCGGAACTCAAGAAATTACAGCATCGGGAAACGGTCCTGCGCTACCAGTTTATCAATGGGGTCCTAAAGGACACCTATAAAGTGGACGCACAGGCGGCAAAGGGCGTTAGGGCCAACCTGGATAGGATACTGACCCACCGTGTGTTCGGATACCTTATTTTTATGGCCATCCTGCTCCTCATCTTTCAGGCCATTTTTGAATGGAGCACCTACCCCAGTGATTTTATCGATGAGCAATTCGCCGCCGCCGGCGAATGGCTAAAGGAAACCCTTCCACCCGGAATATTAACGGATTTGTTGGCAGAAGGTATCCTGGCCGGAATTGGGGGTATTGCCGTTTTTATTCCCCAAATTGCTTTTTTGTTTCTGTTCATTGCACTCTTGGAGGAATCCGGATATATGAGCAGGGTAGTGTTCTTAATGGACAAATTGATGCGTCCCTTTGGTCTTAGCGGAAAAAGCGTGGTTCCCCTTATTTCGGGAACGGCATGCGCCATTCCGGCGGTCATGGCCACAAGGACCATTGAAGACTGGAAGGAACGGCTCATTACCATTTTGGTGGTCCCTTTTACCACCTGTTCCGCACGTTTGCCCGTTTACCTTATTCTAATCGCCCTGGTCATTCCGGAAGGGCGTTTTATTGGCCTAAGTTATCAGGCCCTGACCCTTATGCTCCTCTATCTCCTTGGGTTTGCCATGGCAATCATCGCCGCCAAGGTGCTGAACAGCATCCTAAAAATTAAAAGTAGGTCCCTGTTCATGATAGAGATGCCTACCTATAGAATGCCCCTGTTCAAAAACGTGGGGTATACGGTGGTCGAAAAAACCAAGAGCTTTGTTTTTGGAGCGGGAAAGATCATTTTGGCCATATCCATCGTACTGTGGTTCTTGGGCTCCAATGGGTATTCCAAAGAGTTTAAAAATGCGGAGGAAATCGTTGGCAAACGGATCCAGGAACATGGGTTAAATGATTATAGCAAAAACTACATCAGAAAAAACGTGCTGACCTTTGCCACGGAAAAAGGGGAGGATACCGGTAAAATACCCAATCCCCTGGACCTTACTGTGGAACAGGATTCGTTGCGCTTATTGAACAATGAGCTTTTTAAAAGGGCAAAGGCCCAGGAAATCGCAAGCTATAAATTGGAACATTCCTATATAGGCTATGCAGGAAAGTTCATTGAACCCGTGGTAAAACCCTTGGGCTATGATTGGAAAATAGGCATTGCCGTGTTAACCTCATTTGCGGCGAGGGAAGTATTTGTAGGTACGTTGGCCACCATTTACAGCGTTGGCAATGATGAGGAGGAAACCATTAAAAATAGGATGGCGGCAGAATTGGACGAAACAAATCAAAGACCGCTCTTTAATTTGGCCTCGGGAATTTCCCTAATGCTGTTTTATGCCTTTGCCATGCAGTGCATGAGCACGCTGGCCATTGTAAAACGGGAGACCAACTCCTGGAAATGGCCCATCCTCCAACTGGTATTTATGAGCGGAATAGCGTATCTTGTAGCCTTGACGGCTTATCAATTCCTAAAATAAATGGTACAACAATTAATTGCATACCTCATTCTTGCAGCGGCACTGGTCTATTTGGTGCACCGATTTATTGTACCCCTCCCCCTTTTATCATCAAAAAAGAAATCTTCCAAGGGTTGCGGCACGGACTGTGGCTGTTGATTCCTTTCCCAACCCCTTTTTAAGGACCGCTCCCAAAAAAATGTGCATGGGGATGTAACCTTTTGTATTTTCCTGACTATATAGACTGAACACCAACTAAAAACAGAATCGTTGAGCGAACAGAATGACGAGCAGTTAATGGCCGAAGTGGCCCATGGAAATTTGGATATGCTACAAATCCTATTTAACAGGCACCATAGGCATGTGTACAATTTTCTGTTCAAGATGACCGGGGACAAAATGTTAAGTGAGGATTTAACCCAGGATGTGTTTTACAAAGTGATCAAGTACAAAACAACATACAACAACGGCAGTTTTATTTCATGGTTGTTTACCATAGCCAGGAACAGTTTAAAGACCCATTTTATAAGAAACAAGGAGGTGCATGGGGATTTGGAATCCGTAACCTACCGAATTGGGGAAGAGGACCGGACAGAAGATTATTCCCATTTGCACAAGGCTTTGCAACAATTGGAGGCTTCCGATCGGGAAGTGGTGATCCTCAACCGGTTTCAAGGGATCAGATACCAGGAATTGGCGGAAATCATGGAGACCACTCCGGGTGCGGTCAAAACAAAGATGAGCCGCGCCCTAAAAAAATTAAAAATAATTTACCTGCAAACCATTTAGTCATGGAAAAAAAGGAAATGGAAGCGAAAATATCGGACTATTTAGATGGTACACTATCCAAATCCGAAGTTGCTGCATTCGAAAGGCAGCTATCGGCCGATGAGCACTTTCGAAAAGAAGTTGAAGAATTCAAAATACTCTTTGAAGCCATAAAGACCGAGGAAACCGTAACACCCTCAAAACGATTGGCCATGAATTTTGAAAGGATGCTCCAAGAAGAGAAAAACAATCAGGTTAAGGTGATTTCCTTACCATCGAAACCAAGCAAAGGTATTGCCCAGGTCTTTAGGGTGGCGGCCAGCATCGCCATCTTAGTAGGTTCTTTCCTAATGGGACGTTATTTTGAGTCCCGGGAAACACAGGAAACCATGGCCCTGGTTCAGGGAGAGCAACTTGAATTGAAGCAGACCACCATGATTTCCTTAATGGAGAACCAATCCGCAAGTAAACGGATACAGGGAGTACAGTTTATCGATGAGTTTCCCGAACCGGATGAAGCCATTGTGGAAGCCCTTGCCGAACGTATGTTGACCGATGACAATACCAATGTGCGCCTAACGGCTGTGGAAGCCCTATCCCGATTTACGCAATCCGAACAGGTGAAGGCCTTTTTTATCCAGGCCCTACAGACGGAAAAGGACCCAAGCATCCAGGTGACCCTCATTAAAATACTGGTCGATATGCAAGAGAAAAAAGCGATTGCACCTATGCGGGAGCTTTTGAAAAAAGAAGATACCCAGCCCTTTATCAAGGAAGAAATCAATTCATTATTACCAAAAATTATATAAATATCAAAAAGCGAACAATTATGAGACGATTAGCAACTATTCTAATACTGTGTGCGGTTACGGCCTTCACACATGCCCAAAACGATTATACCAAATCCTTAAATGGGATTGAATGGGTAAAGATTGAATCCAAGGCAGAAATTATCCTTAAGACGCACGACAGTGACCAATTATTGATTAAAAGTGAAGCACGGGAGGAACGGCCGAATAGGGCAAAAGGACTAAAATTGGTGAGCGGCGGCGGAACGGACAATACCGATGTTGGGTTTTCCGTGGTACAAGATGGCAACAACCTCATTGTAAAAAACCTTAGAAAGTCGGATCATGCCCTTATTTATCTTCCAGCTTCACAAAACGTATCCGTAAAGACAACCTGGCACGGCGATGTGGAAATTGAAGGTTTTTCAGGAGAAATCGAGGCCGATGCCCAACTTAATGGAGGCATTAAAATTATGGATGTGACCGGGCCCGTAACCGCCAATGCACTGAACGGGGATATTGAAGTTGTGTTTAAAACCGTAAAGCAAAGTTCCCCCACTTCAATTTACACCACCAATGGTGCCGTAGACATTACCATGCCGGCCAGTACGCCCGCCAATCTCTCCCTGGGTACCACAAACGGGGAGGTCTATACCAATTTCGACCTTAAAAGACCACAGAAAGAAGGGCTTACCACAATTTCCAGCCAAAACATAAAGGGCAATATCAACAACGGAGGGGTGAGCATAAAGCTAAAGTCCACCAACGGTAACATTTACTTGAGAAAAAAATAATCCGATCAAATCTTCTAAAAACGAGCAATCATGAAAAAAACGACAATCCTTATCGCGCTCTGCCTCATGGTTTCTGTTGGAAAGGCCCAGAAAACCATCGAAAAGAACCTGGACCATAAAGGCCAGTTTATAGAAATGGATACCCCTTTCGCTTCAACCATTGAAGTAAAGACCTGGGACAAACCGACCGTTTATTTTAAGGCCACCCTTTCCTCGGAAACCCCGGAGTTATTGGATCTTTACAAATTGGAAGTAAAAGAGGAGCGTAGTTTGATTTCAATCGCATCGGATACCGAAGCCCTTTTTGAAGCCTACAGGGAAAAGCGTATGGCCCAAAAGAAGCGGTACTGGTGTCAGGAATACGAGTTCAATTATGTCCTTTACGTACCCAAAAACGCCCAGTTCAAGGTAAAAAGCATCAATGGAAGTCTACAATCCGATAGCATAGAAGGGAATTTTGAAGCCGATCTGATCAATGGCGATATTGAAATCAAACAATATTCCGGCAATTTGAAGTTAAATACCATCAATGGGGAAATAGACGTAAAAGTAAACAACGTGGCTTTCACTGCCGAAACCATACACGGTGATATTTATGCCGATGAAAAGCTAAAGTTAAAATCATACGATCGCCATGTGGGTCAGAAAGTGGAGAGTTTAACCTTGGCAGGGGTGACCAAATTGAAACTCAATACCATTAATGGAAATATGTATTTGAGGCTCTAAAATGCTTTACGTAAACCATAAAAAAGGCACCTGTTTCGGGTGTCTTTTTCTTTATGCTGAATTCTAAATACCGTGGGTTCGATAGAATTTTTATTAGCCATAAATCCGTCAAATTGAGTGGTTTTTCGTAATGAAATGAAGAAAAATTGTATCGAAATTAGGATTTTGCTTAGAGACCGATCTGGATGGTCTTGTCCTGATAGATATCAAAAGCACACTCCCTAAAGGACGGGGGGCCAAAAAGTTTCATTTTGGCATTGGAGAAAGCCACCTTTTCCTTGGGAATACCCATCCAATTGGTGTCCAACTCATCATTTCCGTTCTTGTCATAAAAAAGGGCAACGGCATAGTTGCCATTGGGGACCCCTTCCAAAACCACTTTGGTATTCCCCTTGTTGGCAGCCACCGATTCTGAAAGAAACACGCGGTCAAATTTTAAAAATCCTTCGGCATCATTGTACAGGGCCACACTTATTTTACCCATTGAATCGGGGACGTCATTTACCGTTACTGTTAATTTATGCTGTGATTGTAACACCATGACCTGGCCAACCAACAACATCCACAGTACAACGTTTTTCTTCATGTTTAAAACAGTTAAAAAACCAATAACACAAAAACAGGGCCAACTATGTCAAAACCAAGGTGGGCCTATGTCTATTTATAAAACTTTCCTTATTCCGTGGTAGGGTCCATAAAAGTCTTGAGGGTTGTATAGATTTTTTGGGTCTCCAAACTATCGGTCAAATTTAAGTAGAGTTCCCGTGACTCCCCATATTGGATCTTCAGTTTCCGTTGCTGCAAATCGTCCACAAAAACATAGATCTTGTTTCCCGATACGGAATCCAGGAAGACTCCTTTTTCCCGGGTCAACCAGGAAAAACCGTTCTTCCGTTCCATTTCGGGGATTCTGGGAACAAATTCCACCCCATGTATGTTGGCCAAAGGTATTCGCTGTTGGTAAAAACCGGAAACCACCTGAAAATGGCCCTCTTTGATTTTGGTATAGTTTTTATAATGGAGTATAAAGACAAAAGTGCATAGCAAAAGGGTAGCAATAATTAAAATATTCCAAAACCAATTACTCCTTTTCTTCATCTTTTGAATCCTTCCTATACTTATCGAACCAGGCCACGGTGTGTGAAATCTTGGTGATGAGGTTACTTGGCCTACTGGCAATTCCATGGCTGGCTCCAGGTATTTCTACCAGTACCGTCTCCTTTTTGCGCAATTTTAGGGCATGGTACAGTTGTTTGGCCTCACTGGGCGGGGTACGCAAATCGTTCATCCCTACCATCACCATGGTTGGGGTCTCAATATTACCAACGAGGGAAATGGGCGAAAATTTCCAGTAGTGCTCAAAATTTTCCCATGGCTGCCCTTCATAGCGGGTATTGGCGTAACCAAAATAATTGTCCGCCACCAAGGTCTTACTGATCCAATTCATAACGGGCTTGGCGACCACCGCCGCCTCAAACCTATTGTTCTTCCCGATCATCCATGCGGTCATAATTCCTCCAGCGGAACCTCCCGTGACAAACAATTGGTCTTCATGGGCAATCCCCATTTGTATGCAATGGTCAACACCATCCATGGTATCATCATAATCCTGTCCCGGATAATTACGGTACAATAAATTTCCGAATTCCTCCCCATAGCTGGTACTCCCCCTGGCATTGGGATAAAATACCACATAACCCGCAGCGGCATAAAGTTGCATCTCAATGGAAAATCGGTCCCCATAATTCAAAATAGGCCCTCCATGATTCTCTACCATAAAGGGATATTTTTTGGACGCATCATAATTAGGGGGATAAACCACCCATCCTTGAATATCCCGATTGTCATAGGAAGATTTGTACCAAACCTCTTCCACTTTGCCCAGGGTCCTATAATCCAAAAGTGCGCCATTTAAATCGGTGACCTTCCGGGGGGTTTTTGCTTTTACGGGCACGATGGCCAATTCCGCCGGATAATCCGGTCTGGAGTGGGTATAGGCTATGGCCCCATTTTTGGAAACGCTGTACGTGCCACTACCATAAGGTCTTCCCAACGTAGTGCCTCCGCGGTCATCTGCCAGTTTGGTCACCTTTCCCGAGAGCGTAATATGACCTATTTTTCCATTGCCCTTATCGTCATAATTGAAATATAGTCCCCCACTTTTGGAATCCCAGGTAATATTGGAAATACTCCTGTCCAAATCATCGGAAATACTCCTTTTGTTGCTTCCGTCCGCATTCATAAGATGGAGTTTGCGGACCTGGTAGGCCTCCCTTTTATCCTCATTGCCGATATAGGCAATATAACGCCCATCCGGTGAAACCTGGGGGCCATAGTCTGGACCGTCCCTATCGGTCAGAGCGGTAATGTTTCCGGACTCTACATCCACGGCATATATTTCACTGTTGCGAAAGCGATATTCCCAATCCTCCACCCTATTTGCGGAGAAGTAAATTTTTGAACCGTTCGGGGCCCATGACAGGGTCCCGCGATGATGCCAGTCCCCTGAAGTAACCTGTCTTGGGGCTCCCCCATTTGAAGGCATCACAAAAATGTGATTGAACCCAGGTTTGAGATACCCACGTCCATCCGCTTCATGATAGACCCTATCCGTAATCCTAGGTGTATCCGCCCATTTGGCCCCTTTGGGTTTTTTGGGCATTTTGGCAATCACCGGAGGAGACTTGGGCACATTCATGGAAAAGGCCAAATACGCCCCGTTCGGCGACCAGGTCAATGAACTGGGAGCAAAAGGCAGTTGGGACAATCGGGCTGTTTTCCCTGTTTCCACCCAATGGATATAAATTTCCGAGCCTTCATCCGTACTGCTGGAAAAAGCAATTCGATCCCCACTGGGAGACCATTTTGGGCCATTTTCGGATACCTCGCGGGAAGTTAGTTTTTGGTGTTGGCTCCCATCTGTCCGTATCAACCAAAGATTGCCCCAGGCACGGTCCTTCATGATATCAAAACCCATACGCCGATAAACCACCCAATCTCCGTTTGGGGATATCTGTGGGTCTTGGACATACTGTAAATCAAAAACATCCAAATAAGAAAAACCGGGTTTTTGGGCATTTGAGAGCAGCGCAATACATAGTATTGCAATAAAACTGGGAAATAGTCGCATTTTCTTGTTTTTAGTAGCTTCTAAAGGTAGCCAGAAAGGGAGGTTTTGGCAAACTACTTTTCTTAACAATTATCTTATATCTTTAGGGCAACAACCCAATTTTCAACCAATTAGTCCGCCTTTACACACCCATCCAATACCATTAAAAACGAAAACAGCGCTCATGAAAAATACCATCCTTTTGGCACTATGCGTCATCTTTACCTTTATAGGATGTAAAAACAAGGATGCAGAAAAAACTGCCGAATCCATAAACATCGCCTTTACGACCAATGATTATGCTGATCTCGTCGACCTCTTTCATGAATGGCGTTCCTTTGAAAACCCACCAAAACTTGAGGGCGCTCCGGATTATACCAAAGCAACCTTTGAAAAACGTTGGCCAGAATTCAAGGCGTTGCAACAAAAGCTACAGCAAATCGATACTACGGCCTGGGCAATCGATCGGCAAGTGGACTGGATGATCGTTTGGGCCGAAATGAATGGGTATGATTTTAACCATAGGGTTTTAAAGCCGTGGGAACGGGATCCCGCATTTTACAAAACCGTTTGGACCTACAAAAGCGATGTTCCCGCACATGAAGGGCCAACACATCATGGCACTACGGAACTATGGACCTATGAATTTCCACTTTCCGAAAGTGAAAAAGAACGGTTGATCCGTGACCTGAAGATCATTCCCCCTTTGAACGAACAAGCGCAACTGAATCTTACAGGCAATGCCAAAGACCTATGGGTTACCGGAATAAGGGATATCAAAACCCAAAGCTTGGTTTTAAGTGGGGTTCTTGAAGAACCCGAAGTTAAGAATCATACTGAATTGGTAACGGCTCTTAATGATGCGATCGGCGCTACCGATGCATTCGCCCAATGGTTGGAAGAAGAAGCAAAGACAAAAACGGGTCCATCGGGTATTGGCAAGGAAAACTATACGTGGTATTTACGGAATGTACATCTAGTGCCGCTTACTTGGGAAGACGAAGTCATGATTTTGAAACGGGAATTGGCCAGGGCATGGGCTTCGCTAAAACTGGAGGAACACAGAAATCGCAGTTTCCCTGAATTGGTTGCCGCGGACTCCCCGGAAGCGTATGATAAAATGGCTGATGAATCGGCAAGAAGTTTGATTGATTTTCTAGATCAACAGGACATTGTTACCGTAAAACCCTATTTTGAGCCCGCACTTCGTGAACAATTGGGAAGTTTCGTGCCCGAAGCGAAACGTAATTTCTTTTGGATCGGGGCGCATTATGACCAACGACCCCTCTATTCGCATTTTTACCATTGGTTTGAACTGGCCAGAATGGAAATTGAACCACACCAAAGCGAAATTCGCAGGAAACCCCTGTTGTACAACATTTTTGATTCGCGCAATGAAGGTATGGCCACTGCCGTGGAAGAAATGTTTATGGATGCCGGGCTATATGAGGATTCTCCCAGAAGTCGGGAAATTGTCTATATCATGATCGCCCAACGAGCGGCACGTGGATTGGGATCACTTTACGCCCATGCCAATGAAATGACCATGGAAGAAGCGGGTGGCATCCACTCGGAATACACCCCAAGGGGATGGATGAAGACCGAAAAGGAACTGCTCATCTTTGAGCAGCATCTCTATTTACGACAACCGGGTTATGGCACCAGTTATATTACGGGAAAATACCTGATGGAAGCCGCTATGGCCGATTATGCCCGAATTTTGGAACTAAGGGACCAACCCTTCAGCACCAAGGCCTTTTTTGATACCCTCAATAGTATGGGTAACATCCCCATGGCGTTGGGGCATTGGCAAATGACAGGGGAAAAAGGGTATCTAAAAACCATTTTTGATGATTAAATACTTTCGGCACATCCACCAAACGGGACTTTTAGGCACCCTAAAGGAACCAGGGGCAAACAAACACGGCAATATCGACCCGTTATCACCATATATTTGGCCAAACCGCTAACGTCTCCTGTTTTATTTGGGCCGTATCAATACAACTTGAGATGAACAACAAACACTTAGTTGAATATACAGATTCCAGAAAGTTCAAAATTACATTGGCGACCCTTTCCGGATTGTTCATTTTTTTGTTTCTATTGTTCTTCCAACCTTTTGGCGTCAATAACTACAGACCGGATGAAAAAATTACTCCGCTGCTCATTCTGGCCCTTTTCATTTTTGCCTTAGTGGTCATTTTAGTTCTTCTGCTGTCAGAATTTATCATCTATTATTGGCTCTTCCCTAAAAGCAGGCCACGCCACTATATGGTTTGGGTTATTTTGGAGTTATGGTTTACGGCCAATGCCACCTTTATGGTCTACAATGTTTTGGGTGGTTTTCATGACTTTTTGTTCCCAAGCTATTTTAAACATCTTCTTGAAATTGGTTCCATTTTGGTCATATCATTCATTGGAATTCACTTTTATTTTAAGCACATCCAAGTAAAAAGGGAGTTTGAGGAGGTACTTTCCGTTGTAGGGGATAAGTCCAAACCAGATGGGATGATCCTACTAAAGGGCGATTATAAAAACGATGAAATTGCGCTACCTCTGGAAAATATCCTATTCATTAAATCAGAAGATAACTATGCCAGTATCCACTATCTCGAAAATGGGACCGTAAAGCAGTATTTGATCCGGTTGACCTTGGCCAAACTGGAAAAGAAACTGACCTCAAACGCCATCCTTCGGATCAGCCGCTCCATACTGATCAACAAAACCCATTTGGAATCCTTTAGAAATCAATCAGGCAGCCTAATAGTAAAACTACATCACATCCCGGAACCCTTTGAAGTTTCCAAATCCCGTCAATCCAAACTATTGCTGCAACTAAAAAAGCCTTCCCTATCCTCCGATCCATCCCTAAAACGGTGATGTTCATCCCTAAACCGCAACTTCGGGTAACAGTACTTGCTTCCATCATGTCTTCTTGTTAAACAAAAACCAGTAGATCATGAAATCAAAAAGATTACATTTAAAATTAGGGGTTGCCCTACTATTGTCCATGGGAAACCCTTTTGCCGTTTTTCCCCAAACCGAAACGGCCGAACGTATTCTAATGCGTTATGTTGATGATTATCAAAAAGACGTTGCCCTTACCAAGGATGCTCTTTTTGGAATTAAGGTAGATACCGTATTCTGGCATGTAAAGGCCAAGGCCAAAACCAAAAGTGGTGCGGCCTCGGTTCAATTGTTCAAGGGAGAACCTACAACGCCTACCTACTATTTTAAACGGATCTGGCTACATTGGAAAAGATCGACAAGGGTGAGCTTAATGCCCTTACGGCATCCGCAAAAGCTTTTTCCACGGATGTTACCCCTTTTGATGTGGATACCATGACAGGTTTTCAGCCGAATACGGATTTTGTGGACGATATGTTTTCGGTATACTTTCACTTTTGGACCAGGGGCATCCCCGAACGCATCCCCTTCGGTTTGGATTACACCCGCTTTACACATGGGGCACAAGCATCAATTTTCTATTACCAAAAAGGATTTCGCTCAGGATACTTTGCCCTAAAAAAAGGACAGCATGCCAATGAGGACGAACGTTCCAAAAGCAATCCATTTCCTTCGCTCTTTATCGCCATTAAAGGAGAGGCCATCATTATCATTGATGGTCTTACCACGACAATGAAGGCGGGCGAGGCCATATTGGTCCCGGCCAACAGTACCCATGAATTCTTAAATGAGAACGACATCCCTTTTGAAGGTTTTCTGTTTATGTTTGGGGAAGGGGCATAAAAGTAATCCCATCCAAAGAAAAGCACCTTGGTTTCACTGGAATCCAAGGTGCTTTTCAACACTACTCCCTTAAGGAAGGAATCCATTTAAAATGCGATTTCTTAGTATATTTAGAAACAACCTGAAGCGCAGTGATCCAATTCTTCCGCCACATCCGCCAAACCCTGCTTGCCGAGAACAAATTCTCAAAATACCTGCTGTATGCCGTTGGTGAGATTGTCTTGGTGGTCATCGGCATTTTAATTGCCCTACAAATCAATAATTGGAACGAAAGCAGAAAAAGTGATGTGCTCCGAAAAACATACGAAAAGAGTCTGAGTGAGGAGTTAAAGGCAGACCTAAGGCAATTGGCATCCTTGGACAGTATGTTCTCAGCACGGGAAAAGACCATTCAGGATTACTTTGACCATTTCAACACGGTTACCTCCAATTTGGATACCCTAAAAATGAAAATGGACCAATTGCGTACCAGCAAAAACACCTTTAACAGTACGGCTTATACTATAGAAGACCTTATTACAACAGGAAATCTGGCCTTGTTCGAAAAGGAAAAGAAAGAGGCAATTTTAACGCTAAGGAACACCCATGAAAAAAACACCTATTACGAACAGATCACAATCAACACCTTGATGAATAAGGAAGAACTGTTCATAGCAAATACCGATTTGGCCTTTGACCTTGAACGCTCCCTTTCGGAACACGCCGAGGTACGAAATTGGAAGGATGATTTGGCTTCCAGGCAGTATCGCCTGTTGCACAATTACCTTTCCAGCACCGTAAATCTGTATAAAGCACAAGAGATTTTCAATGAAAGGGTACGAAAGGACACCGAGATCCTCTTAGCGCTTTTGGAATAACCAACGAATTAAAAAATTATACAACCCAGCCATGGATTTTTCAGGAAAGCATATACTGGTGACAGGCGCCTCAAGGGGCATTGGTAAGGCAACCGCAATCGAATTTGCAAAAAAGGGGGGCATCGTCGGGCTTAATTACCGATCCAATCAAAAGGAAGCGGAAAAAACACTTTCTGAATTACCGGGCAAAGGCCATCAACTCTTTCAAAAAGACATTGGAAAAAAGGAAAACTGTCAAGAACTCATCAATGAATTTGTTGGTTCCCATGGTCAACTGGATGTGTTGGTCAACAATGCGGGCATTTCAATTTTTCATGAAATTGACAAGGTCGATTTTGATCACTGGACCCATGCCTGGGAGGAAACCTTTAAAACCAATCTCTTTGCCGCAGCCAATATGAGCTATTGGGCCGCACAGGCCATGATGAAAACGGGCGGGGGCCGAATCGTCAACGTTTCTTCCCGTGGTGCCTTTCGCGGAGAACCCACAAAACCGGCCTATGGGGCCAGTAAGGCGGCACTAAATGCCATGACACAGTCATTGGCCAAGAAATTGGCCCCACATCATATCTATCTGGGCGTAGTGGCCCCGGGGTTTACCGAGACCGAAATGGCCGCCAAGACACTGACCCCCATGGAACGTGGGAACCTGTTGCGGGAATCCCCTTTTCAACGTATGGCCCAACCCAAGGAAGTGGCGCATGCCATATTGTTTTTGGCTTCGGAAGGCGCGGAATATTCTTCGGGGACCATTATAGATGTTAATGGTGCCTCCTACTTAAGAAGTTAATACGCTCAATAGTTGGAAGAACCTTTTATATATGGCTTTCTCAGCGCCATACACATAATGGCGGGGCTCCAAGGGCTGCTTTTGGCAACAATTCTCCTTTTCAGCAAAAGGTTTGGATCTACATCCAATCGGTTTTTTGCCATGACCCTTTTGGGGGTCTCCATAATTGTTTGCTATGACTTCTTCTACTATTCCTTTGAAGAGGAAGAACTGCCCTTGGTCATTCAGTACATGCCCATTTACATAAGGACTGCAATTCCCATAGGGCTTTATTTCTTTGTCCGTTATTTGATCAATCCAAAAAGCCGATTGAACAAATGGGAACGCTTTTGGTACCTGCCCATTTTAGTGGAAGTCTTTATAGAACTGGCCTACATTCCAGTTAATTTCTTCTTGGAAGAAGATATCATAGTCAGTGCGGAATATGCACTTCTTATAACCGAAGAATCCATTGGACTTCTCACAAACGTTGTTTTACTGACCTTGGTTGTTCAAAAAATAAATCGCTATCAAAAGTTTCTTCTAAACCATTACTCGACCCTTTCCGGGAAAAGTCTGATAGGATTACGAAACCTTATCATCATCTTTTTAGTGATAGTGGTTATTTGGCTTTTGAGTCATATGCAGTTTATTCTCGGGTATGACAATGAGGGCATCTACACTTTGGTATCCCTGGGATTGATTCTTTTTCTTTTTTTGATGGGTTATTTTGTGATTTTACACTATTCCCTATTTAAGGTCGTCCCTTATGATCCGGGAAAAACGCATTTGAAAGCCAAAAAAAAGCTATCCCCAAAAACGGACGAATACCACCAAAAACTACTGAACATGATGGAAACCGAAACGGTTTATACCGATCCGGAGCTAAACCTTCCATATTTGGCGGAACTACTCAAAATCAGCCCAGGGTATCTTTCCCAGATCATTAAGGAAAAGGAGGGCAAAAACTTCTTCGAGTTCGTCAACCAATATCGTGTAGCGGAGGCAAAAAAGAAATTAGTGGATACCGATTACAATCAATACAGTATCATGGGAATTGCCCTGGAAAGTGGTTTCAACTCAAAATCCACTTTCAATTCCCTGTTCAAAAAATATACCGGGCAAACGCCTTCTTCGTTTAAGAAATCATTTCAAGCTTCGCATTGACCCCAGAAATGGGTGCGAAATACAACACTTTTAAAAAGTTCGGACCTGACCTGGAAGGTGATTACCATATTTGCTGGGTAATCTTAATCAGTTCCAATAAAAATGAATAGAAAAGAGTTTATTGCAGCCTGTGGTTTATTCGGCATCTCATTGCCTTTTCAATCCGTAATCCAAGCCTGTTCCAATGATGATGAAACATCGATAACCGCGGGTAGTTTTAATGGTGCTGTCCTGATTATTGGTGCTGGGGCCGCAGGTATGGCAACGGCTTATTTGTTACAACAACAGGGTATCGAGTACCGAATTTTGGAAGCGGACGTTTCCTATGGTGGGCGTTTTCGTACCAATACCTCCTTTACGGATTTTCCGATTTCCTTAGGAGCGGAATGGCTTCACGTTTCGGAATCAGAGCTGCCAGCAATTGTAAATGATGGTTCGGTACAAATCAATACAATGACCCAACGCTATTCTGCTTCGGATACTTATGGATATTTCAGCAATGGGGAACTGAACGTTGCTGAAGTTGGAAATGAAATCAACAGTGTTATCGACCAAAAATTTAGAAATTCCTCGTGGTTCGATTTTTTTGAGGCGTATATCGTTCCCAGTATCCGCAATAAGATGCAGTTTAACACCGAAATTGTTTCCATTGATTATTCGGGCAGCAAAGTTACGGCCCGCGACACACAGGGTTTAGCCTACGAAGCGGATAAGTTGGTACTCACCGTTCCCTTAAAAATTTTGCAGTTGGGCAAAATTGACTTTACCCCGTCTTTGCCGAACACTAAACAACGAGCCATAGCCCAGGCAAATATTTGGGGAGGTATCAAAATCTTTTTGAAGTTTTCGGAGAAATTCTATCCTACGTTCCTGGAGTTTGATGATAGCGAGACCAACGAGGGGCAACGCATCTATTATGATGCCTCCTATGCACAGAACACATCGGAAAATATTTTGGGGCTATTTGCTGTGGGAAAACAAGCCGAGCCTTACCAAAATGTAAATGGGGAAGCCCTAAGAAACTATGTTTTAAATGAATTGGATATCATTTTCAATGGGAAGGCCTCAGAAACTTTTCAGGACATCCTGGTGCAGAACTGGAACGAACAGCCCTTTGCCCGTGCCGCTTATTTGGCCGATGTAGCATCAAGTTCCACATCTAGGGCCATGGCCAAATCAATCAATGGCAAACTGTATTTTGCTGGGGATTCCTATACCGAGGAAGACGATTGGAGTGCAGTCCACGTTGCGGCCCGTTCTGCCCGGAATGCTGTTCGCGAACTGATTCGCTGATTCCATTTCGCATCCCACTTCGTATCTTAGGAGCTGAAAAGCTCAGGTATGGCAACACCCATACACAACGAAGATCAAATCCATAAAAAGTCGGGGGGGTTCAAACGTTTTGAAAAGTATCTCGGGGAATTTGTCTATGGCGGTATTGACGGCTGCGTAACCACCTTTGCCGTGGTAGCCGGATCTGTTGGAGCCGGACTGGACAGTGCCATTATCATCATTTTAGGGTTTGCGAACTTATTGGCGGATGGATTTGCCATGTCCGTTGGGGCCTACCTCTCCACCAAATCGGAACAGGACAATTACAACAAGCACAAACAGGTGGAATATTGGGAAGTGGAGAACCTTCCAGAGCTTGAAAAAGAGGAAATTCGCGAAATCTATGCCGCCAAGGGTTTTAAAGGGGCGTTATTGGATCAAGTGGTGGAAGTACTAACACGCGACAAGGAGGTTTGGGTAAACACCATGATGAAGGAAGAGTTGGAAATGATTAAGGAAGAACGCTCACCCTTTTGGATTGGGGCAACCACCTATATGTCCTTTATCTTGATCGGTGTAATCCCCTTGTTCATTTATGTGGTGGATTACATCTCTCCACTGGATAAAAACCTATTTCTGATCTCCTCCATTTTAACCGCAATCGGTTTTATACTCATTGGATGGTTAAAGACCTATGTAAATCAAACCCCGATACTCAAAGGAATTTTGGAAACCCTTGTTTTGGGGGGAATCGCAGCAGTGGTGGCCTATTTTGTGGGTGACTTTTTGGAACAATTGATCGTTGGATAACAGATACAGGATGAAAGCAGCCACCGTTTCCCAACTTAAAAAAGAATTACAACATCGCAGTCCAGAGGAATTATTGGAACTCTGTTTGCGATTGTCCAAATTCAAAAAGGAGAACAAGGAACTCCTTACCTACCTTCTTTTTGAGGCGGATGATGAAGCAGGATATATTGAAACCGTAAAGACCGAAGTGGATGAACTGTTCCTGGATATTAATACAAATAGCTATTTCTACATTAAAAAAAGTGTCCGTAAAATTCTAAGGGCCCTAAAAAAGTACATTCGTTATTCCGGTAACAAAGAAACTGAAGTGGTACTCCTGTTATACTTCTGTGAAAAACTCAAAAATTTCACCCCATCCATTCGCAGAAATATCACTTTAACCAATTTGTATGAACGGCAATTGGCCTATCTGGAGAAAAAAATTGCCCTCCTCCATGAAGATTTGCAATACGATTATGGTGTTCTGCTTGAAGAAATCAGACATTAGAATTAACAAAATATTACCTATAGGTTGATTGCGAGGGGGTTATCTTGAATTCAAAATCCAACCAGCATGCGAAACCTATGGCTTCTTGTCCTGTTCATCCCTTCCCTAAAGGCGTGGAGTCAACAAAATCCGGATTACGCCACCTATCATCAAGAGGTATTGACCGCCGAAGCACGAATTGCCAATCGCGACTTTAAAGGTGCACTGCAGCAACTGGAGCAGATCATGATGGACTATGATTTTGTCTTTTTAAAAGAGTACAAAATTGCATCGCAACTGGCCCTAAAAACCGGGGATACCCTAAAGACCCTCCAATTATTGGAAGGGGGGATCAAATCGGGATGGCCGCTAAAGGAAATCAAGCGAAATGCTTTCTTTAAACCCTTAAAGCGGAGTCCGTCCTGGAAAAAACTAATGAAATCATACCCTGTATTAGCCACCGAACATCAAGGGACTATTAATGGCAAACTTCGCGAAGAGGTCCATGACATGTTTAAGAGAGATCAAAAATTGGCCTTGGGTTACCTTTTTAGAATAGGTCAAAAAGCAAAGGAAAAATACGCGAACAAAAAAGTGGTCCCCCACACCAAAAAACAAATGGAGCAGTTGCGGACCATCTTGGAAATCCATGGTTATCCGGGGGAGAAGTTAGTAGGTGATGGAACCTGGATGTCCGTGATATTGTCCCATCATAATTCGGTTTCCGAAGACTTTAGCAAGCGGGATACGTTGTACGAGGCCCTTAGGCCTCAACTGCTTGTGGCCATCACCAAAGGTGAACTGAACCCGTATGAGTTTGCCCTAATTGAAGATTGGAGAATCGCCGTAAAGTATGACCGTCAAAAGGCGGGTTATGGGTATATTGAATATCTCAATAAAGATCAGCTATCCCAATCCAACGCGCTGCGAAAACAATTGAACATAAGATCAATAGCACTCCGGAACACGTTGGTCGACATCCAGAAGGAAACCTATATGGACTTTTACCTGGCCGGTTCCGGTTGGGTCAACGGAAAAATAGGGTTATAGCTATGGTCAAAACCCACACTACTTCTTTTGAAAAGGCATTAGTTTAAACATATGGATCATTACGCAACACTTAAGGACTACTGCAACGCCATAAACATTCCCTCCCCCAAATGGGAGGACTTCGATGTACGCACATTTGAAGAAAATATGAAAACTGTCGCGCACAAAATGCCCTCGTTTAAACACGAGTTCTACGCCATTGCATTAAAGCTTGGGGGCAGTGGCTATGCAAAAACCGGAAATTACTCAACAGCGGATCTTACCGCCACCGTCTTTTTCAATTCCCCTTATCAAATCATACAATGGGACATTGCACCCGATTGGAATGGTTATTACATCATATTTTCCGAAGACTTTTACCAATTTGGGCAGCCCAAAAAGAAAATCAGTACCGATTTCCCTTTTTTCTTGGTGGACAACACCATCCCTCTTGAAATCTCGGAGCAGGAGGCATCACTTTTCATCGGCACGTTTGTGGATATTTTAAGGGAGCATAAAAAAAACGATGCGACATCAAAGACCATCTGCCATTTAAATACTTCCATTCTTCTCCATAAAGTGGCCCGCCTTTTTAAGGAAAAAGTCCCTACCCGGCAACAGACCCACATCCACAGGGACAATGATTTAGCTTTGGTAAGTCGTTTTAAAACATTGGTCGAGACCAGCTTTTATCCCGACCAAGCTTTCGAAAATGGGGAGCCCCACAAGGTACAGTTCTATGCGGACAAGTTGCATCTACACCCCAATCATTTGAATGCCGTGGTCAAACGAATTGCTTCCCAATCCGCCTCGGAAATCATTTACAAACACATGGTTGCCCTGGCCAAATCGCGATTGCAAAATACCGAAAGGTCGGTCAAGGAAATTGCGTTTGATCTCTATTACAATTACCCCAACCACTTTGCAAATTTCTTTAAAAAACAGACGGGAATGACCCCCAATCAGTTCCGAAAGGGGCAATGATCACTTCTTTTTTATGGTTTCTTTGAATTCTGTACTTCCTGCTTTGAATACGATACTTTTTGGCCAAAGCCTGCCCTTAACTTTGGGATATCATTTAAAAATCAAAAAATCATGAAATACAAATTATTGGGAAATACAGGACTACGGGTCTCAGAAGTGGCCCTGGGAACAATGACCTTTGGTACCGAAGCTGGCTGGGGTGCCGATAAGGAAACCAGTAGGAAAATGTTTGACGCCTTTGTCAATGCCGGTGGTAATTTTGTGGATACCGCAAACGAAATTTATACTGGTGGGACCAGTGAAAAATTTACTGGGGAATTTATCAAGTCGAATCGGGAATACATCGTTTTGGGCACTAAATATACGGATGCCATGCCGGGCAACGACCCGAACAGGGCCGGTAACAGTCGCAAAAATATGATGCAATCCCTGGAACGAAGCTTAAAACGTTTGGACACGGATTATGTTGATGTATTTTGGGTACACGCATGGGATTTCATGTCTCCCGTACAAGAGGTAATGCGCGCTTTGGACGATATGGTGCGCCAGGGTAAAGTGTTATATCTCGGCATTTCGGATGCCCCGGCTTGGGTCATTTCCAAAGCCAATATGTACGCCCGTATGAACGGATTGACCCCTTTTGAAGCCTCCCAGATTGAGTACAGTCTCATCCAACGCACGGGAGAGCGCGATTTACTGCCCATGGCCAAAAGTGAGGGCATGACCACCTTGGGTTGGTCGCCATTGGCTTCGGGAATCTTGACCGGTAAGTACAGTCAAAAAAATGGAAAAGCCAACAACCCGGGAAATCGAAGATTGGACACCGCTTCATTTGTAGCCCTGACCGATAGAAATTTGGCCATTGGGGATAAAGTGGTCGAAATTGCGGAACGAAACAATATCGCTCCATCAGCCGTGGCCATTGCCTATGTAAAGCAAAAAGACATCATTCCCATTCTTGGGGGTACTAAGGCAAGCCATATTGAATCGAATCTAAGAAGTATAGATTTCGAATTGAGCGCAGAGGATATAAGGGAACTGGATGAAATCAGTGCTATGGAACTTGGGTTCCCCTATGACTTTTTGAAGAGTACACAGGCCGTAACCTACGGTGGACAGTTTGAGAATATTGTACATAACCGTCCCTTTATGCTTTAAGGAAACAGCATTATGAAAACTACAACCAAAATAGCCTTGGTAACCGGTTCCAATCGTGGAATCGGTTTTGCCGTTGCCAAAGGATTATTGAAAAACGGAATCTCCGTTATTTTGACCAGCAGAAAGGAGTCTGATGGCACAGCAGCAGCAGCGAAACTGAACAGCGAAAATGTCTACCATCATTCCTTGGATGTTACCTCGCCCGAAAGCATTGACCAACTTGCCAGTTATGTGGAAAAGGAATTTGGTAGGTTGGATATTTTGGTCAACAATGCGGGCATCAATTACGACACTTGGCAAAACGTTGCCAACGCAGATTTGACCAATGTTCAGGAAACTATGGAAACCAACGTGATGGGGCCATGGCGAATGATTCAGGCTTTTTTGCCCCTAATGCAAAAAAACAATTTTGGCCGTATCGTAAATGTGAGTAGCGGGGCCGGGGAATTGTCGGCCTTAACCGGGGGAACCCCGGGTTACAGTATTTCCAAGGTGGCACTGAACGCCTTGACCATTACCTTTGCAAGGCATCTAAAGGGGACCCATATTTTGGTCAATGCGGTTTGCCCAGGTTGGGTGCGTACAGAAATGGGCGGGAGCGGGGCCCCAAAAAGCCCAGAAGAGGGTGCTGAAACCATCGTTTGGGCAGCCTTGTTCCCCGATGATGGCCCCACGGCTAAATTTTTTCGTGATAAAAAGGAAATCCAGTGGTAAGCAGTTCCCCTGCTTTTAAAAAAGCCATACCAAAATGACATCATTGGTTGTTTTGGGACCATTCTACCATCCCGAACCTTTACGAATACAATACATCTTTGAATTCTGTACTTCCCCCTTTGAATTGCGTAGCGCATGCCCTATTCCCCAAGATTACTTTTACACCATAAATAATTGATAACACAGATCAGCTAAAAAAAGTAATATGAAAAAAGTAATCACAACAGCCACTATCGCCCTTGGTTTGATAGCCTGTATAAACGAAACAAAAAAAGAAGTATCAACTGAAAACGAAACAGCTATGACAACAACGCAAACTGCAACCACGATCGAGACCTCACAAATCGATGCCGTAATCAAGACCTTGTTCAATGGAGTGGATCAACGGGACTGGGAAGCCGTAAAACGGACCATGGCCGATTCCGTGTATACCGATTACACTGCTTTGGGCGGGGATTCCGGATTCAAGACCCCAGATGAAATTTTGACCGGATGGAAGGCCTTGCTTCCCGGTTTTGAGCGAACTGTCCATCAGGTGCACAATAAAGCCATTTGGGTAGCAGGTAACCGAGCTACCGCAACCATGGACGCCATTGCCACCCACTTTTTAAACAATGACCAATGGACCGTCTTTGTAGGCTATGATACCGAGTATGTTAAGGAAAATGATGCATGGAAAATCGCGCGAATCGATTTAAGCCTGTATGATCAAAATGGGAATACGGCATTGCCTTTGGAGGCTTTGAAAAATGTGGAAAACAATCAAATTCCTGAATTGAAAAGCGCCTCCAACGCAACCCAAACAGTAGTTGAAGCATTCTTCTCAGCTTTGGAGAATCAAAACCTTGAGGATTTGTTGGCCACTTTGGATTCCAATGTGGTTCAAAAAATGCCCCTGGCCCCAACCAACTTTCCAAAAGAACTGGTTGGTATTGAGGTCATGAAAAAACAGTACACCGGTGTTATGGACTATACACAAAGCTATCAGCGTGAGGTATTCGGCACAACGGATCCCAATACGGTTTTGGTAAAATTTGAGGGAACCATTACCACTTCCGAAGGCAAACCGTACAACAACGCCTACGTGGGTATCTATACCGTTAAGGACGGAAAAATTACTGTGTTTGTAGAACAGTTCAATCCCAATATCCTGTTGAACGGTTGGCCTGGACTGCAACCCGAAACCTATTCGGTACACGCGGCAGGTGCAAGAACGGATAGTGGTGTTATCCGGGAAGAAGTGGCCTTTAGCAGTAATGGGGTCCTTTTAAAGGGACATCTATTTTTGCCTCCCAACTTTGATGCTGCCAAAAAATATCCCGCCGCAATTGTGACCGGAAGTTGGACAAGCGTCAAGGAACAAATGCCCGATGAATATGCCAGTGTAATGGCAAAAGACGGTTTTATTACCCTGACCTTTGATTTTACCGGATTTGGCGAAAGTGAGGGCCAGCCCCGACAAGTGGAGGACTACAACTTGAAAATCGAGGATATCAAAGCTGCGGTGGATTATTTGATTCAGCATGACAATGTAGATGGGGAAAACCTTTCCGGCTTGGGGGTTTGTGCCAGCTCGGGCTATATGGCCCACGCCACCGCCCAGGACAAGCGCATCAAAACGCTGGTTTTGGTCGCGCCATGGTTGCACAATCCGGAAATTGCCAAAATGATCTATGATTCCCGTCCGGGTGGAACAGCTGGCCTTTTGCAAGCGGCTAAGGAGGCCAAAGTCAACTATGCGGAAACCGGTCAAATGGCGTATGTACTTGCAGCCAGCGAACTGGATCCCCTAAGTGCCATGTACGTTCCCCAAAATGCATTCGATTACTACCTAAATCCATCCAAAGCGGCCGGTCCAAAATACGACAACCGTTTTGCCATAAGTAGTTGGGAACCTTGGTTGACCTTTGACGGTATCTCCGTGGGTAAGGACATCGTGCAACCGGTTTTTATCGTGCACAGTGAAAGTGGGGCAGTTCCCCAGGGCACCAAGGATTTCTATGGACTGCTCCCCGGGGAAAAAGACATAAAATGGCTCAATGATTACAACCAACAGCAATTGTATTTTGAGGCCGATGCCGTTAATGCAGCTATGGGTGAAGTAGTTGCCTACTTGAAAAAGTAGCCTTCCAAACGCATAACAAAAGCTGGTCCACTGAAAAATGTAGTACCTTTTCAGTGGACTTCTTTTTTGTCCTCTTGAAACAGGATACAGAACTATGACCTCGAAATATTTCCTTTTGTCGGCCCTATTTTTTTGGAGTCAGATGACCATATTGGCCCAGGAGGAGATTACGCTGTCCCATCCGGTGAAGGAAAGCATCATTAATGTAAACACTGGTATGTTGTTGGTAAGGACCGGGAAGGAACTGTATGGGATAAGTCCGACAAATCGCTCTATTCAATGGAAAAACGAATCCTTGGGCAAAGTGAGTTTTAAATCATACCATGAAATTCCATTTACACCATTGGTCGTTTTTGAAAATAAACCTACCGTAAATTCGAAACTACTTTCAAATACGGTCAACACCAAGGGCATATCCAGGATTATGGTCAATGTGGTCAATGGAAAAGTGCTGTTCAATTCAGAAGGAATAGGGTTTAAATCCGTTAACCGCACCTTGTTGATTCCAGAACGGAAGGCCGTTCTGATCGATGGGGTTATGGACAACGAATTGGCTGTTGCCCTTTACAGTTATGAAGGTCAAAAAATGCTATGGAGGACCAACCTAACGCATTCCACTTTTTTTAAGAACCTAAAAGGCACCCTTTTTGAAAAGGAGAAAGTGCTTCTGGACAAAAAGCAAAATGTGTTTTGGTTACGAAACAATTACCTCTTAAAAATGGACGGCCCATCTGGTAAAATCCTCTATGAAAAGGAACAAGTAGCATCCATTGCGATTGACAATTCCAGAGCGGTAATTTACCTATTTTCAAATGCCAAACAAGGGGAAAAACTTAAACGGACCACGGATGTTATGGCCTATTCCGTTGGTACAATGGCGCCCTTATGGAAAAACCCTGCAAAAATCCAGGGGGCAATTACAGAAGTTGTCTTTGATGGGAACAAACTCATAGCCATTTCCTCAACAGGTTTCAATATACTGGACGACAAGGGAACAAAACAATGGGAAGAAATGGAATCACTCCCATTTATAAAGAAGATCGTCCCCGTTAATGAAGGCTTTTTGGTGGCTCAGGAAAAGTTTTTATCCCTTATTGGAAAAAAGGGAAAGAGAGTATGGAAAAAACCCGTAAAAATTTCACTTTCCAATACTGAAACGCCTATATACTTCATCAAGGAAGATTCCACAGTCATTTATATTACCCCGTCCAGGGCCAACAAAGTGAGGATTGAAAATGGAAGCAAAATATGGGATGACATCATCCTCAACGATGCAGATTTTATTTCGAGAAATCTAAAGCTTAAACTACCTACCTACAGCATCTGGTATGATAGTATTGCCAAGCAATACCCCATTTACAGCAACAATACGTTTTACGTAGTGAACGGCAGTTCGACCAGCACACCCAAACCCCTGTATTCGTTTGATTTTGGAAGGACCCTTCCAGATTTACGAATGGGAACGTATGGCTATTTCCTTGAAAATGACAACAACTTTTTTTTGTTTGATACCCTGGGCAAGCTAAAATATAAGAAAGCATACCCTTCCAATGAGGAACCCTCTTTTTTTAGGGAGGCCTATTACTACGTAAAAAGAGGGTTGGGTACGTATAGGGCCGCAACCTCCTTTGTCTACAATCAGGCCATTGAATCGGTAGCCGGAACCCTGGCCTCCGGAGAACTGGGATTCCTAACCGATTTTGGATCCAGCGTTTACGGTTCCTATCGCCTCATTCAAAACCCCAAACAAATCATCGCCAATCTTAATGAACTGGGTTTTAGTTCAGGATTGGAAACGGTTTTCGAAAGAATTCAGAAAGGTAAAAAAGGAGAGGATTATACCTTGGTCATCACCCCAAAAGCCGATGAAACCAAAGACATCATTCGGCTGCATATCCCCACTGGAAAAGAAGAACGATTGAAGCAGTTGGACAATGAGGATTCGTTTGTAATCGACCAGGTTGAAAATATCGTGTATACGTTCAACAAAAAAATAGTGACCATTGAAAATCTGTGATTACTTCCCTTAGCCCTGCAGGGCAGTTTTTAGGTATCCCTATTTCCAAATTGCAGATAGACCAATCCCAAGAGCGCCATAAAAGCGCAACCGTACATGGTCACAGGAATATTTGTATAGGTATCCCGATAGTACATCCCGGAGAACAAGGCCCCCAAACCTATGCCGGCCTCAAGGGCAATGAACATGGTGGCAATGCCCTTCCCTCGATGTTCCAAAGGGCTCAAATCCGCTGTCCATGCATTTAATGCCGGTGACAATATACCCATGGATAGGCCATAAAAAATGGCAGCTACCATAAGGCCAATAACGGTTTCAAAAGTGCCCATTGCCATCAATGCCCCGGTCAGGATAATAAGCCCTATAACGGATACCTTTCTACGTCCCAACTTATCCGAGGCCTTTCCTGCCAAAAAACGGATGGTTAGGGATGCCACCGTAAATGCCATGAAAAAACTACCCCTATTTTTTATACCCAAATGATCGCTCCAATCAGGAATTAAGGTCAGTACCATTCCAAAGGAAAAATAAATCAAAAATGTCAGCAATGCCGGTTTCAGTACCGCTATGGAAATGATATCGGTTTTTGAAATTTTCAACATGGAAAACCTAAATGGCTCTGTTTTTACCAGGGTTTCCTTTAAGCGATACACCAAAACAATGGACAAAAACGCTATCGCAGACGAGCAATGGAACAAAACCTCATAGGAGTAAAACAGTTTTATGGAACTTCCTATGGCTGGTCCCAATGCCAGGCCCCCGGTAAAAAATACCCCTTGAATACCAAAGGCCTCACCCCATCTCTCACGCGGAACACTATCCGCAACATAAGCGGCAATTGCCGTTGGGGTAAAACCCGTGGAGAATCCATGTACCAACCTCAGCAACAAAAACCCGGACACCGTTCCCAAAATTGGATAAAGAAATCCGCAAACTACACATACCATTGCGCCAAAAACAATGACGGGTTTCCGCCCGATCCTGTCCGTGAGCTTTCCACTAAAGGGTCTGGAAAGGCCGGCTGTCAAGGTAAACAATGCTATGATCAGGCCTATGTATTCCGAGCCACCCAAGGTGGACAGATAACCGGGCAATTCAGGGATCAACATATTGTAACTTGCCGAAAACAACAAAGAACTTAGGCAGACGGTCCCAAATGTAACCGTGTAGATGGCATTATTTTTTTTCATCGCTATGGTCGTATCCTCTATCCATTGGAACTCTTCTTGAGTTCTTATACTTTTGGTAAAGAAATAACAGCTTTCTTAGGTTATAAAGGACATTTGTCCTCAATTAAAAAATGATACGGGAGAACAAAGCATTCTTGGATTATATCATTGGATTGAAGAGCCTGGATTCCGCCCATACCATTATTGAGCAGGAAGCGCCCAAAGGGGAAAAGATCATTACGCAAAGGACCGTTGTCTTTCATGTTTCCATTGTAAAGGAAGGATTGGCAAAATGTTATCTGACCGAGGACACCGGGAATGACTTTATCCAGGAATTTTTTGGTGCCGGGGAAGTATTTGGCGAATTGGAAATGTTTACGGAAGAGTTGAGTTTTTGCACCATTGAGGCCCTTACTCCCGTGACCTACTATAAAATACCCAAAAAAGCATTTCTCGCCCTCATACAGAACGATGCCAAATTCAATGCACTTGTACTGAAGTTGATGGCCTCAAAAATCAGGTATACCGCCTTGCGGCATTCCTACAATCAATCCCATTCGCTGGAGGCGAACCTTAGAAGATTATTGAATGAGTTTCCCGACCTACTCCATGAAATCCCAAAAAATGACATTGCCAATTACTTGGGTATTACGACCAGAAGTTTGAATAGGGTACTCAAAGCACGGAATGAATTTTAGGCCAACCCATGATCAAGGGACACTATTTTAAAATATTTCAATGACGGAACCTTATTGTAGGATTATCCAGTTCAAACCTATGTTACCTATGGAGTATGGTTTAGAGGTACGCCCTTTCCTGACCATTCAAATAAATGGGGTAATGGAAACCATCCAGTTTTTTTAGCAAGTGCAGTAATTCTTGCTTTTCATCGTCCTCCAGGTTTTTAGAGATCATATTTGCGGCACCCGGTACGGTTTGATACCCCAATGCCACCGCTTTTTTGCCGTTCTGGGTCAACCGTAGGAGTTTGCTCCGTTTATCTTCCGGATTGGGAAACTCTTCGATAAGCCCTTTGTTCAGCAACCGTTTTATGACCCCCATCCCCGTGGATTTATCAAAAGCCATCATGCGAATCAAATCCGTTTTGGCCACTTCCCCGTTTTTATCAAGAACAGCAGAAAAGGTAAATTCCATGGCTGTAGTGAAAGGGGTGCCTTCCAAAACCATTTTTATATAGGTATTGGCATAGCGATTCAGTCTGCCGAGATGGGCAGCCAGTTCGGCTTCAACGCTATGTCCGGTTATGGAAAGTATGTTGGCTCCGGTCCTGGCATCCTTCCTCGCATGCAACCATTCCAAAAAGGCAACCAAGTCACCATGTCCCCCAAGGTCCTCCTTTTTAAATTCCCCCACGAGCAAAACCAGTTCCCTGGTTAGATCATAAGCATCCATAAAACCACTATTTAACACTAAATTAATTAAAAATACTCTTTTTTAGTATCTTTTTGTTTAATATTTGTACTAAATAATAAAACAAAATGAACAAAATCAGGTCAACTGTACTGCTATTACCGCTATTTCTCCTGTTTACTTCATATCTGGCCAATGCACAGATCATTACGGCCTTGTATGGAACCGTAACAGATGAATTGGGCGCACCAATTGCAGGGGCATCCATTTATCTTGAAGGGACCGAAAAAGGGGCTCAAACCGATTTTGATGGCAATTATGAAATCCTGGACATCACTCCTGGAACGTACAACCTTATCGCAAGCTATATTGGATACGAGACCCAGACCCAATACAATGTCATTATCCGTTCAAAAGGTACGCCCAATTATAATTTTATACTTAAGGAAGCGGCCCAGCAATTGGATGAAGTTGTGGTTTCCAACGCCAATACCATAAGTAGACCCAAAGAAACCCCCTTATCCACGCAATCATTATCCGCAGTTGAAATTGCCACCTATCCCGGAAGCAATAATGATGTGGTCCAGGTAGCACAGACACTTCCCGGAGTGTCCCCTTCCATTGGTGGCTTCCGTAACGACTTAATCATTCGTGGTGGAGCGCCCAATGAAACGGTATATTATCTGGATGGCATGGAAATTCCAAACATCAACCACTTTTCAACACAGGGGAGTGCCGGTGGTCCTGTGGGTATGATAAATGTCTCCTTTATTGATAACGTTACCTTG
The DNA here is from genome assembly GCF_023016285.1 of Muricauda sp. SCSIO 64092. GTDB lineage: Bacteria > Bacteroidota > Bacteroidia > Flavobacteriales > Flavobacteriaceae > Croceivirga. The sequence goes on from NZ_CP095413.1 coordinate 2,043,434, forward strand.
TCCACATCGGCTTTTGGGGCCAGGTATGACAATCCGTTATCCGGGGTGCTTCAATTCAGTCAGCGAAACGGCAATAGTCGCAATTTCAATGGTAATTTTAGGGTCAGCGCCAGTGAAGCGGCCCTAACCCTGGAAGGGCCCCTTTTCAAAAAAAGTGCCGACGAGTCAAAAACAACTTTTCTCGCTTCGGTGAGACGAAGTTACCTTCAATTTCTATTTGAAGTCATTGGCCTGCCCTTCCGACCCAATTATTGGGATTATCAGTATAAAATCAATCATAAAATCGATTCGTACAATGATATCAGCCTCATTGGTTTGGGATCTATTGATGATTTTTCGGTGGAAGCACCAGAAGAATTCGAGGCTGAACAACAAGCGCAATTGGATCAGGCGCCCTTTATCGAACAACGGACAAATGCCATTGGACTGAGCTGGAAAAACAGATTCAAAGACGGTAGCGGGTTTATGCAGGCCACATTGAGCAACAATACCCTAGTGAACACCTTTACCCGCTATGAAGATCCGGAAAACGAAGTTGGTGTAATCTTTAGAAACGATGCCACCGAATCCGAGACCAAACTGCGCTATGACCTGACAAAGTTCTTTGGGGATTGGAAATTCAACTCCGGTCTTAACGTACAATTCTCCGACTATGAAAACGAAACGCAAAACCTAACGGACAATATTGCTTTCAACTCGTCAATAGATTTTTTTAAATACGGATTCTTTTCCAACGTTACAAAGTCCTTTTTTAATGATAAACTCGATTTTTCATTTGGTTTTCGATTGGATGATGACACTTTTACCGAACAGGACAATCTATTGTCCACATTTTCGCCCCGATTGTCCCTATCCTATGAGTTTTCAGAAAACTGGAGGGTCAATGGTTCCCTGGGCCGCTATTTCAAGTTGCCCCCCTATACCATTCTTGGCTTTAGAAACAATGAAGGGGATCTAGTGAACCAAAATGTGCGGTATACCCAAAGTGACCACCTTGTTTTGGGACTACAACATTATTTTGGGCCTTCATCCAGCATTTCATTGGAGGGTTTCTACAAATGGTATGACGATTATCCTGTTTCTGTCCTGGATGGGGTTTCCCTGGCCAATAAGGGAGCTGATTTTGAGGTGTTGGGCAGTGAGGATGTGGAAACCGTGGGCCGGGGAAGAAGTTATGGTGCCGAGCTACAGTTCCAACAGAAGCTATCGAACAATTTTTACGGTATTTTCTCCTACACCTGGTTTTACAGTGAATTTACCGGTTTTGATAGGAACACTTTTCTACCGTCTGTCTGGGACAGCCGCCATCTTATTTCCTTTGTGGGTGGATATAAATTAAAACGCAACTGGGAAATCAGTGCCCGTTACCGTTTTGCGGGGGAAACACCATTTGTGCCGACCGATCTGGAGGCCACTTTGGCCAATTATCCGGAAGTGGTCCTCGATTATAATCGCCTTGGAGAGGAAAACTTGGCCATTTTTAGCCAATTGGACATTAGGATTGACAAAAAATGGAACTTGAAAAAGCTTTCCCTGGACGTTTTTGTGGAAGCACAAAACGTTTTGGGTCAAGAAATTCCGCAACCCACTGAATTTGGATTGGCGCGGGGTACGGACGGTACCATAATAGAACCCAGAAGTCTTGTGGCCATTGAAAGTGATACCGGCCAAATTATACCGAGTATAGGAATTGTTGTGGATTTTTGAGTGTTACCCCAACCCCACATCCAGGGTCATCATTATAATGAATCCGCCGATAAAGCCCATAGTGGCCACATCGGTGTATTTATCCCGTTGGGTTTCCGGGATGACCTCTTCAACCACCACAAAAATCATGGCTCCGGCCGCAAAAGCCAAGGCATAGGGCAGAATAGGCTCAAAGGTAAGGACGGCCCATGCCCCCAACACCCCGGCAATGGGTTCCACAATTGCAGAAGCTTGGCCATACATCCAACTCTTCCTTCGGCTTAACCCCTGTCTCCGCATGGGAACGGCCACGGCAAAACCCTCAGGAAAGTTCTGTAATCCAATTCCCAATGCCAAAGCTATGGCACCTCCAATAGTGGCACCTTCAAAACCGGAGGCCACTCCTCCAAAGAGCACACCTACTGCCAATCCTTCCGGAATATTGTGCAAGGTAATGGCCAATACCAAAAGTGTGGTACGGTGCCAGGGCGTTTTTACCCCTTCGGCCTCATCTATTTTAAAATTGATATGCAAGTGCGGCATTACCTTGTCGAGTCCAAAAATGAACAGTGCCCCCAATAAAAAACCTATCGCGGCCGGAATGACCTTTACAAAGCCTTCGCCCTCACTCATTTCTATGCCCGGGGCCAATAAGCTCCAAAAACTCGCGGCGACCATGACACCTCCCGTAAAACCCAACATCCCGTCCATCAGTGCCCGGTTTGGGCTTTTGAACAAGAAGACCAATCCGGCCCCGGCGGCGGTCAACCCCCAGGTAAAAAGGGTAGCGTACAGCGCGGCCAAGATGGGATCAATACTTTCAAAATACGTAATTAGCTGTTCCATTAGTCGTGTTGTTTTACATAAAGGTTGGACGCTATTTGATTGGATATGTGCAACCGACGACCATCAATCGCTATTTCGATGGAATCATCAAAATCTTCCCGTTCCAATATCTGGATGGAATGACCAAGGGCAATATTGTTTTTGTCCAAATACTGTAGAAAGGAAGACGAGGTATCCTTCACCCCTACGCAGACCCCTTTGGCCATCATCGGTAGCTCGCTCAACAATTGCTTGTCCCGTTCTTGAAATTCCCCACTTTTGGTGGGAATGGGATCGCCATGGGGATCATACTTGGGAAAATCGAGCAGTTCATCAATCTTATCGATCAGCTTTTCACTTTTGATATGTTCCAATTGTTCGGCCACTTCATGGACCTCATCCCAATTAAAATCCAACTTTTTTACCAAAAACACTTCCCAAAGTCGATGTTTTCTAACAATGGACAAAGCCGTTTTTTTACCCTTTTCGGTTAAGGTCACCCCTTGATAACGCACATAATTCACCAAACCCTTGCGGGCCAATCTCTTGGCCATGTCCGTAACGGAAGAGGGTTTGGTCTCCATCTCCTCTGCAATGGAATTGGTAGAGATCAACTGGGTTTCATTCCCTCCCAAATGAAAAATGGTCTTGATATAGTTTTCTTCGGCCCGTGTCAAGAAAAAAGCTTTCCGCAAAAATACATTTTATTTATCAAAAAGTATTTTTAGACTCGTCTAAATTTAGGGTTTTGAAGTTAGAAGTTAAAGGTTAAAGGTTAAAATAAAGCAAGTCCGTTTTTTGGGTTCCGGGGTGCAGTGGTCTTAATGACGGTACTGCTATGCCCCTGTCCCCAGATAGTTTCTTTAGGTGCCAAAAAAAACCGGCGACGGAACGTACACCGGTTTTAACTAACTAACTTAAACTAAACTAACTATTTATTGATTCTTTTAAAACTTAATACCCTGGATTTTGGACCAACTCTGGATTCCGTTGCATTTCGGAGTCCGCGATAGGCAATAACAAATGTCTTTCCTCAAAGATTTGGCCAAAGGTATTCTGCCTTCCCACCAAATTAAAAAAGGTTACATCGCCATTGGAACCTGAAGGATACAAACGTGTCCGTACCATATCGAACCAAAGCTTAAAGTCGAATATCAATTCGCGGTTTCGTTCCTTCCAAACCTCCTCCACAAAACCTGTCACGGAAAGCCCGGCAAGTGCTGTCCGTATGGTCTCGGGGTCCGTGGTCCAGTACGCCCTGGCCCTTACCTGGGTCAGGTAATCCACCGCTTCGGCAGTTACCCCCTCGGATTGGGCTATGGCCTCAGCAGCGATCAACAAGGCCTCCGGATAGCTGTATACCCTCAAATTTTTGGAGGACTGCGCCGTAGTAAAGAACGGTTCTTCGTCCAACCAGATATAAGGGGTTACCGGAAAGGTAATCTCATCCCCGCCACCCGTCACAAAGCTGGTATGGAAATACTGCTTTTCCTGGGCCCTAAGGTCAAGAACCTGATTGTACTGCTCATAAAGTTCGGGTCTTGGCCCGTACGCATTTTGGATATTTGCATAGGCAGACCCCACCGAACCACTGACGGAGGCCGGAAAAGACCATTGTGGATAAGGAAACGAACGGATACCTACCTCGTATTCTATTTGATAGATATAGTCATTGGCCAAAGTTTTGGCCAAGCGCATTTTGTTATAGGCACTGTTTTCAAGTATAACATTTCCATCCCCATCCCTATCATGCGTAGTAAGGGAGAAAGCCCCACTATTGATTACCTCACGTGCGGCGGTTGCCGCATTGGCATAGTTGTCCTGGGACAGGGGAAATCCACTCATGGTGAGGTATACGTCTGCCAACAGCATCTGGGCGGTTTCCGTAGTGATTCGGAAACCATTATCTACCATAGTACCACTAGGGAGACTTCCTGCTGCAATGGCAATGTTCAAATCGGCCACTATTTGGGCATAGACTTCGGAAACCGGGGCGCGGGCCACAAAAATCTCGTCCACACTGCCCACGGGTTCAAGAATTAGGGGTACATCCCCAAACATACGGACCAGGTAGAAGTAGGCAAAGGCACGAAAGAAACTCGCCTGTGCCAATAAATCACTCCGTTCCGCTTCGGAAAGGCCCGGGGTATCGGGAATATTTGCAATGGCCAGGTTGGCACCGGAGATACCCACATAAAGATCTTCCCAAATGTTATTTAATGTAGCGTCAATTTCCGTAGGGGAAATTGCCAATTGCTGGGCAAGATCTACCTGGCGCTCCTGGCCATTGAACTCATTATCGAAGAAACCGGAAAGGTACTGAAGGTACATGACCCGTGCTCCACTGAACACTCCTTGCTCTATAAACATATCCGGAGCCCCATTCTGATATAGAAAGTTTACGGCACTCTGTGCCTGGCCGGGCTCCGTAAAAAATTGATCGACACTTAGCTGGTCCCGCGGTTCCTCTTCCAAAAAGTCGGAACAGGATACCGTGAATAGCACAAAACTCAAAAAGCCTAGTATTCTTAAAGTTTTCATAGCCATTAAAAATTAAGGTTAAAGCCAAGGGTAAAGGTTCTGGGCCTTGGATATTGAAAAAAGAAAATGTTCTGAGCGAATTGACCACCGGTCAAATTTGGGTCATATGAGGAGCCTTCAGGATCGAAGCCCTGAAAACTATCGGACTGTATAACAAACGCGTTGTCCACACTTGTATATACCCTAAGCATATTAAGGCCTATGGAATTGACAAATTCCTCAGGGAGGGTATAGCCCAAGGTGAATAAATTACCCCGAAGGTACGAGCCATCCGCCACCCAACGACTATCTACCTGACTGTTCTGGCCGGACGTCCCTTGATTTCGGATTTCCTGAACCTGGGTATTTTGGTTCTGGGGGGTCCATCCTTCGGTTAATATGGTACGTAAACCATTGGCAATACCGGACCTGTCCTCCGTGGAGTGAAGGGCCTGCTGTAGAATATCCACATCAAAAACAAACTGTAGGTCCATGGTAAAATCAAATCTGCCCAGACGGAAGTTGTTGATAAAACTCCCTGTCCATACGGGTAGCCCGTTACCGATAATGGTACGCTCTGCAGAGCGTCTTGCCTCTCCGGGCAGCGCCCCTACCGCCGCAGCTTCGGCAGCTTGGTCCGTACCCCAAATACCTAGGCGTTCCAGACCCCAGAAAGAGGCAACCGGTTCGCCTACACGCAGAATGGTGTTACTACCGGAAACAAAGCCCGGCCCAGGAAAAATATCCTCGTCATTGGCTCCCAATTCTTCTATTCGGTTAATATTATAGTTCATGTTGAACACGGACTCCCAAAAGAAATTCTCCTTGGAATACTTCGAACTTATGGAGATGTCCGCCCCTCTGTTGGAGATGGAACCAATGTTATCCCGGATAGTGGAAAAACCCGTGGAACGCGGTATAGGTCTATTGAGCAATAGGTCTTCGGTAAGTTTGTAATAATAATCCAGCTCCAGATTGATCTGTGGATTTGTTTTAGTGCTCAATTCCACACCCACATCAAATTGGGTGGTGGTTTCCCAGCCTACATCGGGATTGGGAAGACGTTCCACAAAACTATCGTTCACCCGTTGGCCATTGATCAGCGCCGTACCCGAGGTAATAGTGGACAAGGTGGAGTAGGGAGCTATTTCCGTATTACCGGTGACCCCATAGCTGGCCCTTAGTTTTAACCGGTTCACAAAGGAAGACTCCGAAAGAAAATCCTCTTCGGACAGCACCCAACCCAAACCTACGGAGGGAAAGAAGCCGTATTTGTTGTTGTCCCCAAAACGGGAAGAACCGTCCACACGACCGGTCAAGGTCACCAAATACTTGTCCTTATAGGTATATCCTACTCTTGTAAAATAGGAATTGATGGACCAATCATTGTAACCTGATCTAGGCTCGCCAAAAATACTGCCCGATTGTAAGCGATAGAAAGAAAGGGAATTGTCCGGAAACCCTTCCGATCTTGCACTGAATCCAAAGAAGGTCCGCTGTTGCCAACTCGCTCCCAAAATCGCATTGATCCGTGAATTCTCAAAGGATTTGTTATAGGTTAGGAAATTCTCCTGTTGCCAAAAGGTTACTTTTTCTTCCGCAACACTCGCACTGCCCAGAGGTGCCGAAATATTGAGCAAATCGTTCGGTTGAAAATTTTGAAAGGTTCGGTCCTGCTTATCGATACCAAACTGGGTCTTAAAATCCAATCCCTCCATGATGTTGAACTCAAAGTAAACATTCCCGAATATCTGGTTTCGCAACCTACGGCGGACCTCGGTTTCCAGGACATGGACCGGATTGGCCATGGCTTCCAAATTAAAGTTATCGGTTATGGTACGGCTGTTGGACCAGCTACCGTCCGGAAAACGTACCGGGAATATGGGCGGCATCTCGATCATGGTACGCCTTGGATTTTGGTTTCCCCCACCTTCTTGAAATGAGTTCTCTACAGTATAGTTCACCAATACATTGGCCCCAAAGGATAGCCAATCCCTTATTTTGGTGTCATAGGCCAATTTTCCGTTCCAACGCTCCAAATCATTGTTCAGCATGATCCCTTCAATGTCCGCAAAATTCAAAAAGACCCCGACCGAAGAGTTCCCACTTCTTTGCTGAATGGCCAGTTGGTGGTTGTGCGTAAAGGCCGTACGGGTGGCTTCTTCCTGCCAATCCGTATCGTACAGGGGATTGCCCTGAGCATCAAAAAGCCGGGGATCCTCCCTGGTCAAAATGGGTGCTATGGTAATATCGTCCCTATATTTTGGAGTGTTGGCAAAACCGGTCTCCACTACTTCCAGAAACTCCTCGGCATTGAGCAGATCCAACTTTTTCCGTAATGTCCCCGCACTTACAAAGGCGTCATAGGAGACCGTTAACCCATCGGTCTTTGCCCCTCGTTTTGTGGTAACCAGAATAACACCGTTGGCACCACGTGCACCATAGATCGCCGTGGAAGAGGCATCCTTGAGCACCTCCATGCTGGCTATATCATTGGGATTGAGAAACTGAAAATCTTCCATGACCACCCCGTCTACTACAAATAGGGGGTTGGAACTGGAGTTAATGGTGCCCAGTCCCCTGATAATAATCCGTGGCTGGGCGGTTGGGCTTCCGGAATTCAGGTACACATTGGCCCCAGCAACCCGGCCCTGCAGGCCCTGTATGGCATTGGCCACCGGTCTTTGTAGAATGGCTTCGCCGTCCACACTGGACACGGAACCGGTTACATCGGACTTTCGCTGTACCCCGTAGCCCACCAATACCACCTCCTCCAATTGGGCGGTATCCGTACTGAGCTGAACCAGCATTTCCTGACCTGGGGTAGCATTTACCTCTTTGGCCTCAAAACCTATATACGAGAAGACCAGCACGGCGTCACTGTTTTGAATGGAAATGGTAAACTTGCCATCAAAATCCGTGACCACCCCATTTTGCGTACCCTTTTCAAGAACGTTTGCTCCTGGTAAGGGACTACCATTCACATCGGTTACCGTACCCGATACTTGAAGTTGTTGATTTTCCTCGTTTTTTTCTGGTGGGGGAATCACCTCGGCAGCCTTCGGCACGGGAAGGGAACGCAGGATAATCAGTTTTCGTCTTAACTTATAGGAGATATCCGTTTGTTGAAACAGTCTTTTTAAAACGCTGGATAACCTTTCGTTATCTGCGGACAGGGAAACCCGTTGGTCCGCATTAATTTCATCGTTCATATACACGAACTTAAAGTCCGTGAGGGCCTCTATTTCCTCAAGTACCCGTTGCATGGCCGTATCCTCAAAGTTTAGGCTAACCTTGGCCCGCTGGGAATAGATATTGGCATGTATCGATAGGATGGAGGCTAGTAAGAGAAAGAGCGTGAGCTTCACCGCTAGGCCGATTTTAACGGAATTGGACTCAAAAAATCCAATTCCTTTGAATTTTTCCATAATTTTAAAGGATTTTAGTTAACTACTAGTTGATTATTGATCCATCGGGGAATGGTACCAGCATTTCCCGATTTTTTTTATCTGTGGTTTTTTTGGCATTTATTTCATGGGCAATGGTATTTTAAGTTTGTTCAATTTTCGGGTTTGTTTATGATGATTTCGTCCCCATGGACCTCAAAATGGAAAGGGATGATTTCGCTAAGGGATTCCATTACTTCCCCAATGGTTTCAATATCATAGCTCGCCGTGAACACCTTATCATTTAAGCTTGGGTAATCATTGGTAATGGATACGTCATAAAACCGTTGCAACTTGGGAATGATCTGTGCAAAAGGTGTTCGTTTCAACACCAGTCTCCCATGGATCCATGAGGTGTAAAGTTCCGTATCTACCGCTTCCATGATCATGGCATCGTTGGTTTTGTCCCAGGAGGCCATATGTCCGGGCTCCAGTATCATGGGCTCGGCAATCGGTTTGTTCTTATTGGAAAGGCCTACGGAACCAGAGACCAGAACCGTATTTATTTCCTTGTCCTCGGGATATGCCTTTACATTGAAAGCCGTGCCCAATACCGTTACGACCAAATCATTACTGGTAACGATAAAAGGACGTTTTGTATCCTCGCTTACCTCAAAAAAGGCCTCGCCCGTTAAAAATACCTCCCTATGCTGCCCTTTGATGAACTTGATCGGGTACTTTATGGAAGAACCTGAATTGAGGTGTACTTTGGTACCATCTGAAAGGGTTATCCCAAATCGCTTGGCGTAGGGAATCGTTAACGTATTATAGACCAATTTATCCACAGGGACCGAATCCGAATACGAGAGGTTGGTCCCTTGTTTGGCCACCACAACATTCCCTTCATCATCTTTGATCGTTAAAGACCCGTCCTCCGACAATACTTTCACCTCTCCGTTTTCCAACTGCAGGGTAATGGCATTTTTGTCGACCATCGGCAGCCGTTCTTCAGAGGTTTGTACCGAATTGAACATGTACCAAGCGGCAATACCCAAAAGGCCAATAAAAACAGCGGCATATCTAAAAATAGGTTTTGTCCAAAGCGGCTTTCTTGGGGAGGGGCCAATTGGGTCAATTTTCTGGAGTACCTTTTCCCAAACGGCGGTTTCGTCCAAGGTTTCCAATTCCCTGATATCCTTACCGGATTTCTGAATCAGCGCTATCCGATCAAAGATTTTCCTGTTTTCATTTGACGAATGTAGCCATGAATCGAATTCCCGCTGTTCCATCTCGGAAAGATTGGACGTCAGTTTTTTTACGATAAGTTTAGCTATTTCCATAAACCAATTTCATGGATTAATAGGTATGCCCTTTTATAGTAGGACACAGAATATCATAAAAAGGGTGATGTTAAAATTGAAAAAAAACAAAAATAGGCTACTTCCAATACGAAATTAATAATAACAGCAGAAGGGATTGCGTGTCCTGGAGTTCCACACGAAGGATCCTATACGCTTTTTTCATATGGGATTTAACGGTGTTCACGGAAATATTTAAGGTTTCGGCAGCACTACTGTATTTTTGCCCTTCCATGGCACAGAGTTCAAACACTTTTTTGCATTGCAGGGGTAAGTTCTGTACAGCCTTTCTAATATCATCATCATGGTCTTTCTTTGGCAGATTTTCGTTGAGGGGAAACTTCAATACACTCTCGGTAATGGGTTCCATTTTTTTTGATCGTCTGATTTTATTGAGACAGGCATTTTTCACCGATTTCCTAACGTACCCTTCCATATCCCGTACATCGTAATTTTCCCGGGTCAATAACGAGATGAAAACGTCCTGTACAATATCCTCGGCTTCGGCAAGATTTGCAACATAGCTATAGGCAAGTAAACATAGCCCTTGATATTGCTTCTTAAATAGTTTTTCTATGGTGCCAAGCCACTGATTATCCATGTAGGTCAATTCAAAATCTAAAGCGGACTATCCCCAAAATATGACGAACAAACAATGTTGTGCGATTAAAATTCCTCAACGGAGCATCCTGGAATTTCAAATCCGCATAAGGAAAGATACAAAATAATATTTTTCACCTGGAACGTAAACCTTCATTCCTATGGCTCAGGGTAATTTCATTTAAAGCATTTTGAACCGGTCGAAAATTTATGTCCTTTTTAAAGGTATGCGAAGTGCTTGATAGACCAAAATTTCAACCATGTGCTGCGCAAACCACCCCACTGCCCAGGCAGGAAGGGACATAAGAAAACTGTTGACAAATTCCCAAATAGGTTCTAAAAAAGTCAAGTAGGTTTTTTGGTTCCTTTTTAGTTTTCTATATGTTCAATATGATTAAACTTTAGCAAGTGTGCCAAGTTTGTTCTCGAAAGACTTACGCTTTTTAATTAAAACTCCACCAGCCCCTATGCCATATAAATTTACTACATTGAATTAAAAAATAATCTACTAAACATATAATGTATGAAAGATGTTTTAGTCTTTCTTGGGTTGTTGGCCGCTCTTTCTTGTTGTAAAGAAAAAGAAGACAATATTGCCTTTGAAATCCATGGTAAAATGGAGGCCAATTTGGATTCAGTCCACGTTTACCCTGGCTTTATTTCCAAAAAATTCCTGGACACTACATTATACGATTTTAGTAGTATAGTTGACAAGGGAAACTTTTCGTTTAAAGGGAAAGCCCCCTATCCGCAAATGATGAACCTACATTCGCCAAAAATTGGTATTTCAACTCCTTTTTTTATCGAGGAGGGTTATACGAATTTGTCTGTAAGCTTTATAAACCGCGATAGAAAAGTTCAAATTTCAGAAAACACTAAATCCCAGACCCAAAAGGAATATGAGCTATTGGTATCAACCAAACTAGATTCTATTTATCAAAATATAAAGCATTCAAAATCGAGGGAAGAAAGGATGAAACATTCGAAGGATATAGATCATGCAATTATCAACCATTTAAGGGAAAATCCAAATTCCTATGTCGCCCTCTGGCTTATGATTGATCGGTTTTGCAAATCAGGGTCTGAATACAACAAAAGCTATGAAAATGCACTTCTTTTCTTTTCAAAGGAAATACAAAATATTCCGCTGTATAAGATTTTTAAAAATAACCTAATCAAAAAAAAGAACTTCTCCTTTGAAAATACATTAATATCCCTAAAGTCTTTAGATAACCAACCTATTGTCTTTGATATAAAAAACCATAAAAACAAATACATATTAATTGACTTTTGGTTTTCTTTTTGTAAGCCTTGTTTGCTTGAAATGCCCAAGTATATTCCAATATATTCAAAGTATAAAAAGCATGGATTTGAAATAGTCAGTATATCTGTTGACAATACTGAGGATATTCCAAATTGGATTAAGGTAATCAATGAAAATAATTTTTCCTGGTCACATTACCTTGATGAAAATGGATTGGAAACAAGAAAACTCGACATTGTAAGTTTTCCCACAACATTTTTAGTTGATGCAAATGGAAAGATTATTGAAAAGAACTTATCCGCCGAGAAATTAAACGAGTTTTTAGGTATCAATTTAGATAAATAGCGTCCATGTTTTTATTTGTTCCAAAACACTTTATCCTATTAAAAATAAGGTTTCTGTCCGCTTTACCTAAAAAACATATGGCCAAAAACCAGATGGAACCTTCAAAATGAAAAAAAGTAAATTTTTGCGGGAAAGACAATAACCAAAACTAAAAAATCATTTTGTTTAATTCAATCACTATCCAAAGGTGGGTAAGTCTTCAGTGCGGACTAAGGAGAGAATATCCCAATATCGTAATCTATCTTGTAACTTGTTAATTTAAAAGATATTGACCGGGAATTTACCAATAAAAAAAGAAATTGGGGATTATATCTGTTACAAAGCCATCGGCAATTTCAGTTCTGCCCCATCTGGCTTAAATGTAACAAGATATAATTCAATAATTTGCTGCTATGTTTCCATTTTATAAAGCACCTCCACGAGGGGTAAAAAGCGCCCCTTCAATCCTTTTCAATTGGGCAACGTGAATCGATTTGGAACACGTTTAAGGAAAATAGCAATGATTCCCGGTAGTACCCATACCGCCTTCTCAAAAACATGTAGAAAAACTTTGATACTATTTCTTCACACCATTCCTTCCTTTAAAACAGTGGATTTACCTATGATATGTCTTTGATGTTCATATGCACATGTATATTTTAACGGTCCGTAGCTGCTCCCAGGTGTTTTTAAAAATCAATATTATTTTTTCAAATACATTGATATTGAATGTGTTACAAGAAAGACAAGTATCATTTCCCTTGTAATTTTTCGCTATTTTAGAGCGCAAACCATAACCCGTATCCATGGAGATGGAGGCTCTACATAAGGTTCCCCTTAAGGAAAAAATTGGTTACGCCCTAGGTGATGGTGCGGCCAATATTGCCTGGCGCGGAGTAGCCACATTTTTGTTTATCTATTATACCGATGTTGTTGGCCTCAATCCCGTAACCGTGGGCGTACTCTTCTTGGTGGCACGCTTTGGGGATGGGATAAGTGATGTTTTGATGGGTATTTTAGGAGATCGGACCAAATCCAAATATGGCAAGTTCCGACCTTGGATCCTTTGGACAGCCGTTCCATTGGCAGCCATTCTTGCCCTGTTGTTCACCAACCCTGATTTTAGCGACACGGGTAAAGTGGTCTATGCCTACATCACGTACATCTTGTTTACATTGCTCTATACCGCCAACAACATTCCCTATGGTGCCCTAATGGCGGTCATGACAGGAGATGATAAGGAACGGATCAGTATAGGTTCCTTTAGGATGGTTGGGGCTTTTGCCGGGGGAATGCTTGTACAGGGAGCCTTGCTTTTTTTGGTCATTTATTTTGGTAATGTCAATCCTTTGATAGAGGTAGCAGAATTGAAACCCGAGAAATTCGAGGTGGCCGTTACGGCTTCAAAGGATGTTGAAAATGTACGCATCAAAACGGAAAATGGCATAGCCCAGTTTGTGTGGTTGGACACTAAGGTGGATAACGGTGGGGATTCCCCAACCCATACAAAGAGTTTTCAGATGAAAAAGGGCGAAACGTATTCGTTCCTGGTGAGCGGAGAGCAAAACCTAAATCCGGAATCCTTCTCCATTATTGACCAAAGTAAGGGATACAGCCATTCCATGTATCTCATGTCCGCTTTCTTAGCGCTATTTATGCTCATCACTTTTTATACTACTAAAGAAAGGGTGCAACCCCCAAAAGGTCAGCTGAACAACCTGAAACAGGATTTCAGGGATCTCATTGCAAATAAACCATGGTTGGTATTGTTGGCAATTGGACTATTGTTCAACATATACAATTCCATTAAACAGGGCATCACCATCATTTACTTTACCCACTACCTGAATGACCAGCTGTTGTCCGCATCCTATTTGGTAGGGCTCATGTTGGCTTCCATTGGAGGGGCAATTGCGACGGCATCTTTGGGGAAAAGATTGGGCAAGCGAAATCTTTTTATGATTGCCCTACTGTTTTCCGGGTTGGCAAATGCCCTTATTGTATTTTGTGGTCCGGAGGACATCATCGCCATATTTGGTATAGGCATCCTTTCGGAATTTGCCGCAGCCATGTTCCCAACCTTGTTTTTTGTCATGTTGGGTGATGCGGCAGATTACTCCGAATGGAAAAATGGTAGAAGGGCAACAGGATTAATTTATTCCGCAGGCTCTTTTGCCACTAAATTTGGGGGCGGTATTGCCGGGGCAATTATCGGACTGATTTTAGGGGCTTTTCATTATGATGGCCAAGACATGTCCACCATTCCAGCGGCAATTCCCGGAATCAAAATGTTGATGAGTTGGGTCCCCTGTACCATAACCATTATAGCCGCCGCCCTAATGGTAAGGTATCCTTTGACCAATACCAAAATGGCTGGGATAACGGAAGCCCTAAATCAACGCAGAGACCAATAATACGCTTATACTGAATTAGAAATGAAACATTTTCCAAATGATTTTTTGTGGGGTACGGCCACCTCTTCCTATCAAATTGAGGGAGCGGCCAATTTAGATGGAAAAGGTCCTTCCATCTGGGATGCCTTTGCCTCCATTCCCGGTAAGATAAAAAACAACGAGACGGGCAATTTGGCCTGTGATCATTACCATAGGTTTGAGGAAGATGTCCAACTCATGAAAAATATGGGCGTCAAAGCCTATCGTTTTTCCATTTCATGGTCCCGCGTACTACCAACAGGTAAGGGTGCCGTCAATGAAAAAGGGATCCAATTTTATTCCAAATTGATCGATTCCCTTTTAAGGGCCGGTATAGAACCCTGGGTGACCTTGTACCATTGGGATCTGCCTTTGGCCCTTCAACTGGAGGATGATGGTTGGTTGGGAAGCACGTTACCGGACCATTTTGCCAATTACGCCAAAATCTGCTTTGACCGTTTTGGAGATCGTGTCAAAAGCTGGATTACCTTAAACGAACCTTGGGTCGCCGCCATGCTGGGTTATGGACAAGGGGTTTTTGCCCCGGGACGCACATCCAACACCGAACCCTATCGTGCTGCACACCAATTGATTTTGGCACATGCCAAGGCAGTTACCATTTACCGAAAGGAATATGGGCATCAAAATGGAAAAATAGGCATTACCAATAATGCCGATTGGAGGGAGCCCCTAACCCTTAACCAAAAGGATTTGGAAGCCGCTGAACGTGCATTGGAATTCTTTCTGGCCTGGTTTGCCGACCCTATTTTTAAAGGGGATTATCCACAAGTTATGAGGGAGCGGCTGGGGTCCAGGCTACCAAAGTTTACGGACCAGGAAAAAGAGTTGATCAAAGGAACTTCCGACTTTTTTGGATTGAACCATTACACGACCATGTATGCCGCCCATCATAATGGGAGATTGAAGGAAAGCAGTGTTTATGGTAACGGAGGGATTTCGGAAGATCAGGACGTGACCCTCTTGCAGGATTCGAATTGGCCGGTGACCTCCATGAATTGGGCGGTGGTTCCGTGGGGTTGCCGAAAGCTTTTGAGATGGATAAACGACAGGTACGATCAGCCCGACATTTACATTACCGAAAATGGATGTTCGTACCCCGATGTCCTCGTAGATGGCAAAGTGGACGATACACTACGGGTTGCATTTTACAAAGGATATTTGGAAGCTTGCCAGCAAACCATTGCGGAAGGCATTCCGCTCAAAGGATACTTTGCATGGTCCTTTATGGACAATTTTGAATGGGCATCCGGCTACGAAAAACGGTTTGGGCTACATTATGTCGATTTTGAAACCTTGGAACGGATCCCTAAAAAATCAGCCCTCTGGTATAAGGAAGTGATTTCCAAAAACGGTATCTAATTCAGTGGTCCATTACTATTTGGGATAGGTAAGCTCTGGTTATATGGTTACCTTTGAGGAATGCCCATCTACGACTACATTATTATTGGTGCAGGAGCTTCTGGCCTTTTATTGGCCGACGCCTTGGGAAATGACCGCTATTTTTCGGACAAATCGATTTTAGTCCTTGATCGGGATCAAAAAAATAAAAACGATAGGACCTGGTGCTTTTGGGAAGCGGGTAAAGGGCAGTTTGACGATATCCTTTACCGAAGGTGGCCAAAAATTCATTTCGCCGGGGAAAAACTGGACATCAAGCCCGAAATTGCCCCCTATTCCTACAAAATGTTAAGGGGCATTGACTTTTACAATCACTATTTGCAAAAGGTAAGGGCCTACCCCAACGTAGATTTCCTGGAAGAAAGCGTTCAGGAATTGGTGGAAAAAAACGATGGGGTTTTGGTCATGGGCAAAAACCAAACCTTTGAGGGACGCTATATATTCGATAGCCGATTTGAGTACCAAAACCTAAAATCACAGTCCAAATATCCCATTTTGCAACAGCACTTTTTGGGATGGTTCATACAGACCAATCGCCCTGTTTTTGATGTGGATACGGCTACGTTTATGGATTTTTCCATTCCGCAGAAAGGGAATACCCGTTTTATGTACGTGCTACCATTTTCCACAACCGAGGCCTTGGTAGAGTATACCTTGTTCTCGGAAAATGTTCTGGAAAAGACGGAATACGAAAAGGCAATTGAAGAGTACATTGCGCAAGATTTAGGCATAACGGAGTATACCATAACGGATATTGAACAGGGAAACATCCCCATGACCTGTCATGATTTTGCCCAGGAAAACAGCGATCGTATTTTAAAAATTGGGATTGCTGGAGGTTGGGCAAAGGCCAGTACGGGATATACCTTTTATAGCTCAACAAGAAGGGTAACACAGTTGGTCAACCATATTAAGTTGAACAAACCCCTGAAGGATTTTCAGAAAAAGAACCGATTTTGGTTTTATGATCTCTTGCTATTGGATATTCTTTTTAGGAGTAACCATTTGGGAAGGAACATATTTGAATCCCTTTTTAGACGTCGCAAACCACAACTTATCTTTAAGTTTTTGGACCAAGACACCTCCCCCTTTGAGGAACTGTACATTATGGCTGCCCCAAAACCATGGCCATTTATCAAGGCGCTTTGGGGCAGGCTTTTTTAAACGGTTGGTTTCCTTAAATTCCTACCCAAGAGGTTTCGGCCTTTTTTATTCCCTTTTTAAAAGCCACTGAAAGCCGTTCGTTTTCCTGTTTTCAATGCTGTGGTACCGCCTTATTCGGCAAGGACATCTATGGTAATCTCAAAGTTGAAAAGCGATTCCTAAATTTTGTCGAATTCGGAGATAGCATTTTAATGCTAATCCGATAAATGCCGAAAAAATACGGTACCTAACCCCAATTGAAACGAATCCATACAAATAGGTGGATAATTTATGACCAAACCCAAATATGCGTATCACCGATTACTCCTACTCCGACCGCCATTGCCTCTACTAGGACTAGTAGGCCCCCTAGTTGGAGTTACACGAGTTGGTCTGTCTACTTCCCTCGCCGGAAGAATTACCTTATAAGTGGCTTTAGCCACACCACCCTTTAGTTTTACACCCCACACTTCAATTTCCCCAATTTCAAGTGGTCTAGATTGCGAAAAGTTTCTTGCTAAAACTCTTGTAATGCGCCCTCCTCTAGATTCTAAAAGACGATATACATCTACTCGTATAACTTTAAAGCCCTGAGGGTCCTCCGTGTTCACAATTTCCATTTCTAGCCTGCCTGGATAATTATTCTTTTTCTCAGTTGCTCCTAATCCAACTCCAGCCTTTTTAGCATCAATAAGCAAAATTGTTGCGAAATATTCTTCCCCATCCAGTACTTCGAGGGTTTGAGAAGCTATTTTTTGAGAAACAAAAATTAGTAGAACGAACAAATATCTCATGACTAGAATTTTTTCTCAAATGTTAATTTAAATTTTTTGCTCTTATCCCAATAGTTATGATATTCTTCTGGTATATTATATTCTTTTTTGAAAATTACAGTATTACCTATTATTTCAGGAGTGAAATCTACATACTGGACATCATCGAATTGAAATTTGGTTTTTTTATCAAATTGTTGAGCGCATGGATATAAACATTCCATTTCAATTTTAACCAACTCCAACCCCTCATCAAAGGTAAAAGATTGTTCACTTTTTAAGTAATCTACAGCAATAATCTCTGCGGTCTCTACAGCCTCTGATTCTTCAACATCACAGGCATAAGCTACCAAAACTAGAATTAATAAGATTGATTTTTTCATTTTTTGTAAATTTATTCAACAGTATTTGCAAGATATTTCTTTTTATATATTCAAACAAAGATTTACAAAACTTAATCTTAACTCTAAACATTCTTAAAGTATTTTTTTAAAGTTGCTCTTCAAAAACAGAAAATTTTAATCCCTTTTAGGTTTTTTAACGGGACACCTCTTTTTGGCAGCTATTTATATGATGTGGATGCCTGAGGCACAGCTTTACAAAAGGCTAATCTAGCCGATTATTCAACCGTAATGCGGCACTACACAAAATACAAACCCTTACTACAATTTATGAAATCCAAAAGGGTTATCGGCCCCGCCCATAACCATAACGATATCATTCTTTATACGAATGACTTCAAACTTTGAGGTCCCCTTAACTATTTATTTACCCCTTTTTATTAAGTTCTCACCAATAAATCGCAGTATTTTTTTTCCTTCTTCATCGCACTCAATTCTGGAAAGTGAACCAAAGGCCAATTGGGTATAATGCACAATGGCATTTTTTGTGGCCCCCACGGCACCACTTCTTGTGAAAAGCTTCTTAACCAGGGCTACCTTGCCTGTATTATCCTTGAGCTGGACCCCAAATTCCTGCAGTAAGGTTTCCCTATCCTTTTCGTTCGCCAGTTCCATTGCCTTAAGGTATAGGAAGGTTTTTTTGTTCTCAATGATATCCCCTCCCACTTGTTTTCCAAAAGTCTCTGGATTTCCAAAAGCATCCAAATAATCGTCTTGCAACTGAAAGGCAATACCGAGGTTCTTGCCAAATTCATAGATCAAATCCTGGTTTTTTGTGGAGGCCCTAGCTATGATTGCACCCATTTTTAAAGCGGCAGCGATCAAAACCGAAGTTTTGTATTCTATCATTTTTAAATATTCCGGAATGGTAACGTCCGTCCTCGTTTCAAAGTCCACATCGTATTGCTGCCCCTCACACACTTCCTTTGCCGTTTTGTTGAACAACAGAAAAAGTTCCTTGAGCACATTACCCTCATACCTTTCCAAAAACCGATAGGAATTAATGAGCATAACATCACCGGAGAGGATTCCCGTGTTTATGTCCCATTTTTCATGAACTGTTTGTTTTCCCCTTCGCAATGGGGCATCGTCCATAATATCATCATGGACCAGGGAAAAGTTATGGAACACTTCCACGGCCATTGCCGCATCCAGTGCCGATCGGTAATCTGTTCCAAACAATTCAGCGGCAATTAGTGTAAGTACAGGACGCAATCGTTTTCCGCCCAAACCCAGAATGTAGGCAACGGGATCATACAGTCCATTGGGTTCTTGGGGGCCTTGATAACTTTCCAAATACGCTACAAACTGTTTCTGATAAAAAGTAAGGCGTTGCATGCGAATAATTTTGCTTAAAAATACATTGCCTGTTACAATTAAGTTGTATGCACGTCCAACAGAAGTAGAAAATTTCAAAAAAAATGCAATGGATTTTAAATCCATCGTCTTTAAAGGTGAATAAGGGCATAAAAATGCTAACGGATGAGTCCGAAAAACAATAGCCAACTAAAAATATCGGCATTTTTCGCAGAGGAGTACCATGCACTAAAAGGGTATGTTACCTCTAAAATTGATGATACGGCCGATAGGGATGCCGAGGATATACTCCAAGATGTGGCCCTTAGGATATTCTCCAGACCGGAAAGTGCGCTGCCCATAAACAACATTCCCGGTTTTGTGTACAGCGCAATTAAGAACAGAATAATAGACACTATGCGGACAAAAAAGGAAAAACGCTACGAGGAAAGTGATTTGGACCACCTTTGGACGGAATTTGCAGACTTGTTTTACGGAACGGAAGATTTTCCTTATCCAACGCACGTCATCAATCAATTAAAGACGGCCATCATGGAATTAAAACTCCCATATCGGGATATTATTCTTGCCGTTGACTTTGAGGGCTATTCCTACAGGGAGATTTCAACGGAAACGGGGATTCCCGAAGGTACTTTAATGTCCAGAAGGCATAGGGCCATGTCCCTCCTCTTAAAAAAACTGGAACACAACATAACTTCATAAAAAATAAAGATCATGGATTACAAAAATGAATTGGAACAAAAGATAGAACATAAGGTAACCGATTATGTGGCCAAGGGTTTTAAAATCTTCTTTTTTGCCCTGTTTATGGTGGGATTGCTCTTCCTTATCGGTTATGTCGTAATGCTATTATGGAACTGGTTGATGCCAGAACTATTTGGATTAACGACCATTACGTACTGGCAGGCCTTCGGAATCCTTATACTGGCCAAAATCATTTTTGGTTTTGGTGGGGGAAATGGCCCGGGAAAGAAATACAAAAGAAAATGGAAATCCCAGCGAACCCCAAAGTCCTGCGGTCCGCTCCGAAAGGACTTTTCAGAATGGAAATATTACGATAGGTTTTGGAAAGAAGAGGGAGAGTCCGCCTTTAAGGCCTACGTGGAAAAACAGAGAAACCATGGAGAAAAAGAATAACCGTATCCATGTTAGGCGTAGGTCCCCCAGATTCAGCGGCTTTTTTACCATTTCAGGCAAAAAAACCACAACTCGGTCCAATTTCATCCTATTCCTACGTCATTATAAACAAGGTTTGTAGAAGATTAGAAACTCGTTAAATAAATGTAAAACTTTGGAAACTTTTTTTGTTTTTACAGTTTCCAGTTTAGTTTTGGTCCCTCAAATGAGAAACGACATTTTAAATAAGGCGACCGATCTTTTTTTAAACTACGGGTTTAAAAGTGTGACCATGGATGATTTGGCCCATGAAATGGGGATATCCAAAAAGACCATTTACAGTCATTTTGAAAATAAGACCAAGTTGGTTGAAGAGGCCACTATGAACCTTTTTTGGGAAATATCAAATGGGATAGACCATATCATTGCCCTGAAGAAAAATCCGATCGAAGAGTTATATGAAATCAAAAAATTTGTGATGTCCCGTTTAAAGGACGAGAAGGCCTCCACACTTTACCAGTTACAGAAATACTATCCCAGACTCTTTGAAACCTTAAAGAAAAAGGAGATTGAGGTGATGCAGGACTGTCTGGTCGATAACATTAGAAGGGGAATGGAGATTGGTATTTACCGGGAGAATTTAAACGTGCAGTTTGTGGCACGTATTTATTTTTCCGGTGCCATAAGTTTAAGTGACCACGATCTTTTTCCGGTATCCCTATTCAATAAAGTTGAGCTGGAAGACTACTTTCTAGAATACCATCTAAGGGGGATCGTCACCCCCAAAGGACGGAAAATACTGAACGAAATCATCAATTCAAATCAAGAATAAATGCGAACGATCATCAAACTAAGTATACTACTATTGTTTTGGTCCGTACCACTAAGTGCACAGGAAACCAAAACCTCCTTTTCTTTGGATGAGGCTATAGCCTATGCGCTGGAACACAACTACCAATCCATCAATGCCAGTAGGGATTTGGTGGACGCCCAAAAGCAAAAATGGGAAACCATTGCCTCCGGATTGCCCCAAATAGATGGAAGTGTGTCCTACCAAAACCAAATAAAACAACAGGTGGTCCAATTGCCCGGGGAAATCGCAGGGCAACCTCCAGGTACTTTTTTCGAGACACCTCTGGGACAACCACAACAAGTGACCGCAACTGGCACGCTAAGACAGCAAATTTTTGATGGATCCTATATTGTAGGTGTACAGGCCACCAAGGCCTTTGTTCAATTTAGCAAGAACAATAAGGAAAAAACCGATTTGGATGTCACGCGGTCCGTGGTAGAAGCCTATGGCAACGTATTGCTGGCCCAAGAGAGCGTGGCCATCTTTGAAAAGAACACGGCCACTTTGGAGAAAAACCTCTATGAGACCAAAAAGATTTTTGAAAACGGCCTGGGGGATGAAGAGAGCGTGGATCAGTTACAGATTACCCTTTCCTCCGTGGACAACCAATTGAAGAATGCAAGGCGATTGGAAAAGATTACCTTACAGATGCTCAACCTCATGATGGGCATCCCTTTGGACAATCCTACCCAATTGACCGAAAATCTGGATGCCCTTACGCAAAGGAAAATAGATTACGGCCTTTTGGATACCCAGCTTGTAATGGAAGAAAATATAGACTACAAGACGGTCTTTAACCTTAATGAGCAACGATTCTTTGAGTTAAAATTGGCAAAAAGTAGGGCACTGCCCACATTAAACGCTTTTATCAACTATGGGGGAAACTCCTTTAGCGACCAATTCAACTTTCTAAGTCAAGGCCAACAATGGTTCGGCTTCTCCACCTTTGGAGTGGACCTGAACATTCCCATTTTTAGTTCTTTGGGAAGAAGTGCCAGTACCCAACGGGCCAAAATTGCCTATGAAAAAGCAAAGACCCAGCTTACGGAAACCCAGGAACAAGTAAGGTTGCAATTGGAAAATGCCAAAAGCGATTACATTCTGGCCATAGAGGAATACCAGACCTCCAAGGATAATTTGGAGCTGGCGGAACGGATTGAAAACAAAAACCAGATAAAATATTCCGAAGGCCTGGCCACCAGTTTTGAACTGCGCCAAGCACAGACCCAATTATACGATACCCAGCAAGAATACCTGCAGTCCATGGTAGATGTGATCAACCGCAAGACTGATTTGGAAATTATTTTAAACAAATAAAATCAATCAAAATGAAAAAAATTGTTTTACTTATACTTACGGCATTGGTCATCATCTCTTGTGGTGGTGGAAGCTCCAGCTCAGTTGAAGACGTACTGGGTGCGGATGTCAAGACGATTCGGGCAAAAAGGACGGAGGTAGAGACCCAACTCAAGGCATTGGAAGGCCAAATTGCCCTGTTGGATTCCGCCTTGGCCGCAAAAGATGACAACGCCAAGCTACCTCTGGTGACCACTTTTAAAGCAAAAGAAGAAAAGTTTAATCACTATTTGGAGCTGCAGGGAGACGTTATGACCAAACAAAATGTCCTCATATATCCGGAAATGTCCGGAACGCTGCAACGCGTTTATGTAAAAGAAGGCCAAAATGTAGCTAAAGGACAGCTTTTGGCCAGTATAGATGATGGTGGCCTATCCAGTCAATTGACCCAAATGGAAACACAGTTGGACTTGGCCAAGACCACTTTTGAACGCCAAAAAAGATTGTGGGAGCAGAACATTGGTTCAGAAATTCAATATTTACAGGCAAAAACGCAATATGAAGCACAAGAAAGTGCAGTAGCGCAGATGCAAAGCCAGGTGGCAAAATCCAGTATTAGGGCCCCATTCTCCGGAATCATAGATGACGTCATCAAGGATCAGGGTACGGTTGTAGCTCCCGGTCAAGGCTCTGAAGTTTTTCGGATCGTTAACCTTTCCGATATGTACATTGAAGTGGAAGTTCCGGAAAGCCATCTCCCCAATGTCACCGCCAATAAGGAGGCCAAAGTCTATTTTCCCGTACTGGGAGACAGTGTGACCACCAAGGTAAGGCAAACCGGGAATTTTATAAATCCCGCCAATAGGGCTTTTACCGCAGAGATTCCGGTGCCTGCCAATGGGGGAAAAATTAAGCCAAACCTTACTGCCAGGGTAATGATCAATGATTACACCAATGAGAGTGCCATCTTGATCCCCCAAAGCATTGTTTCGGAAAATGCCGAGGGAGAGCAATATGTGTACCTGGTGGAAGCGGATTCTTCCAATTCCGGAATGGTTGCCAGAAAGGCCATCATAACCACAGGAAAAACCCAAGGGGACCACGTGGAAGTCCTATCGGGAATCAACAGTGGTGATGGTGTTATTGATGAAGGGGCACGCAGTGTTCGCGATGGACAAAAAGTAAAGGTC
The DNA here is from genome assembly GCF_023016285.1 of Muricauda sp. SCSIO 64092. Classification (GTDB taxonomy): domain Bacteria; phylum Bacteroidota; class Bacteroidia; order Flavobacteriales; family Flavobacteriaceae; genus Croceivirga. The sequence goes on from NZ_CP095413.1 coordinate 2,067,337, forward strand.
CATTCCGATGGTTTAGGATTAACGACCAATTAAAAAACATTATGGGAAAACAGCAAAAAAGCATAAACAAGGAATTTAAGCTGGCCTCTTGGGCCATTGACAACAAAACCACAATGTATGTTTTGATTGTCGTGATACTTTTCCTGGGCGCATCGGCCTATTTCAGTATGCCCAGGGAAAACTTTCCTGAAATCAAGGAAACCAAGATTTATATCAGTTCCCTTTATCCGGGAAACACTGCGGAGGATATTGAAAAGCTCATAACCGACCCTTTGGAGGACGAGTTAAAAACGGTAAGCAATGTAATCGAGATTACTTCGACCTCTCAGGAGGATTATTCGATCATCGTTGTTGAATTTGATGAAAAAATCTCTGTTGAAGCTGCCAAACAAAAGGTAAAGGACGAAGTAGACTCGCAGACGGCCGGGGAAGACTGGCCTACCTTCAACGATGCCAAGGTAGAGCCCAACGTCTTCGATTTAAGTATGTCCGAGGAAATTCCCATTCTCAACATCAACATTTCCGGAGACTATCCAGTGGATAAACTCAAGGAATTTGGCGAGTACTTGGAAGATGAGATTGAAAGTCTCCAGGAAATAAAGCAAGTGGATATCCGGGGCGCACAGGAAAAGGAAGTGGAAGTGGCCGTGGATATCTATAAAATGATGGCCGCCCAGGTGAGTTTTGATGATGTGATCAGCAAGATCAGTCAGGAAAATACAACCATTTCCGCAGGCAACTTGATTACAAGCGGCCAACGACGGACCATAAGGATCCTTGGAGAGATTGAAAGCCCTTCGGAACTGGAGGATTTTGTCGTAAAATCTGAAAACAACAATCCCATCTACCTTAAGGATATTGCAAAAATCTCCTTTAAAGAGGAGGACAAGACCACTTATGCCCGCGAATTTGGTCATCCAGTGGTCATGTTGGATGTTAAAAAGCGCGCCGGAAAGAATATGGTTGCCGCGGCGGAACAAATTCAGGAAATCGTAGAGGATGCCAAGGCAAATGTGTTCCCCCAGGACCTGGAAATTACCATTGCCAATGACCAATCCTCAAAAACTATTGGACAGGTAGACGATTTGGTGAACAATATCATCTTTGGGATCATCCTGGTGGTTACCGTATTAATGTTCTTCCTTGGTTTTAAGAATGCGCTTTTTGTGGGGTTTGCCATCCCTATGTCCATGTTCATGTCCTTAATGATCCTGAACACTTTGGGCTATACCATGAATACCATGATCCTGTTTGGTTTAATTATGGGACTTGGGATGTTGGTGGACAACGGAATTGTGGTAGTGGAAAATGTCTATCGCCTAATGGATAAAGAGGGAATGTCAAGGATCCAGGCGGCAAAAAAGGGGATTGGAGAGATTGCCTTTCCCATTATCATTTCCACTGCAACAACCGTCGCGGCCTTTATTCCATTAGGTTTATGGCCCGGGGTCATGGGACAGTTCATGATTTACTTCCCGGTAACCCTGTCCGTGGTGTTGGGATCTTCCCTCTTTGTGGCCATCTTCTTTAACTCCGTTTTGGTTTCCCAGTTCATGAAAACCGAGGATGAGGAAATGCCCTTTGCACAGATTATCCGGCTAACGGCCATTATGGGAACTTTTGGAGTGATCATTTTAATTTTTGGAGGGGAATATCGCGCATTGGGATCCTTGATGATCGTAACCGGAATTTTGCTTTGGGGCTATCGCCTGTTCCTTAGAAAGTGGGCCAATGGATTCCAAAACAAAATTTTGCCAAAGTGGGAACGCTGGTACGAAAAAACCTTGCGGTATGCACTTTCGGCAAGAAGGCCAATTTACATCGCCATTGGAACATTTGTCCTATTGATCATTGCATTTATGGGCTTTGGGGCTTCCGTGGGGAGCCAGCGTACCAAGGTGGAGTTCTTCCCGGACAACACCCCAAACCAGATTATCGTCTACATTGAATATCCTGAGGGCACGGATATAGAAAAAACCAATACCATCACTAATGATATTGAAAAAAGGGTGTACGATATCATCAATGAGGATTCCTATATGAATGGAGGCTACAACTTCCTAACGGAAAGTGCCGTATCACAAGTTGGGGAAGGGGCAGGCAATCCGCAAACCGATGGTGGTTCCCAGGCAGAAATGCCACACCGGGGAAAGATTACCGCCACCATGCGGGAATACAAATATCGAGATGGGGCAGATAGTAATGAACTGCTAAAGAAGGTTCAGGAAGCCCTTAAGGATATCTATCCCGGAGTAGCGATATCGGTCGAAAAAGATGCCATTGGTCCTCCGGTGGGTTATCCCATTAATATTGAATTGGAGGGCAATGATTATACGGAGTTGATCAATACCGCCGAAAAAATGCGAAATTTCATTAACTCCAAAAACATTCCCGGAGTCGATGAACTCAAAATTGATGTGAACAAATCCAAACCCTCCATGGTGGTCCAGGTAGACCGTAAGAAAGCAGGGGAGTTGGGCGTGCCTACAGGAATGGTTGGTCAACAACTTAGGAATTCCATCTTTGGGGCAAAAGCAGGAATCTATAAAGAAGACGGGGAGGATTATGACATCTATGTGCGTTTCAATAAGGAAAATCGATACAATACCAGTGCCATCTTTAACCAGCGGGTGACCTTTAGGGACCAGTCTTCCGGTCAAATCAAGGAAGTACCTGTTTCTGCAGTGGCCAAACAAGTGAATACGTCTGGGTTCAGCGCTATAAAACATAGGGATACCCGAAGGGTAGTGACCGTTTATTCCGCTTTGGCCCCCGGATTTACGGATGCTGGCGCAGTGGTGAGCAAAATTCAGGATGAGATGACCTCTTTCGCGGAACTTCCCAGCGCCATTAAAATAGATTATACCGGGCAATTGGAAGAAGAGGCAAAACAAATGGCCTTCTTGATGGGTGCCTTTTTCACTGGATTGGGATTGATCTTCTTCATCTTGATATTTCAATTTAACTCGGTCACAAAACCGGCAATCATTATGTTGGCCATCTTCTTAAGCCTAATAGGCGTATTTGGGGGAATTGTATTGACCGGTAGTGCTTTTGTGATTATGATGACCATGATGGGAATCATATCCTTGGCGGGAATTGTTGTGAATAATGGAGTGGTGCTCTTGGATTACACACAATTGCTGATAGACCGTAAAAAAGTGGCCCTTGGTCTCAATGAAGAGGATATGTTGGCGCCAAATGACTTTTATGAAGCCGTAATAAAAGGAGGAAAGGCAAGATTGCGTCCTGTATTGCTTACTGCCATTACCACCATTCTTGGCTTAATTCCGCTGGCAACGGGTTTTAACATTAACTTTTTTACCTTGCTCAGTGAGTTCAATCCACAAATTTATTTTGGTGGTGACAATGTTATTTTTTGGGGTCCCTTGGCCTGGACGGTAATCTATGGTCTTATTGTGGCCACATTCCTCACCTTGGTGGTGGTTCCAATTTTGTTCAGTATCGTCTACAAAATAAAGGTCCGCATCAAAAGGAACAGAATACAAAAAGTAGAGAAGAAAAAAGAAGAATTGGGCATGGCGGCATAGCCCTTAAAAGCAGGTATAAAAAAAGCCCCGGCATTTTGTCCGGGGCTTTTTTAATTCATTACCGTTAACTATAATTGTACCGAAACCACTTCTGATTGGTTCCAATTCTTTACAGAGGCAATTCGATTGTTCTCAAAATCCACCTCCCTTAAAATTTCGCCTTCCCAGAAAAACCATTTTCCTTCCCTTTTGCCATCCACATATTTCCCAGAGGCAATTTTCTTACCTTTTACATCGTACATGAACCATTGTCCGTGTAATTTACCTTTTAACAGATAACCTGTTTGTGCTATTTCACCATTTTCATGAAAATATGTAGCTTTTACCATTTTCCCCACTTTTTCCAAAGTCGGTTTGGTATTTTGCGCGTACATACCAACCGAAAACATAACCGCAAGAATCAATAATACTTTCTTCATAATATATGGGTTTGTTATTTCTATCTTTAACATTAACGATACAAATATACAAATTATTTTACTTTTAATTCATTTTAAAGTAACTATTTATTTACATTAAATTTACATTAAATATGTAAATACTTGTTTTATAGATGGTTGAATTTTTGTAAGAAAAACTATAAAAATTTATATTCTGTATAAACGGTCAAAAAAACCGTATAAACGGTATTTTAAAAGCTGGGCAAAAAATGTCCCAGCAAAAAAATGGAACTCACTAAATTTGCCGTTCAAAATGTATATTCATGTACAGAACCCATACCTGTGGCGAATTAGGAGCTTCGCATATTGACCAACAGATCGTTTTAAGTGGTTGGATTGCCAAATTACGTGATAAAGGTTTTGTGGTCTGGATAGATCTACGCGACCGTTACGGGATAACGCAGCTCGTCTTTGATGAAGAACGGACTCCAAAAGATCTTTTGGAACAAGCCCGAAACCTGGGAAGGGAAACCGTACTACAGATAAAGGGCAAGGTCATTGAACGCGCCTCCAAAAACCCCAATATTCCAACCGGCGCCATAGAAGTACTGGTCAATGAGCTCGCCATTCTCAATGAAGCACTGCTTCCCCCCTTTACCATTGAGGATGAGTCCGATGGTGGGGAAGACCTTCGGATGAAATATCGTTATTTGGACATTCGTAGGAATCCAGTAAAAAACAACCTCATCTTTAGGCATAAGGTTACCATGGAGATTCGTAAATATCTGTCCGACCAAGGATTTATTGAGGTGGAAACCCCTTATTTGATCAAGTCCACCCCCGAAGGGGCACGTGATTTCTTGGTGCCAAGCCGGATGAACGAAGGCCAATTCTACGCCCTGCCCCAATCCCCCCAGACCTTTAAACAATTACTTATGGTAGGGGGAATGGATAAGTACTTCCAGATCGTAAAGTGTTTTAGGGATGAAGATCTCCGGGCGGACCGTCAGCCGGAGTTCACCCAAATAGACTGTGAAATGGCCTTTGTGGAACAAGAAGATATTCTTAACACCTTTGAAGGATTGACCAAGTACCTGCTTAAGGAAACCAAGGGTGTAGTGGTAGGGGATTTCCCCCGAATGACCTATGATGAAGCCATGAAACGGTATGGAAATGACAAACCCGATATCCGTTTTGGCATGGAGTTTGGCGAACTCAATGAAGTTTCACAGCACAGGGATTTCAACGTTTTCAATGCTGCAGAATTGGTAGTGGGTATTGCCGTTCCAGGTGCTGCTTCCTACACCAGAAAGGAAATTGACAAACTCATTGATTGGGTAAAACGGCCGCAAGTAGGGGCCAAGGGAATGGTCTATGTAAAGTGCAATGAAGACGGTTCCTATAAATCTTCCGTCGACAAATTTTATGGTCAGAAAGATTTGGCCAAATGGGCTCTGGCCACAGGAGCCCAGAAAGGGGATTTGATTTGTGTCCTTTCCGGGGAAAGAAATTCCACAAGAAGCCAACTTAGTGCCTTGCGTATGGAAATGGCGGAGCGATTGGGTTTGCGAAAACCCGATGAATTTGCCCCGCTTTGGGTCATTGACTTCCCTTTGTTGGAGTTGGATGAAGAAACAGGACACTACCACGCCATGCACCATCCTTTCACCTCCCCAAAACCCGGTCAATTGGGACTCCTGGATTCCGATCCCGGGGCGGTACGGGCCAATGCCTATGATTTGGTGCTGAACGGCAATGAAATTGGGGGGGGGTCCATTCGGATCCACGATAAGGAAATACAGGCCATTATGTTTAAGCATTTAGGTTTTACTCCCGAAGAAGCCAAAGCCCAATTTGGATTTTTGATGGATGCCTTTCAGTATGGCGCTCCGCCACATGGCGGTATTGCCTTTGGTTTAGATCGATTGGTCGCCATTTTGGGTGGACAGGAAACCATTAGGGATTTTATCGCCTTCCCCAAAAACAATAGTGGCCGGGACGTAATGATCGATGCCCCGGCAACAATTGATCAAGGGCAATTGAAGGAGTTACATTTGAGGTTAGATTATTAGAAATCTAGCTTAGTTTGGATTTCAATTTTTGGAGTAAAAGTACCTATTATCACAAATGGGTTTCTCCCCGTAAAATGAAAGCGTTTTGTCGTACCTAAGAACAAGTGTAAATCCTTAGTTTTAGCAAAATCATCAATATATTTTTTCTTAACCAACTCACAAGCTCTTTCTTCGTTTCCTTCCCTGTTCAAGCAGTTCCAAAAGAGTTGTCCAATTTCCCAATCTTCTATCATCAAAGTGCTTTGACGACCTTGAACATCTTCAAATTTGTATGAAAATTTATAAGGTAGTTTTTTAACAACCTCGAAACCCTTATCTGTGCTTTCAAATAAATTGAATTGCTGTAAACTTGCCAATTTTTTATCGTCCCATTCACGGTCAACAGGCTCAATAATAAAATCAACGATTTTTGAGGGCTTGAAAACAGCCAGGGAAGTGCCAATATCCCTGTTTTGTGCTTCTTCTATAAGTTTGGTTAAATCGTTATGGACTTTTTTTAATACTATATCCTTGCGTTTTGCCCAATTCCCTTTGGTGTCCAGTTCATCAACTTTTTCAAAGGAAGTATTAGCAGTCACAGGGCGATAACTCTCTGGTCTGAAATCGGAATCGTTTTTCACCAAATCAACTTCAACCCAATCATATTTTTTATACTGGTCTTTGTAGGCCTTTTTTCGAAACTCTACAGGATAAATTCTTATCCAAGAACCGTCCTCCGTAAATCCTGCAGTACATACCAACTCATCATATTTAGTTGATAATGTGGGATAGGTTTTTACGGTTATCAGGACTTTGGTTTTCAAGGACTCGCTAAAGGTTTTTTTGTGTGATTTCCCAACCTTCCATTTTCCCAAGCTCTTTAGCGACTACCCCTCTATGGCACATACATACCTCTTTCTCAAAACAGGTAATAGCTACTCGTTTGTACTCCTCACATAAGTCCTTCAATTTTTCGAGGTAACTTTTATTTTCCTGTAGTGTGGTTTTTTGATAGTTGTCAAATAAGTTTTGATAATCGACAAGGGAATTTAATTCTTTTCGCTCTTGCGATTGTATTCCCAATTGTGGGATGTGAATAAACTTAATCCCAATGCTTTCACAAGCATTTTGAAGTTGACTTTTTGAAAAGCCGTATTTCATGCTAAAGGAGTTCTTCCGAACATCTACCAATAGTTTTACATTATTGATGATTAGCTTGTTTAAGTATTTCTCTAAACTAATTCCTTCATAGCCAATGGTAAAAAACATGGAGTTGTCAAATGTGCGTTTTTGAGAATTGACTTTGTTCAATTCCTCCTCATCTAGAACCTTATCGACAATCTTGCTATTAATCGCAAAATAGGGGTATTTTGTATAGATTTCTTTGATTAAGTCTTCTGATTCAAAATCTTTGTAAGTTGAATAGACCCAGTTTATTGATACAACATCTTCTTTCCTGAGTTCTCTCTTATAGTCGGTCTTATCTATACAATTCCATGTGCGATTTTCTCGTTCAACATTTCCAAGCTTAATCATTGTGGTAAGGTCTTGATTCGCTTGAAACGAAAAGCAACCATATTTATAGGGAACAAAATCAAAAGCCTTTTTATCCTGTTTTCTAGTGGCTAAAAACAGTAACTTTTGGAAGTTCAAATTATCCAAACTTCCTCCAAATTGTTGGATTAGAGCGAGTATATATTTTCTTCTGTAATACATATATCCTTTCAGGTAAACACTTTTTCTCTCTTGTTTATTGCTAACAAGTCCAATTTTTGGTCAAAACTACAAAAAGTCAAGCATCCAAAATTGTCAAGATTCTTCGTCCATCAAAAGTAAGAATACATTATTACAGACCTTTTGGGCTTTTAAAACCTATTAGCTCTATTTACCTTTGCGAGAACACAACAAAACTTGTACACCACAAAAACATACTTAAAAAGATTCCTCAAATGGCGATACCGAAATATCTCCAACAAGACCTTTATACAGATCATGAGCGTTTTGGTAGGGTTTTTGGCAGGATTGGTTGCGGTAACCTTAAAAAACCTCACCTATTTTATTGAGGCCCTTCTTGAAAAAGGAATCAGTATTTCCCAAAACCAATTGTATTTTATCCTGCCCGTTATGGGTCTTGCCTTGGTGTATCTATATGTGAAGTTTATCCATAAACACCCCTTGGGCCATGCCATTTCCTCCATTTTGTTCTCCCTGTCCAAAAACAAGGGCCTGTTGGACATCAAAAAAATATACTCCCCTTTAATTGCCGCACCTTTAACCGTGGGGTTTGGAGGTTCCGTCGGGTTACTGGGCCCTGCAATTGAATCCGGAGCCGCCGTAAGCTCAAACCTGAGCCGATTTTTCCATATTGAGGCAAAGACCCGCTCCCTCCTGATCGCCTGTGCATCCGCAGGGGCCATAGCCTCCATTTTCCAGTCCCCCATAGCAGCCATTATTTTTGCCGTTGAGGTCTTTAGTTTGGACCTGACCATGTTATCCGTGCTGCCCCTGTTATTGGCATCCATATCCGGAGTGCTTACCTCCTATTTTTTTCTGGGGAACGAAACCCTGTTCAATTTTTCACTTTCAGAAGGGTTCCGTCTCGAGGATACGCTTTTCTACATTGTCTTGGGATTGGGTACCGGGATTGCCTCCGTGTATTTTACAAAAATGTACTTCTGGATCCTTTCATTGTTCAAACCTTTTAAAAGTCCAAAATACAAGCTTTTGATCGGGGGGATTGCCATTGGCGCCATGCTCTACGTTATTCCACCGCTTTATGGGGAGGGTTTTGGGTTTATCAACGATCTGTTGGATGGAAGGGCATTGATAGCTCTGGGAAACACCCCCTTCAATGATTATCTGGACAACATTTGGGTCGTAATTGCCCTGCTCTTTGGTATTACTATTTTTAAGGCCATAGCCATGACCACCACTTTTGCGGCCGGTGGTGCAGGAGGTGTGTTTATCCCTACCATGGTCATGGGCAGCGCCCTGGGCAATGTGGTGGCCAAAATCATCAATAATATCGGTTTTGGTTTTCAGGTCAATGAGAGCAATTTTACCTTAATTGGTATGGCCGGCCTAATTGCCGGGGTCATCCATGCCCCGTTGACCGCAATCTTTTTAATTGCGGAAATCACGGGCGGATACCAACTCTTTGTTCCCCTAATGATTACCGCCTCCATATCATACCTCATTACCAAAAACACCTTGGACTATACCATTTATACCAAGGAGCTGGCGGCAAAGGGGGAACTGTTGACCCACAATAAGGATGAGGCCGTACTTACATTGATGCAATTGGATGACGTGATCGAAACCAACTTCAAGTCCGTACATCCCGAAATGACCTTGGGGGAAATGTTGCACGAATCGGTTTCCAAATCGAACCGAAATATTTTTCCGGTACTTGTTGAAAAGCGAATGGTAGGTGTTGTGTTGTTGGATGATATTCGGGAATTTATGTTTGATACCAAAAAATATGACAGCACCTTTGTAAAGGATTATATGCACCGGCCCCCGGAATTTATTTTTTACACATCGGACAGTATGAAACAGGTAATGCAAAAATTTCAGGATAGTGGCGCCTGGAACCTTCCCGTTATCAAAGAAGACGAATACCTGGGATTTGTTTCCAAATCAAAGCTATTGACGGCCTACAGAAGAAAATTGATCACTTATACGCGTTAAAATGAAATTGAAATATCTGATAGTGGCCATCGTTTTGGCTTCTTTTGGTTCCATTATTTACGGCTTTCATATAAAACCCGAGGCGAACGCCATGGGAAACAAATTCATTGGTTTTGGCACGATTGGCCTGTTTTTGGTTGCCATGCCCCTATTTCTCTACAAGGAAAGCAAGGGTAAAAAAATGAAGGATTATATGTTAACCGAAGAAAACATTAGAAAAATGCGAAAGAAAGAGCGGAAAAAAGATGAAAATCAATAATTTTTAGATTATTTAAATTCAATTTAAACCATTCTATTACAAAAGGATTACTTTCGCACTTTAACACATTACTATTTCTAATGACTGGTACAGTAAAATTTTTCAATGAATCCAAGGGTTATGGATTTATTACCAACGATGAAACAGGCAAGGACATTTTTGTTCATGTAACAGCACTCAACGGTTTACAGTTGAATGATGGTGACAAGGTAGAATATGTAGAAGAAGAAGGAAGAAAAGGTTTGGTAGCCGGACAGGTCCAAATTATTTGATCGTAATATTTTATTTTGAGTACGCATTCGCCCGAGCTATTTGCTCGGGTTTTTTTGTAACTAATATCGTGTGGACCCACTTAATTTAACGTCTGTTCGAAGTAAACAGCATTCAAAAGAGTCAAGTTAATTAATCATTTGGAATATATCTGTGTCATGTCGACAGAGCGAAGTATGAGCGACGAGACATCTCGCGTAATGAGATTCCTCCTCGTTCCTCGTTCGGAATGACAGGGTTTCTTTATTAAAACATTTTAATACGGAGATCAATTTCCAATAAATCGAACGGACGTTAATTCAGATTTCTTTTTTGGATAAAAAAGCGTTTTAGCAATTCCGCTGATTCCAACTCCATAATTCCACTGACCACTTCAGTTTTGGGATGAAGTGTTGTTCCCATGACGCCAAAGCCCCTTTCCAAATCCCTTGCCCCGTACACCAATTTGGAAATCTGACTCCAATACAAGGCCCCGGCACACATCTGGCAGGGCTCCAAGGTCACGTACATTGTACATCCAGTAAGGTATTTACCCCCCAAAAAATTGGAAGCCGCCGTTATGGCCTGCATTTCGGCATGTGCGGTTACATCATGCAATTTCTCCGTTAAATTATGCGCCCGGCCTATAATTCGATTGTTGATCACAACCACGGCGCCCACGGGCACCTCACCATTTTCAAAAGCGGTTTCGGCCTCTTGCAGTGCCTTTTTCATAAAATAATTGTCGTCAAACGGGTTTTTCATAGTAGCTATTACCTACATCCAAATCTACAAATGAATAGGTAATAAAGACTTCATATTAGGTATTTTTACAGCTTCATGGAATCCATATTATCAGATATCAACTCACTGGGCGATTTAAGGAAGTTATCTTTAGCCGATTTAACCACAACTGCGAAAGAGCTCCGCGAATTCATCATCAACATTGTGGCCACCAAGGAAGGTCATCTGGGCGCCAGCTTGGGCGTAGTGGAACTGACCATTGCCCTTCACTATGTTTTTGACACTCCAAATGACAAGTTAATTTGGGACGTGGGACACCAGGCGTACGGACATAAGATATTGACCGGGCGAAAAAACCTTTTTGACACCAACCGGCAATTGGGAGGGATCAGTGGGTTCCCCAAAAGAAGTGAAAGTCCCTATGATGATTTTGGTACAGGGCACAGTTCAACATCAATTTCGGCTATCCTGGGAATGGCCTTGGCCTCAAAAATCAATGGGGAAAAGGACAGACAGCACATTGCGGTTATTGGTGATGCCTCCATAGCCAGTGGTATGGCCTTTGAAGGATTGAACCATTTGGGGGTTACCGATGCCAATGTCTTAATCGTCCTCAATGATAATGCCATTGGTATTGACCCAAGTGTGGGGGCATTAAAAAAGTACCTGACCAACGTTAAAAAGGGAACCGCCAAAGACGAAAATATTTTTGAGTGTTTGAACCTGAATTACTCGGGACCCATTGACGGGCATGACCTGGAAGCACTTATCCAGGAACTGGAACGACTTAAAACCATAAAAGGCCCCCGCCTATTGCATATTAGTACCCTTAAGGGAAAAGGGTTGAAACAGGCGGAGGAAAATCAGGTAGTGTACCATGCCCCAGGTAAGTTTGATGCGAAAACCGGAGAGCAGATCATCAAAAAAAGGGAAGCACAACCACCAAAGTTCCAGGATGTTTTTGGGCGTACCTTGGTTGAACTGGCCCGGGAGAACAAAAGGATAGTGGGCATAACCCCGGCTATGCCCACAGGAAGTTCCCTTAAATTTATGATGGAGGAAATCCCGGAAAGGGCATTTGACGTTGGCATTGCCGAACAGCATGCCGTAACCTTGGCTGCGGGAATGGTCATTGGGGGATCCATCCCTTTTTGCAATATCTATTCCACCTTTTTGCAACGGGCCTATGACCAGGTAATCCATGATGTGGCCCTACAGAATATTCCCGTCATTTTCTGTTTGGACCGCGCAGGTTTGGTGGGACAGGATGGGCCTACCCATCATGGGGTCTTTGATCTGGCCTATTTGCGTTGCATCCCAAACATGCTGGTTTTTTCGCCAATGAACGAAATGGAATTGCGAAATATGATGTTCACGGCCCAAAAGGGTTTACAACAGCCCATTGCCATTCGCTATCCAAGGGGACGGGGAAACACCCTTAACTGGGAGCAACCCTTTGAGGAGATTGAAATCGGCACCGGGAAAACGCTCAAAAAAGGGAATAAGGTGGCCTTTTTGACCCTGGGGCCCATGGGCCATCAAATAAAGGAACTGATCGAAGAACATCATTCACCGGAATTATTTGGGCACTATGACATGCGATTTGTAAAACCTTTGGATGTTAAACTGCTCCACACCATTTTTGAGGAATACCAGCATATCATAACTTTGGAGGATGGTTGCCAGATAGGAGGTTTTGGGTCGGCAATAATAGAATTTGCCAATGAAAACAACTATCAAAGAACGATAAAGGTATTTGCGGTGCCAGATACGTTTATTGAGCATGGTACGATACCAGAATTGCATGATATTTGTGCTTTGAACGAGAAACATATTACCACATACCTTGAACAAATCGTATAAGTTTTTCCTCTTTGTCGCTATCTGTTGTTCCCATTTGGCCTTTGGACAGCGTACCCAGGATACCGCGAGAGATTCGCTCAGCCAAAAATCGGACACCACAAAAATAGATACCATTGTGATCCGATGGAAAAAAACCAAGCTGAAAATCAATGCTATAGGGGTTCGTCGCATCGCACCAAAAACAGGATTGAACAAGACCAAGGCATTCACCGAAAAGCCAAAAAAGTTTGTCCCTCCCACCTTTTGGTTAAAGCAAAACAATCTTGGCCTAAATATCAATGAAGTAGCCTTTGTGAATTGGAATGCCGGTGGGGACAACTCCATTTCCGCTTTGGCCAATCTGGCTTTTGTTCGGAATTATAAATTTCGATACCTCACTTGGGAAAATGAACTTCGTTTTAGGTATGGTATCAACGCCCAGGAAGGAAGGTCATTGCGAAAAACAGAGGACCTGATCCGTTTCACATCCACTTTTGGTTTTCGAAAAGACACCTTGAGCAACTGGTTCTACTCTGCCAAGGCCAAGTTCAATACACAATTTTCCAATGGTTTCAATTACCCGGACAGGGAAACCCCCATTTCCCGGTTTATGGCCCCCGGTTATCTTTTCTTTGGAGCAGGAACCTCTTATATAAAACCGGACAATTCCCTTAACATCTACATATCGCCGACCACGCTAAAGGCCACCTTTGTATCGGACCAGGCACTGGCGGACAATGGAGCTTTTGGGGTCACCCCGGGGAACAATTCCTTTATCGAATTTGGTTTTTTATTGACCCAGACCTGGCAAACGGAAGTCTTTAAAAATGTACAGATGAACCATCGCATCAATCTGTATACGGACTATTTAAGAAGCTTCGGAAATGTGGACATGGACTGGGAACTCAATTTTCAATTTAAGGTCAATGAATATATCAGTGCGAATATAGGGACACATGTCATTTACGACGACGATATTAAATTTGACCAGGTGGTAAATGATGCAGGTGATGTCATCGATCCCGGCATACCAAGAATACAGTTTAAGCAGGCCCTGGGACTTGGCCTGGGGTATAGTTTTTAAAACTGCCCCCCTATCTTTTGGTGCAACTGCACCGCTGCACTGTCCGAAAGACTTGCCACAAAACAACACGTATTCAATAAAATCTCATAGTGGGAGCCCGCTGTTGCCCGATAGGGTATCGGCAAGGTTCGTAACACCAGTTTGTGGTAGGCACTTTCATTGTTCTCCTTTTTTGCAATGAGGGCTTCGGTATATACCTTCAGAATATCCCCAATGACCTTATAGCCCGAAAGCTCTTTTTCGACCACTTCCGGGGATTGGTAAATCCGCTCCACGCTCAAGGCAATAATATCATTGATCTGGGCGGTGAATTGGCTCTTGTCCAGCAGGGCGGTTGGAAATTCCCCATGAAGTATGTCCTCTTCGTGCTCCACAAAGATGCTAACGGCTTCTTGGATCAGCGTATTGATGGCAAGCGCCCTTAAATAGCTCAACCGGTCACTGGTATGCACCATTTGGTTGTACTTAGAAGTGCTTATGGTATCCTTAACCAGTTTGATCAGATATTCCAATGCGTAATCCTCGGGGATGAACCCACGGTTAATACCGTCCTCAAAATCGATTATGGTATAACAAATGTCGTCTGCCGCTTCGACCAGATAGGTTAAGGGATGGCGATGAAAACTCCGTCCTCCTTTCCCCTTCTTTTCCTGAAGCCCCAATTCTTCGGCCACCTCATAAAACAATTCCTTCCCTTCTTGAAAGAAACCAAATTTTTTATCGGAGATATGTCTTGTAGGCCTTTTGGGCAAGGATTCTTTGGGATACTTCATAAAAGCGCCCAAAGTGGCATAACTCAAACGCAATCCCCCCGGGACTCCTTCGCGGGATTGGGTGAGTAACTTGAACCCATTGGCATTTCCTTCAAAATCCACGAGATCCTGATATTCTTTTTTCTTTAAGACCGATTGGTATTTTTTGCCTTCCCCAGCTTCAAAGAAAACGCCGATTGCCTTTTCCCCGCTATGTCCAAAAGGGGGGTTACCAATATCATGGGCCAATGAAGAGGCCGCCACAATAGCGCCAAAATCATTGAATTGATATCCCAGGGAGTCCCGCAAATACGGATATTTTTCCAACAGCGCCTTACCCGCAGTACGTCCCAGACTACGCCCTACGACCGAAACCTCCAAACTGTGTGTTAAACGGGTATGCACAAAATCCTTATTGGCCCCCATATGTATGGGCAATGGCACTACCTGGGTCTTGTCCTGCAAACTGCGGAAAGCGGCCGAAAAAATAATCCGGTCATAGTCCACTTCAAACCCCAAACGGGTCTCGTCCTGTGCTGCCCTTACTCTTTTTTTGGTGTCCCCAAACCGTTTTAAAGAAAGCAACTGCTCCCAATTCATCAATACCTTAATTTTTTGCTGCAAGATACATTTTTAGTACCGTATCCAAAGGGATGGACAGGGTTCGTTCCCCCGCACTAAATACCACCCTCCGACTACTAAATTAACTTTGACATAACCATAGCTTAACCTAAACTTCTTTTATTTGCACTTCTATTTTAAACACTTTGAGAAAAACACTTTTTTTATGCATCGCGCTGATTGGTGCATCTTTTGTTTCGGCCCAACAAACAGGAAGGATTTCAGGGAAGATTATGGACATGGAAACGGACGGGGAACCCTTGCTGTTTGCTAATGTCAATTTAAAGAACACTTTGTTCTCGGAACAGACCAATTTTCACGGAAACTTTGAATTTACCGGTGTCACTCCGGGCACCTACACCATGGTAGTCAGTTTTTTGGGTTACGAAACCATGGAATTTCCCTTGGTCGTTAAAGCGGGAAACACCACTTCCGTGAACAAAAGCTTGGCGGCACTTTCCGAAGGCTCCTCCCGATTACAACTATCCGATGCCAATACTACTGTATTAATGGAACAGGGTTCCGTTGGTAAGGCAAGTAAAGCAAAGCGATAAAGCAGCACCCCCCTTTTTTGGGACGTGGGGATTTCAATTTTGAAAAAACTTGGCCCCTATTTTCCCTGGAGAACAAAAAGCACTACTGGTTTCATAACCTTATTTTAACTTACTAAAGAAATTATAGTAGCATTTTTGCTTACTTTCAGAATTCTATATGGGCGAGAACATCTACATTTTTATGGTTATTGCTTTGGCTATTTTGGCAATAACGGATCTTGTGGTTGGTGTAAGTAATGATGCTGTTAACTTTTTGAACTCGGCCATAGGTTCAAAAGCAATTTCATTCAGGACCATCATAATCGTGGCCAGTTTGGGCATTGCTTTTGGTGCAGTTTCCTCCAGTGGGATGATGGAGGTCGCCCGTAAGGGAATATTCAATCCTACCGAATTTGTTTTTGCCGAAATCATGATAATTTTTATGGCCGTCATGATTACCGATATCCTGCTGCTGGATTTTTTCAATACACTTGGGATGCCAACCTCAACGACCGTTTCCATTGTTTTTGAGCTTTTGGGTGCTGCGGTGGCCATTTCATTGGTTAAAATCATTGCCGTTGATGGCAGCTTCTCGGACCTTGGATCCTACATCAATACGGAAAAGGCAACAGAGATTATATTTGGCATCCTCTTATCGGTATTTATAGCCTTTACCATAGGTGCCATAGTACAGTTCCTTTCCAGGGTATTGATTTCATTCAAATTTGAAGAAAAGCCCAAATGGGTAGAAGCCCTTTTCGGGGGACTGGCCATAACTGCCATTATTTATTTTATCCTGGTGAAAGGATTAAAAAGTGCGGACATCTTTGATGAATCGGTCATCAGTTTTATTTACGAGTATACCGAAATTTTCATTCTTGAAAACATCATTTTTTGGACCTTGCTTTCCTGGGCATTTTCCGCATGGTTAAAATGGAACATCTACAGGGTGGTCATAGTGCTCGGCACCTTTGCCTTGGCCATGGCCTTTGCGGGAAACGACTTGGTCAATTTCATTGGTGTTCCCATTGCCGCATTGCAGTCGTTTCAAAACTGGCAGGGTTCCGGTATTGCACCCACCGAATTCAATATGCAGGGGCTTACCGCCGCGGTTCAGACGCCTACGCTGTTGCTTTTGCTCTCAGGAGGAATAATGGTACTGACCCTATGGTTTTCCTCCAAGGCAAAAAGCGTGGTAAAGACCAGCGTGGATTTGGCGAGACAAGATGAGGGCGAAGAGCGTTTTCAACCCAATTATCTGTCCAGGCAAATCGTTAAATTCAGTGTAACCGCTTTTGAAAGCCTATCGGCCATCATCCCGCCTTCATTGAGCAAGCGCATCGATAAACAATTTGAAACTCCCAATACCTATATCCCCAAAAGTAAGGTCCAGGATATGCCCGCTTTTGATATGGTCAGGGCGGCCGTTAACCTCATGGTGGCCAGTGTACTTATTTCCATAGCCACCTCAATGAAATTACCGTTATCCACAACCTATGTCACTTTTATGGTGACCATGGGCACTTCCCTGGCCGACCGAGCGTGGGGTGCGGAAAGTGCGGTATACCGGGTTGCCGGGGTGTTAAATGTTATTGGAGGCTGGTTTTTTACGGCATTCAGTGCGTTCACGGCGGCGGCCATCATCGCCTACATCCTGCATCTTGGAGGTCTGGTTTCCCTCATTATCCTTTTAGTGGTTGCTGCGGCCCTGATATTGCGAAACTATATGGCACACAACAAAAAAACCAAGGTCATTAAAGCAGAGGACAGTTTGCGCAGGGCCCATAGCAGTTCCATACAAGGGGTAATTGAGGAAAGTGCGGACAACATTGGCAAAATGATAAAACGCACCAATAAAATCTATACCGGGGCAATCAACGGTTTGGCCAGACATGATCTGGAAGCGTTACGAAAGAACAACAAGGGAGTCTCCAAAATGTCCAAGGAGATAGAGGATCTACAGAACAATATCTTCTATTTCATCAAAAACCTGGACGATTCCAGCGTTGGAGGGGCGAGTAATTTTTATATCAATTTGTTGGACCACTTACAGGATTTGGCCCAATCCCTGGAATTGATTTCCAAAATAGGCTACACCCATGTCAACAACAACCATAAAAAACTGAAGTACAATCAAATCAAGGAGTTAAAGGATTTGGACTTCAATCTGGAAAAGCTTTTTAATGATACTTCGGAAACCTTTAATGACCGTTCTTTTGAACGTATTGGGAAAATGCTGTCCACCAAGGATTCGTATATAACCTTGGTAGATGAAAAAATCGAAAAACAGGTTGCAAGAACACGTACGGAGGAATCCAGCCCAAAGAACACACGGCTTTATTTTTCCTTATTGACGGAAAGTAAGGATTTGATCAAAGCCACCATGAAGCTTTTGGAGCTCTATTATTTAGAGCATGACAGTTCCGTGGAACCGGCAAAAATCGATATTAAGACCATGTCGTGAGAAGCTTGTTCCCTTTACTCGGTATCATCCCATTATTGGCCATTCCCACTTTGGCCCAGGAATTGACCGGTCCCGAATTGCTCGAAAAGACCATTGCCTATCACGATCCCGACAACAACTGGAAAACGTTTAAGGGAACGTTGGAAGTGACCATGGAGACGCCCAATTCCTCAAAAAGAATCAGCAAAATTGGGATGGACCTTCCAAAATCCGTATTTGAATTGCACATTACCAAGGATGGCGATTCCTACGGCTACAAATTCAATGGGGACACCTGTGAAACTTCACTTAATGGCACTTCCCAGATTTCGGAAGCGGACATCAAAAAATTTCGATTGACCTGCGAACGGGGAAAAACCATGAGGGATTACTACACTTATCTTTATGGACTGCCCATGAAACTCAAGGACCCTGGTACCCTAGTGCATAAAACCGTGCAACGCAGAACATTTAAAGGGAAGGAATACTTGGTACTTAAAGTAAACTATGACGAAGGTGTGGGAAAGGATACCTGGTATTTTTACTTTGACCCACAAACCTATGCCATGGAGGTCTACCAGTTTTATCATGAGGAACCCAAGAATGATGGCGAGTATATTTTGCTTAGCGGACTGGAGGAAATCAATGGAATAAAAATGCCGAAAACCAGAAAGTGGTACTACAATAAAGACGACAAATTCCTTGGGGTGGACCTATTGAACTGATGGCGGCAACAAATGATTGGAAGTATTACCTGTAAAAATTCATCTCGTCCAGGTATTTCCAAACGGCATCCGGCAAAAGTGCCCTAATATTCTTTCCGTTTTTATGTTCCTTTCGGATAAAGGTGGAGGAAATCTCCATAATAGGTGCTTCAACCTTATGGATTTTTGGATGGTCCTTAAACTGATTCTCCGTAGTCCCATTTGAGATTCTGGGATACATATAAATATCATATCCATCCAAAATGGCCTCATAATTCTTCCATTTGTGAAACCCTTTTAAGTTATCCTCACCCATAATAAGACAAAAGCGATGGTCCCGATAACGTTCCCCAATATGTACCAGGGTATTGATGGTATAATTGGGTTGGGGAAGGTCAAATTCAATTTTGCTGGCCTTCAGTTTTGGGTAGTCCTGAATGGCCTCAAAAACCATTTGGTACCGATGATGGTTATCCAAAAGGGACTGTTTTTGTTTAAACGGGCTTTTAGGGGTAACTACAAACCAAACCTCATCCAGATCGGAAAATTCCGCCATATGGTTCGCAATGATCAAATGACCGATATGAATGGGATTAAAGGTCCCAAAATAGAGCCCTACTTTTTTCATTCCTTTTTAGATGGATTGGGTATGGTGGCCCCTACAAAATCGGCTACCAATTTATGGGCCTCGCCCAGGGCAATGTCCAAATCGTAGTTCTTGATTACAGTATCAAATTGTGGTGCCGTGGCCAGTTCCACCGATGCCTTTGCTATCCGCATATTGATTTTGTCCTCACTTTCCGTACTTCGCTTTTTAAGTCGGATTTTTAATTCGTCCACACTTGGCGGTTTTACAAAAACGGCCAAGGTTTCCTTGGGATACTTTCTTTTTATCCGTAAACCGCCTGCGACATCTATATCGAAAATCACGTTTTTCCCTTCTGCCCAAAGACGTTCCACCTCACTTTTCAATGTGCCGTAAAAACTGTCTCGATACACCTCTTCCCATTCCAAAAAATCACCGTCCTTGATGTGTTTTTTAAATTCTGAAATGGACATGAAATAATAATGCTGCCCTTGTTTTTCCCGTCCCCTTTTAGGTCTAGAGGTAGCCGAAACGGAAAATGCTAAATTCAGTTCGGGTTGTTCCAACAAATGGCGTACTATGGTGGTCTTACCACTTCCCGAAGGTGCCGAAAATATGATAAGCTTGCCCCCTTTTGTCATAGCACGTTCAACAATTGTTCTTTGATCTTTTCCAACTCATCCTTCATTTGGACCACAATCTGCTGCATGGGTGCATAATTTGCCTTGGAACCAATGGTATTGATTTCCCTTCCGATCTCCTGACAGATAAAGCCAAGTTTCTTGCCGTTGGAATTTGAGGAATGCAAAGTGGTCTCAAAATAATCCAGATGATTTCCGAGACGGACCTTTTCCTCGGTGATATCATACTTTTCCAAATAATAGATCAACTCTTGCTCAAATCGATTTTCATCCACATCGGTTTTTAAATCGGTTACCGCCTTCTCCAATCGTTCCCGTATGGATTTCAATCTGTTCGGGTCAATAGAAATAACCTCTTGCAGTAACTCCCGAAGCATTTTCAAACGGGTTTCAAAGTCTTTTTCCAACACTTGCCCTTCGGTTGTCCGAAAACTTTGTAAAGCGGCTAGGGCCTTTTTAAGGGCCTCTTTTATGGCAGCTATTTCCCCTTCGTCAATATCATCCTTATCCGTTTTTAGGGTATCCGGCATTCGTAAGGCCAGTTCCAACAGTTTAAAGTCATCCCCATCTGCGATTGTGGATAACTGCTCCATATACTTTTTCACCACCCCCTGGTTGATTTCCGCTGAGGTGTCTTCCCCGGTAATTTCAACATACAGGCCAAAATCTACCTTGCCCCGGACCAAACTATCCGCAATGAGTTTGCGAAGCACCAGTTCCTTATCCCGATAGCCTTGCGGAATACGGGAATTGATGTCCAGATTTTTACTGTTTAGGGATTTGAGTTCTACGGTAATTTTTTTGGTTGCAAGCTGAACGACCTGCTTCCCATAGCCCGTCATGGATTGAATCATACAACTAATTGGGTTTTGGCAAAGGTAGGAAAAGTGTTTATGGGTTTTCCGTTTGACCGTTCAACCCATTAAGGAGTGACCATTAGTGCCCTCGTTTGACATTTACAACTCCCTTACCCAAATATTTCGATAACTGACCCTACTATTGTCCTGATGGTCCTGCAATTTAATTGGTGCTGGTCCATGGGCAGTGTTTTTGGGCCAACCGATATATTCCGTTGTACCTTCAATCTCCACATGGTCCTGTATCAAAACCCCATTATGCAGTACGGTTATGGTCCCGGATTGGGTTTTGGTGCCGGATTCATCAAACTCGGGGGCATGAAAAAGGATATCATAGGTATTCCATTCCCCAGAGGGCCTGGAGGCCATGGCCAAAGGAACGGATTGCTTGTAAATGGAGCCTACCTGGCCATTGACATAGGTTTTGTTGTCATTATTGTCCAACACCTGCACTTCATACCTGCTTTGCAAAAATACCCCGCTGTTGCCCCTATTCTGGCCTTCGCCTTGAATCTCCGCTGGGGATTTCCACTCGATGTGCAACTGCACGCTCCCAAAATTTCGTTTGGTTTGGATGTCCCCGGCTTTGTCCTTAACCGTCATGCTGCCATCTTTGTTCAAATGCCACTGTACCGCCGTACTGTCCCGTGCACTGACCCATTCATCAAAATCACTTCCATTGAACAGTATAATGGCATCACTGGGGATACCATTTTCACCCACGGTAACTTTGGGGGGCACCGGCTCATAAAACTCCGTAGCTTCCGGTTTGGTGGGTTCTTCCTGAACGGTTTCCTCCCCATTGATCTTCGAATTTTCGACAGTAACTTTTTGTTGGCACGAAACCAATACGGACAACAATACAATGGGTACAAAAAACTTCATGTTATAACACTTTAATTTTAATATTTCTGTAAGCAACGATATCCCCATGATCTTGTAGTCCTATCTTCCCCGTTCGGTAGGTTCCAAAACCTTCCCAATCGGCAAATTTTGAATTGGCGACCATAGCGTCCCAGGCAGCACCATGCACTGGAAATTCAATAATCTTTATCGTATTAAGAAGTACCCTTCCCCCATTGCTTTTATGGTCTACGGTCAATTCTACCGTGTTCCATTCGCCTGCTGGTTTTACCGCTTTTTGGGATGGGGCGACCAGATCATAAAGGGCACCTGCCTGGTGCGTGGTTCCATTTTTGGCATCCGGATGGCGGTCATCGTCCAAC
Organism: Muricauda sp. SCSIO 64092; assembly: GCF_023016285.1. Classification (GTDB taxonomy): domain Bacteria; phylum Bacteroidota; class Bacteroidia; order Flavobacteriales; family Flavobacteriaceae; genus Croceivirga. The sequence goes on from NZ_CP095413.1 coordinate 2,089,550, forward strand.
ACTTGGATTTCCGGTCCGGTTTCGTAGGGTTGCACAAATCTTTTGTCCTCAAAAACACCCCAAAAAATACCACTGTTGCCCCCTTCGGAAACCTTCCATTCCAAAGACAGTACAAAGTTGGTGTATTCCTTGTCCGTGACTATATTGTACCCCCGTCCGTCAGGTCTGTTTTCAGGGGGATAAAACACCATTGCGCCTTGTTCCAATTCCCATGGTTCGGTAACCGCCCCACCATTGTAAAAATGCCATCCATCAAAGGAGGTACCATCAAATAGCACTTCCCATTCATCGTGTTCCTTTGTCACAGCCCTAAAATTTTCCTTAGTTGTTCCTTATCAATCGCCGCACCTGCAAAATCATCAAAGGTTTTTTGGGTTGCTTCAATAATATGATCGGCGATAAACTTGGCCCCTTCCCTTGCCCCTTGTTCTGGACTCTTGATACAACATTCCCATTCCATTACAGCCCAGACATCACATCCGTACTGCGTCAGTTTGGAAAAAATGCTTTTAAAATCAATTTGTCCATCCCCGAGCGAACGATAGCGTCCAGCCCGGTCCCCCCAATCGTTATAGCCTCCAAAGGCCCCTTTTTTTCCTGTTGGGTTAAATTCGGAATCCTTTACGTGAAAGGATTTAATAAATTCATGATAATGGTCTATGTAGGTAATGTAATCCAGTTGCTGCAGTACAAAATGGCTGGGGTCATACAAAATATTCACCCGCTTGTGGTTGCCCGTTGCTGCCAAAAAACGCTCAAAAGTATCCCCATCGTGCAAATCCTCTCCCGGATGTATTTCATAGCAAACATCAACACCTTCTTCATCAAAATGGTTTAGGATGGGCATCCAACGGTTGGCGAGTTCCTCAAAACCCATTTCCACCAATCCGGGTGGTCGCTGGGGCCAGGGATGGGCGGTATGCCACAACAAGGCTCCTGAAAAGGTGGCATGTGCCTTTATGCCCAATCTCCTACTTGCCGTGGCCGCCTTTTTAACGGTTTCCACGGCCCAGGCAGTACGCTCTTTTGGTTTTCCCTTTAATGCGTCGGGAGCAAAATTATCAAACATAATGTCATAGGCAGGGTGTACGGCCACAAGCTGTCCCTGTAGGTGTGTGGACAATTCGGTAATCTCCAGACCGTAGGAATTGATTTTGCCCTTAAGTTCATCACAATAGTCCTGGGACGCTGCCGCTTTATCCAAATCAATCAGGAATTTTTCCCATGTAGGGATTTGAATGCCCTTATAGCCCAAACCGGATGCCCATTCGCATAGCCCTTCCAAGGAATTGAAAGGTGGGTTACTGTCCACAAATTGAGCCAAAAAGACGGCAGGTCCTTTTATCGTCTTCATATCATATATTTATTGGTTAACTATCAGATTATTCCGCTATATTTAGTCAGATGGATACGTTTCGTCCTTCCGTCTGCGGATTACTATAAATATAGCGATTCCGACACTAAAAATGCATTTCATGGCAAATCCAAATACCGTCTATGACGCCATTGTTGTAGGTACTGGAATTACCGGTGGCTGGGCCGCAAAGGAACTTTGTGAAAATGGCCTAAAAACCTTGGTTTTGGAACGTGGTCGAATGGTAAAGCACGTTCAGGATTATCCCACCATGCACGATGACCCGTGGGATTACAAGTACCATGGGGAACTGGATAGGGAACAAAAAAAGGAATATCCCAAACAATTACGGGTGGGGTGGGCACCAAGGGAGGATGTAAAACATTTTTTTGTCAACGACCTGGAGCATCCCTACCAGGAAACCAAACGCTTTGATTGGATACGGGGTTACCATGTTGGGGGGCGTTCATTGACATGGGGGCGTCAAAGCTATCGATGGAGCGACATGGATTTTGAGGCGAACCTCAAGGAAGGTATTGCTGTGGATTGGCCGGTGCGTTACAAGGATATTGCACCCTGGTACGATACCGTTGAGCAATATATTGGGGTCAGTGGTGAACATCTTGGACTGAAACAATTGCCCGATGGCAAATTCCATCCACCAATGGAATTGAACTGTGTTGAAAAAGAACTACAACAATCCTTGGCAGAACAATTTGATGATGGGCGGGTATTGACCATTGGACGTACGGCAAACATTACGGACAAAAACGCACAAATTGAGGGTAGGGGCCCATGCCAATACCGCAATCGGTGCTGGAGGGGGTGCCCTTTTGGCGGGTATTTCAGTAGCAATTCATCTACCTTGCCCGCCGCGGAACGAACAGGCAACCTTACGCTTCGGGCCAATTCCATTGTCCATGAAGTACTTTATGATGAGACCACCAAAAAGGCCATCGGGGTAAAGGTAATCGATACGGAAACCCATGAAAAAATGGAGTTTAAAGGAAAACTTATCTTTCTATGTGCTTCTGCAATGGCCTCCGTGGGAATCTTATGGCAATCCAAGTCCAAAACCTTCCCCAATGGAATGGGGAACAACCATGACCAATTGGGGCGTAATGTTATGGATCACCACTATCAACTGGGGGCTTCCGCCAAAGTGGATGGTCACCTGGATAAATACTATAAAGGGCGAAGGCCCAATGGATTTTATATTCCCCGTTTTGTGAATTTGGACGAAAAGACCAAACGAACAACGTTTTTAAGGGGTTTTGGCTATCAAGGGGGTGCAAGTCGTCAAAATTGGTCGGAGATGGTTGCTGAAATGGGCTATGGAAAAGCCTTGAAAGAGGCCATTCTAAAACCAGGAGGTTGGCAAATTGGGATGACCGGGTTTGGGGAAATGTTACCGTACCATGATAACCGGGTTTCCCTAAGCAAGGACCAAAAAGACCAATGGGGACTGCCACAGTTGGATTTTGATGTGGAATTCAAACAAAATGAATACCGTATGCGGGAAACCATTAAGGAAGAAGCCGCCAAAATGTTACGATCGGCCGGTTTTAGGGACGTCCATGTGTACGAAAATGACACAGGCCCCGGATTGGGAATCCATGAGATGGGGGGCGCCCGTATGGGATGGAACCCAAGAACCTCCGTCACCAACAAACACAATCAATTGCACGATGTCCCCAACGTTTATGTAACGGATGGGGCCTTTATGACTTCGGCAAGTTGTGTGAACCCTTCATTAACGTATATGGCCTTTACCGCCAGGGCAGCAAATCATGCTGCGGAACAGCTCAAACTTGGTAAATTTTCTTAATATTGTCTTTGTATGGAAAATGCTTCTGCACGCAGTCTTTGGGGTGATTTTTTGGATGCCCATTTAGAGTTTGCCAATGAGCCCGCACCACAGGTAGGTTATTTTGGAGATAATGAAAAAGACGCCAATACCCTGGTAGGTTTGGTCCTAAAAGACATCAAAAGGGCCACTTCACACTCCTTATTGGGACTACAACAACGAAATGAACCCTTACCCAAAATTGGCGACTTTTTTGTGGTTACCGACTGGAAGGGAAAAGCAAAATGCATTATCCGAACTACCTCGGTAAAATTGATTCCCTACTTTGCCATACATGCAGAGCATGCCCGTTTGGAGGGAGAGGGCGATAAGAGTTTGGAATACTGGAAAAAGGTCCATTGGGAATACTATACCCGTGAACTTGCCACTTTTGGGAAAAAACCACTGGAAAGTATGATTGTCGTTTTTGAACGCTTTGAAAAGGTGTTTGACCGATAGATCGGAAGCTTCCAAAGCGTAATCACCCGCCCAACAAATCTCTAATCTTATTTCGATAGGTCTGGCCTATGGGAATTTTGTGCCTATCGATGAAAACTTGGTTCCCTTGAATTTGTTCAATTTTGTCCAAAGACACTATAAATGATTTATGGACCCGTATAAACCTGCCTTTTGGAAGTAAATCTTCCAGGGTTGATATTTTCTGATGGCTTACTTTCATTTCCGCTTTAAAAAAGACCTTTACATAATTGCCGTAAGCCTCAACGAATAAAATGTCTTGTAGGTGGATTTGATGGTGCGCTTTATCCCCCCTTAGAAAAATACTGCCGAGTTCTTCACTAACAGGATTGGTGCGCTTAATTTCTTCTTTTTGGGGGCCATTGACCTTATTAATGGCCTTTAAAAAACGTACCAAGGAAAATGGTTTCAGCAGATAGTCCAAAATGTCCAATTCGTATCCTTCCAAAGCATATTCCTTATACGCTGAGGTCACGATGATCCCTGGAGGATTGGAAACTGTCTTCAACCATTCAAAACCCGTCATTTTGGGCATGTTGATATCCAAAAAAACCAAATCCACTTTTTGCTGCGACAGTATTTCGGAGGCTTGAAATACGTTGTAGGCATTGCCCGCTTTTTGCAGGTATGGTAATTCCTCGCAATAGCCCTCAATTATTCGGTGGGCAATGGGTTCGTCATCTATGATCACATATCTTGTCATCCGGCAGCAGTTATATTCAACAATAAGCTTAGATGTACCGCGTACATGGTTTCCGTTTTGTCCATCGATAATTCGTACCTATTGGGATAAGCATGTTCCAACCGTTTTTTAAGATTATCCAAACCTGTTCCATTCTTAGTGTTGGATGCATCGGTTTCATAATTGTTGGCAATCTTAAACACGACTCGATTCTGTATGGTTCTCAAACTTAGATGGATGTAGGCATTCTCCGTTAGGGGTTCCACCCCATGCTTGAATGCATTTTCCAGTAAATTGATAAAAAGTAAGGGAGCTACCTGAATGTCCGTATCCACCTCATGGTCAAATTGGATATCCACATTTTTCTGATAGCGGATTTTATGCAGCGCAATATAGTTTTCCAAAAAATTGACCTCATCCCTAATGCTGACTTTATCTTCCTTCCCCATATCAATGGTATAGCGCATCATATCGGATAGCTTCAGCACCACATCCGGGGCTTGGGGGGACTTCTCTATGATCAATCCGTATAAATTGTTGAGCGTGTTAAAGAAGAAATGTGGGTTTACCTGGCTTTGTAGCAAAGTGAGTTCGGCCTTTGTCCTGTCCGCCTTTAAATTTTGTACCCAACGCCATTGCTCATATATCCACAGCGCCACAAACACCGGAATTGGCAGCAGCATATATTTCGCAAAGTTTGCACGATCATCCCCTCCATAATCGGTTGCTGAAATGAAACTGAAAAAATAATAGGCTATAATCATACCATATGCCAAAAGAATGCCCATCCAATATTTCCTAAAAAACTGTGGAAGAATCAGATAGGCCACCGCCAGCCAAAACAAGATGATAAATGGAACGGTAATGGGATTCTCACTGATATGAAGAAAGTGTTCCGCCAGTGCAGCTATAACCAATAAACCGATGACTCCAAGTACTTGATACATAGGATACCTGATCAATAAAAAATAAAAGATGTACAAGGTTATCGATAGGCCCAGAACGTTGATTAGCACAAAAAGGGGTTTCCCCATACCGCCTGAATCCAAAATCACATATCCCAGTTGAACCAGTAAAAGTGTTAAACCGGCAGTAATCAATCCGCTTAAGAGAAGAATCTTATAGTCTTTTGGAAGAAACCATTGCATAAAACAAAAATAGTAATCACCATGACCGGGAACCATCTATTTTGACCAACACAAGGCTTTTGTTGTCAAACCCTTTCATTTTCCTGTCCAATTCAGTTCGTCCATATTTCGGTCTCATGTAAAACACCATTCCTTAGGTTCATCCTATTTAATTGCCATCAAAGAATGGGAAAATTATGTTTGGAATGTATTTTCAAAAACCACCATCATGAAAACAGTCAAGAAAATTTTAAAGTGGATTGGAATCTCTTTAGGGTCCCTTTTGTTGCTATTGATACTCACAGGGTTGACGTCAAGACTTCTGACTCCCGAACCTAAACCGCCGGGTCAACTTGTGGATATTGGTAGTTTTAAACTTCATATCAACGCTGTGGGTGAAAGAAACCACAAACCGACCTTGGTCATTGAATCGGGGGCAGGAGCACCCAGTGAATACTATTATTGGTTGGGGGAATTGCTCAAAGACAGTATTCGGGTAGTTCGCTATGATCGCGCGGGGATAGGTTATAGTGAGTTTAGTAATCGACCCAGAAATCCAGAAACCATAGCCGAGGAATTGCACCGGTTGTTGGAGAATTCAGGTGAAAAACCACCCTATATTCTAGCGGGACATTCCTATGGTGGCCATTACATTCGCGTCTTTAAACAAATGTACCCAAACGAGGTTGTTGGAATGGCTTTTTTGGACGCTCCCCATCCTGACGAAAGTGAGCGGTTAAAACTTCCCCACTCTCCGAGCTACTTGAGACCTTTGTACTATTTAGGTGCCGTTGCCGGCGATTTGGGTATCTTGAATTTACACGGTCGTTTCGCAAAAAGACCCTTGGCTTGGGCACCTGGCCTTCCTAAGGAGGTCATTGAAGGGTACAGGGACTACTGGGTGGATGGAAACTATTTGTGGGGTTATATTAAGGAAGAAAAAAAACATAAGGATTTGGTAGACCTATCCAGAACTATCAGCAAATTCGATAGCCTACCCATTCGGGTGTTTGCAGGCACGAATCTGAATGAACCCTTACTTCGAAAAATGGGCTTTGATCCGGATTTCCTGCGAACCGAACGGGCCAAAATGCAAAAAGAGATGGCGAGTCGCTCCAGTAACGGCAATGTTTTTTTTCTAAAAGGGGGCCATATTACCATTTTTTCCCTTAAGGAAAGTGCCCATATCATCTGCGAGGAAATCCTTGCTTTTATAAGCGACCTGGGGTATTGAATGGATTACAAAATTTCACTCGAATCAACAATGGCCGCCATAAGCGGCCATTGTTGTATTTGAGACTAAGGATATGCTAATCCAAATCTATCCAGACATTTCCCTGTTTGTGGGAATGTACCGTACTTTCTATAAAATTCATCCCCCGGACACCGTCTTCCATGGTTGGGAATTCCCCATCATCATAGGCTTCACCACGTATCGCCTTAGCAGCACCCAAATAGATATTGGCCATGGAGTCAAATATCCCTTCTGGGTGTCCTGGCGGTAATTTGGTGCCATCCAATGACAATTTTGAGTTATACGCATGTCCGGGTTTATATACTTGAAGTGGTTTCCCTTCAACAAAATAATACAGGTAATTGGGATTCTCCTGTTCCCAAACAAATCCTCCTTTTTCACCGTAAATACGAATGGCCAGTCCATTTTCTTCCCCTGTCGCCACTTGGCTGGCGCGTATGACCCCTTTGACATGTTTGTCCAATCGGACCAAAACAGTACCATCCACATCCATTTGGTTATCATCATACATGTAGTTGAAATCACACAGGAGCGACTTCACCTTAAGGCCTGTGGTAAACTCCAAAAGGTTAAAAGCATGTACCCCTATATCCCCCATACAGGAACTGATGCCCGCTTTTTTGGGATCCAACCGCCATACGGCCGACCGTTGTTCCTCATTGTGAATAATGGGATTGATCCACCCTTGATAGTATCTGGCATCTACTTTATGGATTTTCCCCAATGCGCCATCCTTTATCATCTGCCGCATTTGACGAACCATGGGATAACCGGTATACGTATGGGTGAGGGCAAATACCTTTCCTGATTTTTGATGGGCTTCCTCAAGTGCTTTGGCCTCTGCATAATCCATGGTCATGGGTTTTTCACAGATGACATGAAATCCATTGTCCAATAGTTTCTTTGCCATGGGAAAGTGCAGGAAATTTGGGGTCTGGACAGAACACACCTGCATCCGTTCCTCTTCCGGAAGCTTACCTTCTTCCTCGATCAACGTATCAAAATCCTTATAAATACGATTGAGGGGAATGTCCAATTCCTTGGCAAAATCCATGCTCTTGCCATGATCGGGGTTGAAAACGGCCCCAACTATTTCATAGTTGTCATTGATATAGGCCGCAACACGATGTAATACTCCTATTAGGGAATCTCCCCCTCCTCCTAAAATTCCAAGTCTAATTTTTTTTGGCATATTTCTTTAATTTATACTTCTATTTCTTTTGATTTTCTTTTTGTGATATCCTATTTGACTTAATCAATAAAATAATTCCGGTCCATTTTCCCTATTCCCGATACGCTATTTTTTCGTTCTTAAACACTAAAACGAACAACACAAAGACAACAGCGGCAAATAACCCCGGATATATCCAAATGGTTTCCCAGGCGTGTGTTCCACTTTCCAGGAGATAGGCATCCGCAATCCTTCCGGCAATCCAAAACCCAATGAGCATCCCTACGCCATAGGTCGCCAGAGTAATCAATCCCTGGGCGGCACTTTTATACTTTTCCCCAGCCTTGGTGTCCGTATAAATTTGACCGGACACAAAAAAGAAATCATAACAAATACCGTGAAGGGCAATTCCAATGATCAACATAAAGGCGAGCCCCCCTGCATTTCCGTAGGCGAAAAGAAAGTACCGCACCACCCAGGCCAGCATTCCCGCCAAAACGGTTTTTTTAAAGCCATATTTCGTAAAGAACCAGGAGAGCAATAGCATAAAAAGCACTTCGGAAATCTGTCCAATGGTCATTTTTCCTGTTGGGTTGTTCATTCCAATTTCCGATAAAAAAGGATTTGCATTCTGATAATAAAAGGCCAGTGGAATACAAATCAACACCGAAGAGATAAAAAATACCAGGAAGTTCCTATCCTTTAAAAGCTTTAATGCGTCCAATCCCAATAATCCGGAGAGGTTGATTTTTCCCTCTTTGGATATTCGGGGTGGGGTCTTGGGCAGCGTAAAACTAAACAGGCCCAAAATGGCCGAAGCAACACCCACCATTAAAAAAGTATTTTTCAACATTCCGGCTGCCCTGGCTTCGGAAGAATCCCAGACAAACACATAACTGATGGTCAATCCGGCAATGATCCAACCCATGGTCCCAAACACCCTGATCGGGGAAAACTCCTTTGCAGGGTCTTTCATTTGGTTGAATGCAATTGAATTTACCAATGCCAAAGTCGGCATATAGAGGACCATATAACCCAGTACATAGGGATAGAAAACCAAAAAGTTCGGTGCCCCATACATTTGGTACATTAAAAATGCCCCAAAAAGATGGAGAACGCCCAATATCCGTTCCGCATTAAAATAGCGATCGGCAATCAAGCCAATAATAAAAGGGGCAATAATGGCACCCCAGGATTGCGTTGAAAATGCTTGGGCAATTTCACTTCCGGTAGCATTTAGGTTATCGCCTAAAAAAGTGCCCAAGGTCACGAACCACCCTCCCCAAATAAAAAATTCGAGGAACATCATAAAGGACAACTGAAATTTAACGACGGGCCTCATGGAATATACTAACAATCATCTTTTGTAAAAGATATAATCCAGTTGCTCCGGTACAATCTTATTTTTTCTAAAATCAGCAGCTATTTGTCCCCTATGGTGGGTAGAATGATTGATGATGTGGAACAAAACGTCCTTTAGTTCATTGGCAAATATCCTCCCTTCCGTTGTCTTGTAATCTATCCGCTTGGCAAAATCATCCGTATTTGTGATAATTTCGAAGGTCGTTCTTTGGTTCTCATAGTGGATCTCTTCCCAATTCTTTATGTCATGGACCTGCCAAACCCCATATTCCCAATCTTCATCCAATACCCTTTTATTCCAAATATGATGGGTGTTCAAAATATGACTGAACAGCCCTTGGCTTTTTTCAGGGAACTTCTTTAGGGCAACGGCTCGTTCAATGAGCTTTCTGTTGCAATAGAAGTTGTAATCAAAGAGTTGATGGAACAATGAGCGCATTGGCAAACAAGGTTTATGACATCGCTTTACCTGCCTTGATCAGCAAATCGCGGGTGGCAATGATCCCTTCTTCCTCACTAAGCCCTCTCCCTTCATATTCCACTCCTATGTATCCTTTGTACCCCGCATCCTTGACCAATTGGAGCACTTTGGAATAATCCGTATGCTTCTCATTGCCATTTTCATCAAAATCATGGGATTTGGCACTTACCGCCTTGGCAAAAGGCATGAGCTCTGCCATTCCCTGGTACCTGTCGTATTCTTCCAAACATTTGGTCCAATCGTCCTTGTCCCGTTCAATGCAAAAATTGCCAAAATCGGGCAGGGTACCACAATTCTCCATGTTTACTTGTTCCATAACTTTGGCCAAAAGGGCTCCGTTTGAAGAAAGTCCACCATGGTTTTCAACGATAATATTGATGTTTTTGGGTTGGGCATAGGTCGCCAATTTGGTCAGCCCATCAATTGAGGCGTTCATCCATTCTTCTTGTTCCTTACTTCCACTAAGGTTGACCCTAATGGAATGACATCCCATGGCTTGGGCAGCATCCACCCATTTATAATGGTTCTCCACTGCCGCAATTCGCTCTGCTTCATCGGCCGCAGCCAGGTTGCCTTGGCCATCAATCATAATGAGCAGGTTTTCCAAACCGTGCTTTTTGGCTTCCGCATTGCTTTTTTCCACGAAAGCGTTCATGGCGGCTTCAGAAAAATCCTCTTTTTCCAGTTCCGGATAGTACAATCCGCTGACATATTCAAGACCGGTAAACCCCCATGCCTTTGCCTTTTCTGCAAAGGTGTACGGATCTACGCCGTCTTCCCTAATCATTTTATTGATGGACCATTGCGCCAGGGAAAGTTTAAAAAACAGCTCTGGGGATTCCATCGTGGCTTTCTCTTCCGCCATAGTGATTTCTGTTTCTTTCTTTGCTTGCTTACAGGCAAAGGAACCGAATAGGAGCACTCCTGTTCCCATGGTTGCGGATTGATTGATAAATTTTCTTCTTTTCATTGATTCGGTTTGAATTTCTTAGTGTTACGGAATTGACGTTTACTACAACGTTATAGTGTGGATTTCTTAATTACCCTAAGGTTTAAATGTAGAAAATTAATTTAATATTTGATACATTTAGGAATTAAACAATGGCATTTTAAATGAGTAAATTCTATTACAACGAGGAACAGGAATCCTATGATGCAATTGTGGTCGGAACCGGCATAAGTGGTGGATGGGCGGCAAAGGAATTATGCGGGAACGGCTTAAAGACCTTGGTTCTGGAACGTGGGAGGATGGTGAAACACCGCGATGACTATAAAACGGCAAAAATGGACCCTTGGGATTTCCCCAATGGCGGCCAACCTACACAGGAAGACCTGAAAAAACAGGGAAAACAAAACCGTACCGGTTATACGACCAGAGCAGATGCCAAACACTGGTTTGTAAATGACCTGGACCATCCTTATAACGAGACCAGGCGCTTTGATTGGATGCGCGGTTACCATGTTGGTGGACGTTCCTTAATGTGGGGTCGGCAGAGTTACCGATGGAGCGACATTGATTTTGAAGCAAACAAAAAGGAGGGAATTGCCGTTGATTGGCCATTGCGTTATAAGGACATTGCCCCTTGGTATGCCCATGTTGAACGCTACGTAGGCATCTCGGGAGAAGCCTTGGGCCTTCCCCAGCTTCCCGACAGCGTTTTTGAACCCATGATGGAGCTGAACTGCGTGGAACAACATGTCCGCGAAAAGATTGCGGAACACTTTAATGGCCGGGTAATGACCGCTGGGCGTGTGGCACATATTAACAGTGACAAACGTTTTGAGGGAAATGGAAGAATACGTTGCCAATTTAGAAACCGTTGTATTAGGGGATGTCCTTTCGGCGCCTATTTCAGTAGCCTATCCTCTACCTTACCAGCGGCCGAAGCAACCGGTAATATGACATTAAGGCCGGATTCCATTGTGCATCAGGTCATCTATGACCCCAATACCAAAAAAGCCACCGGAGTAAAGGTTATTGACAGGATTACCAAGGAGGAATTTGAATTTAAGGCAAAGGTCATTTTCCTATGTGCATCGGCCATTGCATCCACAGCTATTTTGATGCAGTCCAAATCCGACAGGTTTCCGGATGGTTTGGGAAATGATTCCGATCAGTTGGGAAGGAACATTATGGACCACCATTTGGGTGTAGGTGCTGCAGGGAAATTTGACGGTTTTGAGGACAACTATTACAAAGGAAGAAAACCTGCAGGTATTTACGTTCCCAGGTTCCGAAACATTGGGGGAGCTTCCAATACGGATAAGTTTCTTAGGGGTTATGGATACCAAGGTGGGGCCAGTAGGGGGAACTGGGAAGACATCATCGCAGAAGTGTCCCATGGCAAGGAATTGAAGGATGCCATCCTAAAACCTGGAGGTTGGACTTTTGGTATGGGAGGATTTGGGGAAGTATTGCCCTATGAGGACAACCGCATGACCATGGATTATGACAAACTGGATCAATGGGGTTTGCCCACGGTGACCTTTGATGCCGATTTCAAGGAAAATGAATGGAAAATGCGCGAGGATATGAAGGAACAGGCGGTTGAAATGCTTACCAAGGCAGGGCTGCGTGATGTGGAACCGTTCGATGACCCTGGAGGGCTGGGTCTTGGAATCCATGAAATGGGAACTGCACGGATGGGACGTGATCCAAAAACTTCGGTCCTAAACGCATACAATCAAGTACATGCGTGTAAAAATGTTTATGTAACGGATGGGGCATTTATGACTTCTGCCGCATGCGTGAACCCATCTTTGACCTATATGGCTTTTTCGGCCAGGGCCGCCAACCATGCCGCCCAGGAACTAAAAAAAGGAACTATTTGATATGAAACGAAGATCGGCACTTAAAAATATGGGAATGGCATTCGGTTATGCAGCTGCCACTCCAGCCTTATTGAGCGTATTACAGTCCTGCAAGGAAAAACCATCCTATGCAGCGTGGGTCCCTTCGTTTTTTGATAGTGACCAAGGTTACGCCTTGGCCCAAATGGTAGATGTCCTGCTTCCAAAAACAGATACCCCTTCCGCAACTGAGGTCGGTGTACACCTGTTCATTGATCGGTATGCCAACGAGGTGCTCCCCAAGGAACAGCAGGAATTCACCAAACTCCTAATGGACAAGTTCATGGACAAATTGTTGAGTGAATCTGGCAAGGATAACCTAAGGGATATTGAGGAAGGGGATTTTGAGCCCCTTCTGAACAACTATCTTGCCAAGCGATCCGATGCCGAAGAGGAAACCCATGAAAAGGCCATTGGCGCATATATGGAGGCCAAGATGTCCGGTTCGGAAGCGGTATTGGATGACACTGTTGCTTGTTACACCTTTGCGGGAAATGTAAGGGAAATGGCTATTTGGTCCTATAAAAACTCGGAATATATTGGTGAGGAAGTTTTGGTTTATTTACCAATTCCCGGGGAGTATATTGCCTGTGGGGATGTGGATGAGCTTACACAGGGAAAGGCCTGGTCCCTTTAAAAAGCAATTGAATGGTTGAGGGTGTCCAAAAAGTCGCAACAATACTGAAATATCACATTGAGCACAGTAGAAATGCATTGATATTCAAAGGTTTAATTTTCTCGACTGCGCTCGAAAAGACACGAATATAGACTTTTTAGACAACCTCTTGGGACAGGTAATAAAAAACACCCCAAAAAGAATACCATTCCGGGGTGCCTTGATTAAATAAACACTATCACTTAAATGGACATCCAATAGATGATTGGACCGCCCATTTTCTTTAAGTTGCTAAGAACCGCACATGAGACAGTCATCATCGGCCTGTCCTTCTTTGGCCCTCGCTATCAATGCCGCCATCTCTGCTTCGGTCATTGGCTGAACATCAACTTCTTGCTGCGCAACAGGGGTTGCCTGTACTTTTAGATTAGTGGCTGCCTTGGGATTGGCCGCTTCAACCTCGGCTTCCGCCGCCACACTTATGGGAACCTCTTTCTTTTTGGTGTTATCCAAAGTAAATTTGATGGCATCCACTGCCGCTTTGGTCCTTAAATAATACATTCCTGTTTTTAATCCGCTCTTCCAGGCATAAAAATGCATGGAGGTCAGTTTGGCGTAGTTGGCATTTTCCATGAATAGGTTCAATGACTGGCTTTGGTCTATGAAATATCCCCTTTGACGGCTCATGTCTATGATATCCTTCATACTGAGTTCCCAAACCGTTTTGTACAATTCCTTGATATCCTCTGGAATACCATCAATATGTTGAATGGAGCCGTTGGCCCTCATGAGTTCCTGTTTCAAACCATCGTTCCAAAGACCAAGTTTGACCAAATCTTCCAAAAGATGTTTGTTCACTACAATGAACTCCCCAGAAAGCACCCTTCTGGTATAAATATTGGAGGTGTAGGGTTCAAAACATTCGTTGTTTCCTAGAATTTGGGAAGTAGAGGCCGTTGGCATTGGAGCGACCAACAATGAGTTCCGCACCCCATGTTTTTTTACCTCTTTTCGCAACTTGGCCCAATCCCATCTTCCGGAAAGTTCTTCATCCTTTATTCCCCAAAGGTTATGCTGGAATTCCCCTTCTGCCATAGGAGAGCCCTTATAAGAGGAATAGGCCCCTTCGGTTTTTGCTTCCTCCATGGAGGCGCTTACCGCAGCATAGTACAAGGTTTCAAAAATTTCTTGATTCAGTTTTTTGGCCTCATCGCTTGTAAAGGGCAAACGGAGCATGATAAATGCATCCGCCAGGCCTTGAACGCCCAATCCAATGGGTCGGTGGCGCATATTGGAATTTTTGGCCTCCTCAACCGGGTAGTAATTTCGATCGATGACCCTATTTAGGTTTTTGGTGACCCTTTTGGTGACCTTGAACAGTTCCTTATGGTCAAATTGTCCATTTTTAACGAACATGGGCAACGCAATGGATGCCAAATTACATACGGCCACCTCATCGGGAGAGGTATATTCCAGAATCTCCGTACATAGGTTTGAAGAACGGATGGTTCCCAGGTTCTTTTGATTGCTCTTTCGATTGGCCGCATCTTTATAGAGCATATAAGGGGTTCCCGTCTCTATTTGGGATTCCAGGATTTTTTCCCATAAATCCCTTGCTTTGATCGTTTTTCTTCCTTTTCCCTTGGCCTCATAGGTAGTGTACAATGCCTCAAACTCCTCACTGTGGTTGCTGAACAATCCAGGACACTCATTGGGGCACATTAAGGTCCATTCCCCGTCGGCCTCTACCCTTTTCATGAACAGATCCGGAATCCACATGGCGTAGAACAGATCCCGGGCGCGCATCTCTTCCTTACCGTGGTTTTTCTTCAGATCCAAAAATTCAAAAATATCCGCATGCCAAGGCTCGACATAAATGGCAAAACTCCCTTTGCGTTTTCCTCCACCTTGATCCACATAACGGGCAGTGTCATTAAAGACCCTAAGCATGGGGACAATGCCATTGGATGTACCATTGGTCCCGGCAATATAGGATCCCGTTGCCCTGATATTATGGATGGAAAGCCCTATTCCTCCAGCGGACTGGGAAATTTTGGCGGTCTGCTTCAAGGTATCATAAATACCATCAATACTATCCTCCTTCATGGCCAGTAGGAAACAAGACGACATTTGGGGTTTTGGCGTACCCGAATTGAATAGTGTTGGAGTGGCATGTGTGAAGTACTTTTTGGACATCAGTTCATAGGTTTCCAGTGCTGAGTCCAAATCGTTCAAATGAATACCAACTGCCACACGCATTAACATATGTTGGGGCCTTTCCGCTATTTTTCCATTGAGCTTTAGAAGGTAGGAACGCTCCAGGGTCTTAAAACCGAAATAATCATATCCAAAATCGCGGTTGTAAATAATGGTGGAATCCAACTTGTCCGCATTTTCGGAGATTACCTGATACACCTCATCCGAAAGCAGCGGTGCTTTTTTTCCCGTACGTGGATTTACATATTCGTACAAATCCTTCATGGTTTCGGAAAAGGATTTTTTGGTGTTCTTATGTAGGTTGGAAACGGAAATACGGGCGGCCAATTTCGCATAGTCCGGATGGGTGGTGGTCATGGTGGCGGCAATCTCTGCGGCCAGATTGTCCAACTCCGAGGTGGTCACCCCATCATATAGCCCTTCTATGACACGCATGGCTACCTTTACGGGATCCACAAGACTGTTCAGACCATAGCACAGCTTTCTGACCCGGGCCGTGATCTTATCAAACATTATTGGTTCCTTTCTTCCGTCCCTTTTAACTACAAACATTTTTTATACTTTAACAAGTGATACATTTTTTTATACCCAAACAGTAGGCGGTTCCCCTGTTGATTTGGCAACAAAAAACGGCACTCCCTTTTGGGGTTAGGGGTACTGCGCGCTGTGTGCTTTAGAAATCAGCGTCGAAGCTGATTTTCTGGGAATCCGTGTCTTTCTCCTTATTCAAAACACCGGCCTTTTGGTATTCCGAAACCCGTTTTTCAAAGAAATTGGTCTTTCCTTGCAACGAAATCATGTCCATGAAGTCGAATGGATTGGTGGCGTTATACACCTTCTCGCACTCCAATTCAACCAATAGCCTATCGGTGACAAACTCTAAATATTGCGTCATCAATTTGGCATTCATGCCAATTAAGCTAACGGGAAGGGATTCTGTAATGAACTCCCTTTCTATGTTCAGGGCGTCCACAATGATTTCCGTAATTCGTTCTTTTGGCACTTTATTGACCAAATGCTTGTTGTGCAGGTGAACAGCGTAGTCACAGTGCATCCCCTCGTCCCTGGAAATCAGCTCATTTGAAAATGTCAGTCCGGGCATCAACCCCCTTTTCTTGAGCCAGAAAATGGAACAGAACGCGCCCGAAAAGAAAATCCCTTCCACAGCGGCGAAAGCAATTAAACGTTCAGCAAAGCTTGGGGATTCTATCCAGCGCAAAGCCCAATCCGCTTTTTTCTTGATGGCAGGAAAGTTCTCAATGGCCTTGAAAAGGACATTCTTTTCCTTTTCATCCTTTACATAGGTATCTATTAAAAGGGAATACGTTTCTGAGTGGATATTTTCCATCATTATTTGGAAACCATAGAAAAATTTAGCCTCTGAATATTGCACTTCGTTTACAAAGTTTTCCGCTAAATTCTCATTAACAATACCATCCGAAGCGGCAAAGAAGGCCAGAATGTGCTTTATAAAATAACGCTCATCGTCGCTCAATTTTGTATTCCAATCCGTTAAATCCTGGTGCAGATCAATTTCTTCCGCTGTCCAAAAACAAGCCTCACATTTTTTGTACCATTCCCACAAATCGTGGTGTTTAATGGGAAAAATTACAAATCTATCTTCATTTTCTTCCAATATAGGCTCAATGGCAGTGGACATAAGTATGCTGTTTTTTAAGGTGTTTAGTATGTTTGAATGAAAATTACCTTGCGGTACTGACTAACAAAGATTGGAAAATGTCGCTTACGAGTAAAGTTTGTTTAAGCAAAACGCTTGTAAAGTTTTTAACACCAGTTGTTGAAATGTAGTTTTTAGGCAGGCACAATCCGGCATTGCCTTAAATCCACCTAACTTTCGGATTTTCAACAAAAAAGCAATAAAATAAAAAAGACCAAAACGTATAAAAAACATACCTTTTGGTCTTATCTATGGATTTACCACCAAACCGTACGGCCAATATCACTTTAAACGCTTAACCCTTTAGGTAGTTCCCCCGAAACCTAAAAAGGCCATCGCCAAAGTGACGTTAACTATTTTGTACATTCACATGCTTGCGCATATTTTTGGCGGCCGTACGATGGTTGGTAAGTTTCATCCGTATTTCCTACTCATTGATGGCAACCTCTTGAATATTACCTTGCTTTTCGGTGTTTTCCAACACTACGGCAAAAACCAAGGTGGCCAACAATAGAATGAACAATAGTAGACACTTTCTCATTTGGTTAGAGCTTTTTGGTCTCCTAAAATTAATGAGCAGGTTCCCCAAAAAGTTGGTCAATGTATAATTGGTAGAAAAATTTGTACGGATGGGAATACGAATACGTAAAAACATCGGAAATTGGGATTTCCCATAGGTACGGGCCCAATCCATTTTTGTATATTTTATGTCCAGTTATAACTGCATAATGCCCAGATGCACATAATTCTGTATAAATAAAGGGGAATAATCCTATTTTTATTGGCTCATATTTATCTTATCCATGTTGGAAGCGGTTTTAGTCGACGATGAAGCGAAAGCTTTGGAAAGCCTGAGTTGGGAACTCAGTAATTTGAGTGATGAAGTAAAAGTGGTGGCTTCTTTTACCAATGCCCATGAAGCTTTGGGATATCTTGAAAAAAACACACCGGACTGCCTTTTTTTGGATATTGAAATGCCAATTATGGACGGCTTTCAATTTATTAAGAACCTTAAGAACAAAAATTTTCCGGTGATCATCACCACGGCCTATAACCAATATGCCCTAAAGGCCTTGAAGAATGAAGCAATCGACTACTTATTAAAACCTATTGACAGTGACGATCTAAATGATACCATCACCAAAATAAAAAAATTCAACAGCAAGAACCAGACCGCAGAAAAGTTGGAGCAAATCCTACTCAATTTCAATTCAAAATCCCTGGACAAGAAGATAACCATCAATACGGATGGCAAACTCCTTTTTCTGGAAAGTGAAGAAATTCTGTATGCCGAATCGGATGGAAATTACAGTACATTGTACCTGGAAGGTGGGCAAAAAATATTATTGACCAAAAAGCTTAAGGAAGTTAATCAGATCCTGCCCTCAGAGTCTTTTTTTAGGATACACAATTCGTTTATCGTCAACCTTGGAAAGATAAAGGAGTTTTTAAAAACCGATGGTTATGTCGTATTGAAGACCAACCATAAAATTCCCGTTTCCCGACAGAAAAAATCGGATTTTCTGGATTTACTATAACCCATGTGAATGCCCTATTATTTTAAAACTAAACACAATCATAACTACACGGTAAGGCCAAGAACAATTCTTGGTCTTATTTTTATTATGGCCTGTTTGGTTTTTGTATCCTTTACGCCCCAAAATGCGGAGTTGGATACGACGATCAGGGAATTTCTGGAGCTCAATCCAAAATCCTATCAAAAAATAGACGGTGCCTTACGACCCTTTAAAAGGGATACCGTTGCCCTGAATGCCATCTTAAGTTTCCTTAACGCATCCCAACATCCGGAAGCGCTGTCCTATGCCCTAAACCAAAAAGGTACGGTTTACCGAAACCTTTCCCAATTCAAAAAAGCCGTGGCATTGCATCAAAATGCCCTGGATGTGGCAAGGGAAGTGGACAATAAGGAATTTATTGTGTTTAGTCTTAATATGTTAGGGGTGGTTTATACAAGAACAGATGCTATAAAAACTGCTTTGGATTACAATCAGAGGGCCTTGGAAGTCGCAGAATCCATCGATGATCCTTCATATCACATCAAACGTAATGTAAATATTTCCTTGAATGGTATTGGTAATCTTTATAAGGCCTTGGGACAATATGATTTGGCCATTTCACAGTTCGAAAGGGCCCTGGAACTGGAAGGGCAACTTGGGAACAAACTGGGGCTTGCCATTGACAACCAAAACATTGGGGAATGTCTGGAGCTAAAGGGAAACCTGGAAGAGGCATTAAAGCGATACCAAAAATCCTTGGCGCTCAATGAAGAAATCAAAAATAACTATGGAAGGGTCATTTGCAAAAACGCGATTGCCCAGGTTTACTTAAAACAAGGATCGCCCAATAAAGCCCTGGAACTTTTGGAACAGCTTGCGGAACCCATTTCAAAAATCAAGGATAAGTTTATTTGGTCATCCATTCTTAGCAATACGGGTTGGGCGAACATGGAAGTGAACAATTATGACATAGCCGAACGGAAAATGAAGGAAGGCCTTAAAATGGCAGCAGAGAACACCCTGCCGAGCCAGGTCATCTATGCCCAAAGATTGTTGTCCCAATTGGAGGCCAAAAGGGGGGATTATAAAAAAGCATTGGACTATTACAAGGAAGCTGAAAAATTTGACAATGAACTAAAGGACGATCGTAACCT
The DNA here is from genome assembly GCF_023016285.1 of Muricauda sp. SCSIO 64092. GTDB lineage: Bacteria > Bacteroidota > Bacteroidia > Flavobacteriales > Flavobacteriaceae > Croceivirga. The sequence continues at coordinate 2,109,337 of NZ_CP095413.1, forward strand.
TCGTTATATCAACGATCTTATCCTTAGGTATGAAACCGAAAAGCGGGATAACCAAATTTCCAATTTGGCCAATGAAAACGAATTGGTGAAACTTCGCTTACGCAGAAATCAAACCACTATTTTGGTAAGCACCTTGGTGATTGGCCTGGTAGGGACCATTCTGTTTATCATGTATCGCCAATACCAATCCAACTACGAGAAAAGGGTCATGGGATTGGAACAGAACATGCTCAGGAGCCAAATGAACCCCCATTTTTTGTTCAATTCCTTAAATTCCATAAAGCTTTATATCATCAACAATGATAAAAAGAACGCGGTCCATTACTTGAACAAATTCTCCAAATTGGTCCGGCGGATCTTGGATGGTTCCAGTCTTAAGGAGACGACACTGGCAGAGGAACTGGAAACCGTGGAACTGTATCTCAACATTGAGAACATCCGTTTTTCCGAAGGTATTGCCTATTCCATAAACGTTGAAGATGGTATTGATACGGAAACCACCAAAATCCCATCGCTGGTGCTCCAGCCATTTTTGGAAAATGCCATTTGGCACGGACTTTCTGCCAAAGAGGGCGAAAAAAACCTTTGGCTCAATATTTCCAGAAAAGACGATGTCCATATGCTCATCAGCATTATAGATAATGGGGTGGGCAGGGCCACATCGGAAAAAATTAAGGAAAACAGGGTGTTAAAAAGGAAATCGGTCGGTATTGACATCACCAAGGAGCGATTGGCCAATTTTGCCAAGGACTATCAGTACGGCTTTGATGTGGAGATCATTGATCTTTACGATGATGAGGGCAACCCAAAGGGGACCAAAGTAGTTTTGGAAATCCCGACTATTTAGCATGCTCCTTCGCAACTTCCTCCAACTCTGCATACCAGGATTCCCCAAATTTTCTGATCAGGGCCTCCTTTACAAATTTATAAATGGGCACCTTGAGTTCGTTCCCCAGCGCACAGGCAGGGTCACATATTTCCCATTTATGGTAATTTACCGCTGTAAACTCGGAGTATTTTCGTGTGCGGACGGGGTATAAATGGCAGGAAATTGGTTTTTTCCAATCAGTGGCACCTTGATGGTACGCTTCTTCGAGACCACATTTGGCAATACCCCTATCATCAAAAATAACATAGGCACATTCATTATTGTCCACCAGGGGGGTTTCCCATTCCCCGTCATCGCCCTTCACAAAAGTTCCTTGTTCCTCAATAACGGCAATGCCCTTGGCACTTAAGTAAGGCCTTACCTTCTCAAAAAGGGCATCAAGAATTTTGGTTTCCCCGTCCTCCAAGGGAGCTCCGGACTGGCCGTCCACACAGCAGGCCCCTTTACAGGCATTGAGGTTACATACAAAATCCTTATCCAAAATCTCTTCGGAAACAACGGTATTTGAAATCTGAAACATGGCTAAAATTATACAACAAATTTAATGTTAACCCAATAATCCAATCCTACTTTTTTGCTCGTAGATTTGCAACCAAATTTTTTGAAATGAATCTTAGCTTTAAGGAAATCGCAACGGCCAGTATGGTTTTATTTGCCGTAATCGATATTTTGGGAAGCGTTCCCATTATCATTTCGTTACGAAACAAGGTGGGCCACATTCAATCTGAAAAGGCTTCCCTGGTCGCTGCCGGAATTATGGTGGCCTTTCTGTTTGTAGGGGAACGTATCCTCCATTTAATTGGGATCGATGTGAATTCCTTTGCCGTTGCCGGTGCTTTTGTCATTTTCTTTCTGGCGGTAGAAATGATTTTGGGCATTACCTTGTTCCGGGACGACGAGCCCGAAACGGCGTCCATTGTCCCTATTGCCTTTCCTTTGATCGCAGGGGCCGGAACCATGACGTCCATTTTGGCGCTAAGGGCCGAGTATGCCGTTCAAAACATTGTGGTCGCCATCTTAGTGAACGTCCTCTTTGTGTACATCGTCCTAAAATCTTCCCGAAAAATAGAAAAAGTACTGGGGAAAAATGGCCTTAGCGTTATCCGAAAGGTTTTTGGTGTAATTTTGTTGGCCATAGCCGTTAAGCTGTTCGCCACCAATGCAAGTGAGCTATGCTAATGATCAAAACATGAATAAAACCGTACTTGCGATACTGATTTTTTTGGCCTTGGGGTTAATGGCGTATAACATTACCCTATTGGACTTTGAGGATCCTTTTGAAGGTGACAGTCTTGTGGCGTGCATCGGTATTGTGGCCTCTACATGTGCTATATTGCTCTTGCTCATTTTTTCGAACTCAAAAAAAATTGAGCGGAAACTCAAGGATAAATAGCCTATTTCCGAAGTGGCTCCTCCAATGTGGCCTCCAATTCCCTTTCGTTCAATTCCAATATTTTTTTGAGCATATGATCATGGGCCGATCTTATCTGTGATGCCAGGTTTGGGGAATATAATTGTTCTGCGATATTGGCCTTGATATAGGTCTTTATTTTTTGCTCATTGCCATAGAAATCCATCTTTATATTTCTATTGAGGAGATAGTCAATGAACCGTTCAAAGATAATGTCATCCACTCGGTACTCCTCCACAAATTCATTTTGCGGGTAATTGTAGAACCTGCTACGGTCCAATTCCAAAAAACGAAACACAAAATCAGAGAAAAACCCTGAGGAATCCAAACTTTCCACTTTCTCTTCATCCAGAGTGCCTATGGGTACAAAAACATCCGGAATGATCCCTCCGCCACCATAGACCACTTTCCCTTTTGGCGTAATGAACTTAAGGGAATCGGCAACTTTGATGCTGTCTACGGAAACCAACTCCCCACTGTTGTAACGATCCAGGAACTTTTGATAATAATCCTCGCTGCCATTGGCATAGGGCCGTTGAATGGAACGTCCTGTTGGGGTATAATATCGTGATACGGTCAAACGAACGGCGGAACCGTCACCCAAATCCATTTCGCGCTGTACGAGCCCTTTTCCGAATGACCTACGCCCTACTATGGTTCCTACATCGTTGTCCTGAAGGGCCCCGGCGATAATTTCACTTGCAGAGGCGGAACGCTCATTGATCAACACGTACACGGGTCTATTCTCAAAAGCCCCGCGATTGGTGGCATAGGCCCTATCCACTTTCCCTTTTTTGTTCTTGGTAAAAAGAATGAGCTTTCCCTCTTCCAGGAATTCATCGGCCATTTTTTCGGCAATGCCCAAATACCCCCCTGGATTGTCCCTTAAATCCAATACCAGTTTTTTTGCCCCCCTTTTTTCCAAATCGAAAAGGGCACTTTTGAATTCCTTAAAAGTCGATTCCGCAAATCGATTGATTCTAAGGTAACCCACATCATTGGTAAGCATAAATTGGGCATCCACGCTTCGTATGGGCACCACGTCCCTTTTTAGGGTAACGTTAAAGGCTTTATTTTCCGACTTGCGATAGATTTTTAATTTGACCTTGGTGCCACTTTGTCCCTTTAGCTTTTCCACAAGTCGGTTATTGGGAATGCGTTTTCCAAAAAGCGTATCCCCATCGGCCATCAAGATCTTATCCCCGGCCTGAATTCCTTTTTCATAGCTGGGCCCATCCTTTATGGTCCGCACTACGGTAACGGTATCCCTAAACTTATTGAAACGTATGCCGATCCCCACAAAATCACCTTTCATACTTTCCTCAATGGCCGCCATTTGATCTTTGGGAATGTAAACGGAATGTGGATCCAACTTATCCAGAATATTGTTTACGGTAATATCCACAATACTATCCGTATCAATATCATCCACATATTCATAATCTATATAATCAATAAGCCGGTTGAGCTTATCTTTTTTGGAATTGGTGGAAAAAAGCTTTTCCGGGGTGTCGTTAAAGTGCAATTTCCCTCCAATAAAAATGCCCATGGCCAATGCCAGCGCCAAAACCGTGGGCCAGATATATCCGTATTTCTTTTTCATAGCAATTTATTGGGCCAGTTCTTCAATAATGGGCAAATGCAATAACTCCACGCCTGCCCTTTCCAAAAATTTTAGCCCCGAATCATCTTTATAAGCCGTTTTGTATACCACTCGTTTTATTCCTGCTTGATGAATTAGTTTACTACATTCCCTGCATGGTGACAAGGTAATATACAACGTGGCCCCTTCACAGGACTGTGTGGATGAGGCCACCTTTAAAATCGCATTCGCTTCGGCATGCAAAACATACCACTTGGTATATCCTTCGTCGTCCTCACAATAGTTTTCAAAGCCTGTGGGCGTACCATTGTACCCATCCGAAATGATCATTCGGTCCTTAACAATAATTGCCCCAACCTGTTTACGCTTGCAATAGGATAGCTTCCCCCATTCCAGGGCCATACGCAGGTATGCACGGTCGTACTTTTCCTGTTTACTGTCCTTCATCAAACTAAATATACCTGCTTTATGGCCATCTCACAACACCATTCCGATAAAATTAACGTGATTGGTTAAAAAGGAAACGTATCCATCAACATTGGTATTGTAACCAACACGATTAAAATGGAGACGGCGAGGATAAAGTAGTTCCGTTTTAGACGTAATACATCCTGTGCTACAAAAGCCAATAACAACACGATCATGATGATGGCCACCTGGGAAAATTCTATCCCCGTGGCAAACCCCAAAAGAGGGGTCAGTTTTTGTTCCTCTTCGGCCATGAGCATGTTAAAATAGTTTGAAAAGCCAAAACCATGGATCAAACCAAAAAAAGCAGTAGCCAAGCCTATAAAGTAGATTCCCGTGTTCCCTTCGTTCTTAAGGATACGGTATATATTGAACAAGGCCGTGAGTGCAATGGTGACCGGGATCAAAAACTCGATCAATCCCACGTCCACTTTGAGCACATCGTAGGCAGAAAGTGCCAGGGAAGTGCAATGGGCCACGGTAAAAATCGTTGCCAATATCACCACTTGTTTCCAATTCTTAAAGGAAAAAGGGACTGCCAATGCCGTTAAAAAAAGGATATGGTCATAAGCGCCCAAGTCCAACACATGTTCAAATCCCAATTTGATGTAAAACCAGAAATCGTTCATCATTTCGAGTTTAAAGAGTTATCGTATTCGTACTTTTTCGAAACCATCAGTTCATTCCCCGTTCTTTCTGAATGGTTTCATATGCTTTTTGCACCTGCTTGAACTTCTCTTCGGCCCCTTTCTTTATGGCTTCATCCTGGGTCACTACCCGATCGGGATGGTATTTTTTTGCCATTTTCCGATAGGCTTTCTTTACCTCCTCATCACTGACCGACTTTTCAATTTCCAAAATTTTGTAGGCCTGGTCGGCCTCTTTAAAGAACATCGCCTTTATGCTGGAGAAATCATAGCTTCCTATCCGGAGAAATCCCGCCAATTGGGTCAGCTTGTCCAACTCCGCCTGGCTTACACGACCATCGGATTGTGCAATGCCGAACAAAAAATGCAGTAGTTGCAAGCGAACTTCATATCGGGTCCGTTGGTTGAGATAGCTACAAATGTGCTGGGCGGAAACCTCCCTCTTTTTGATGACCTCATTAAAGGTCCTAAAAATTGCGTTGGCCTTTTCCTTTCCATAGGTGCTCAAGAAATACTGCCGCACATAATCCAATTCCCGTTGACTAACGCTTCCATCGGCCTTGATCACAATGGAGCAAAGGGAAAGCAGATTCAATTCAAAGTCTGCAGGAGATACGCTGGAGCGGGTAAAGTCCTCAAAAACGGAACGCCCTCCACCCGATTTTCCGGAATACAGCCCGTCCAGCACGCTGCCCACAAAGAAACCGATAACCGCGCCTAAGACACCCCTAATAAAAAATCCGATGAAGGCGGCTGCCCATTTTATCATAGCTGATTTCCATTGAGGGCATAAAGATACAGTATTGCCATACATTAAAAGCGTGAAAGCGCTGTTAAGGCATTGGAAGGAATACCGACAATTCCCTTATCTTTACAACATTAAAAAATTTGACTATGTATCCAGAGGAATTAGTAAAACCAATGCGACAGGATTTGGCCGTTGCCGGTTTTCAAGAATTATATAGCAGTGAAGCCGTGGAAGAGGCTTTGAAACAAGATGGCACCACCTTGGTGGTGGTAAACTCCGTTTGTGGCTGTGCCGCGGCCAATGCCAGACCGGCGGCCAAATTGAGCCTTCAAAACAGCAAGACCCCAAGCCATTTGGTAACGGTATTTGCAGGGGTGGACACCGAGGCGGTCAATACCGCAAGGGCACATATGGTTCCCTTTCCTCCATCATCGCCAAGTATGGCCCTATTTAAGGATGGGGAGTTGGTACACATGATCGAACGCCACCATATTGAAGGTCGTCCTGCGGAAGTAATCGCGGAAAACCTAATGGAGGCCTATAACGAGCACTGTTAGTCCATTGGTCAAAAATTAAGAATGCCAAAAAGCCACTCCATTGGGGTGGTTTTTTATTTTTGTCCTGATGAAGCTGATTGTGTATCCCCTCGCTGCCGCTCGCTCGTAACAAGTGGCAGTTATAAACAAAAACAATCCATAAGGTCATGGCTTTGATACCATGGCCTTATTATTTTGGCATGTGGGCATAAGTACTTCCCAGAATACCATATTGTCCCGACACCGATGAACTACGGTTTCTCGGTACTGGGCATCCCTAGGTTGTGGACTACGGTAACAAGAAAACGGTATTTTAAATACTTCTGATCTGGAACCTTATCCGATTGTGATAATGGTCCAACTATCTCCCTAAGCTCACGCTTGTTACATCAAGTTTTTAATTCAACTCCCGGCACTTGAAATTAGGGGTTACTAACTCTTGTCCCGTAAATGCACACTTCAACCAAAGCACTTTTTTCAGTGCGTATGATTTTGCCGCCGTTTTTGAACACAACGGGCTGCCACAATGGGAAGGCCGGGATTCTTGGAAGGGACGGTTGCCTAACTCCCTACGGAAACCACGGTTCCTCCTTTCCCCACTATCTGGATATGAGGGATAAAAATCCCTATAGGGGAAGTACTGTTGGCAACGGTGCATCCACCACTCTTCCAATGCGCGCCTATGGCAATTAATGATAAAGCGGGCATCGGCATCCACGCCTCGGATTTCAAGCGTACCCCAAAAGGCAACATCCATGCCCAGGCAATCAAGGTGAATCTTTCCTTACCCGGCCTTGATGACGTCTTTAAGGAAAGCTATGATTTAAAATCCCCGGAAGAAGTCCAAAACCATATCCAACAGCACGGGCATTTGCCCAATATTCCTTCTGCCCAAGAAGTGGAGGAAAATGGAATACAGTTGGGAGAGATGAATAAGCTCTTACTGGAGAAGATTGCGGAACTCACCCTCTATACGATCCAACAACAAAAAGAGATTTACAATTATCAAAAAAATGTCGGACAGCTTGTAGAAAAACTAGAGGCACTACGGCAATAAATTAACAACCTAAATAATTAAGATTTTGAAACAGAAGTTACTTTTATTCACCTTACTGTCCCTGTTCCTCGGGAAATCTACATGGGCACGGGACAAATACGAAATTCAGTTCACCTATGACACCGCCGGCAACCAGACCTTGAGGGACAGGGTGTGCATCAATTGTGGTAGCTCAAAACAGGAAGTGGACACTACCGCAGTCGTCGAAGTGGATTTGGCAAAGGACATTTCCCAAAATACATTCGGGGAAAAGGAAATCGAGGAAGGCCAGGTTATGGCCTACCCCAACCCGGTTTCCGGTGTCCTGAACGTGGAATGGGTAGGGACGGAGAAAAGGGTCCCCCACATCCTTCTTTTCTCGGGGGAGGGCAGGCAACTCTACCGACGGGATATCAGATCCAATCAGGGTAGTCTCGACCTGAACATGGGCAACTACCCAGTTGGGATGTTCATCCTGTACATCCAATATCCCAACAATCCTTCTTCATGTCCCATTTTTAGACAACCTCGACACTTTTTTTAGGAGAATTTCTGTAAAGCATGAACCTTAAATGCAGAACAACATTTATATAAAAAACCAACTATATGAAAAAAACGCACAATGGCAATTACGGACATTCTTGCATAAGGACAAGTTGGGGCAAATTATACTTCCATGCTTAGCATGGAAATACTGGTCAAGGAGAATTGATTGCTGAATCTCCAAAGCAACAAGCAGAAATAGAATACCTAAAAACCAAGATCAAATGAAAAACATGATTGTCCTATTACTTGTAATGTGGGTATTTGAACTCAATGCCCAGACAAGCATTTATATTAAAGGAACAGGAAGGAATCATAACGCTTCAAGAGTAGTGAAAATGGGAAGTAACTATTTGGTGAACGGTTCAGGAAGAGGACTTTGCCTTACCATAATCGATGCTTCAACACACCAGCATGTTTCATCCATAGCTTATGATACTTATGGTAACTCTTCTGCCTCAAATAATCTGGCCTCGGCATTGAACAATCTGAAACGGTCACAAATAGGGATATTGACCTCGTATGACGCTTGGGAAAACAGCGTGACCAGTTCTTTACAGGATGCAGCACGAAGACTGGGACTATACAAACTTGGTGGGGGCTGAGTTCAGGTTCTCGAAGGCCCTATGCAGCCATCTTTAGAGGGTCGGGAACATCGGTTGGGAACAGTATTCCCAACCATATAGCGTATGAAGTGATGCAATCCAGGGATTCCAATGCTGAGAGAGCGGTCATTGCAACTTGGTTGATTGAAGATGCCTTTGTCGGGAACAACTTGAGCAATGCACCTGTAAGCGGTGATGGAGAAGATGTCGGCGCCTCACTTTTGGTAAATCATGTTGGCAATGTAGGGATTGGCACTACTGCTCCCGACTCCAGACTCACCGTAAAGGGCAACATCCATGCCGAGGAGGTAAAGGTAGATCTTTCCGTTCCTGGGCCGGATTACGTGTTCAAGGAAGGTTATGCGCTGAGGAGTTTAGAGGAGGTACAAAACTATATCAAAGAAAATGGGCATTTGCCCAATATCCCTTCCGCCAAGGAGATGGAAGCGAATGGTATCCAATTAGGTGGGATGAATATGAAGCTATTGGAAAAGGTTGAGGAGTTGACACTTTACACTTTGGAGCAGGAAAGAAAAATTTTGAAGCAAGAAAGGAAACTCCAACAAAAAGATATCAGAATCAGGGAAATCGAGGAAAAGTACACTTTACAGGAAAAACGCCTTCAAAAAATCGAGAAACTATTAAAGAGTAAATAGATGAAAAAAGTTCTAATGTTAATTGCCTTATTCACCATCATTTTTAGCCATGGACAAGTCCACGAAACCCCCAACGGCGGTGTGGGGATAGGCACTTCTGCCCCAAGTTCCAAACTCGATATTGAACAGAACCTTAATGGTTCTACCTTTGTTGAAATCACCAATACCAGCACGGGCAACTCCGCAAGAAGGGGCATCACTGCTGGTAACGGAACACCTGGTCATTCTGCCTTTATCCTTTCCACCTCTGCAAATTACAATACTGTTCCTACATGGGTCAATTCAGGGGTTGTGGGTACGGATAGTCAATTATTGAACGGCTTGGTACTAAGAACAGCGTCAGGTAAGATTCGTTTCCAACCCAATGGGACCAGCGACAAGATCGTTTTTACGGAGAATGGCAGTATAGGGATCGGTACCAATAATCCCAGTGCCACCCTGGAGATCAACAAAAATTTTAACGGTTCTGCGGCCACTTATATTTTGAATCAAAGTGATTCCCCTAAATCAAGGGCCATTCTTCTTGTTGGGGAAAAGCCCTTTGGTGGTAACTATGGCTATCTGGCGCACTTTAATGCGAATTATGAGGGAAATTGGGGAGACTATACCTATGGAAATTCGACCTGGTTGTCCGCTGGTGATGTCAATGGATTGAATATCATAGCTGGCAACTCCCAGGGGAAAATTGTTTTTGGTACAGGTCCAAGTGAGAAAATGCGGTTGACCGCAAATGGTAATTTGGGTATCGGCACCACCAATCCAGGTTCCTACAAATTGGCGGTAAACGGTAATATACACGCAAAGGAGGTCAAAGTGGACTTGACCGGTTGGCCTGATTACGTCTTTAAGGAAGGTTATGATCTTCCCACACTTTCAGCAGTGGAACAGCATATCCAGGAAAAAGGGCATTTGATTAATATTCCCTCGGCTGCCGAGGTTGAAGAAAACGGCATCCTATTGGGGGAGATGAACAAGCTGTTGTTGGAGAAGATCGAGGAGTTAACGCTTTATGTTCTTGATTTGGAAAAGGAGAATAAGAAGCTAAAAAAAGAAATCTCCCAAATGCAAAACTTAGAAAAACGACTGCGAAAAGTGGAGGTTTCAATTGAAAAAATCAACTTATGAAGAAGACAAGATTAGTGATAGCATTGTCCGTAATTGTGGCAATTTCTGTTAAGGCCCAAAATCCAACCATATACACAGCAGAAAAAACGGATAACACGCCCGCTTCACTCAACTTGAAAAATCCCGTTGGATTCTGGCATTTGAGCGGTCCAAGGTCTTATGAAAACAACAACAATTTTTCCGTTTTCTGGAATAACGGAACCTATTATAGATATATGACCATACTGGATAATGGCAATGTGGGCATAGGTACGACTACGCCTAGAACCAAATTGCAAGTGTTGGGTCCTTCAGAAACCCAGTCAAGTTTTATTAGTGTCTTTGGAAACCTTTCTTCCAGTGATTTGATCACTTCAAATACCTACAGGTCTTTTTCCGGTTCTACCTACACGGACGGAAACCCCACATTTATTAGTAGGTATTTTTCTTATCGGTCCACTCACGGCGGGTACCTAAACTATGATAATCGAGGATATGGGTTTTATAGTCAAGGCGGTTACCCTAGAATGTTTATGGAAGTCGTATCGGGAAATCATGGAGGCCTAAATGGCCTTCCATCTGATTCGCCAATAAAATCTGGGTATCTCTACCAACAGATAAAGGGCCCATCTGGAGATGGAGTAAGTGCGCCAGTTAAAGCAACCAATAGCAATTCCCAATGGCTTTGGGGAGTAAATAGTAGCGGAAACATTGTTGTTGCGGGAAAAGTAGAATCCCGTGAGGTCAAAGTTACGGTCAACGCTGGAGCTGACTATGTATTTCATAAGAACTACGAATTAAAATCCTTGGAAGAAGTCCAAGACCATATCAAAGAACACGGGCATTTGCCCAATATCCCCTCAGCCAGGGAAATGGAGGCCAACGGTATAGATCTGGGCAAAATGGACATGAAGCTTTTGGAGAAGATTGAGGAGTTGACTCTATATACTTTGGAACAGGAAAAAGAAATTCAAAAACTAAAGGCTCAAAATTCCAAAATAGAACTATTGGAGAAAGAAAATAAAAAGATGGTCGAGTTAGGAAACCGTCTCCACAAAATAGAACAACTTTTAAGCCAAGAACGATGAACAGACTAAAAATATTAATGGGAATAGCTTTTCTGTCATTTTTAACCACAAACGCCCAAGTTACAAATACATTTCCAGATAATGGAAATGTGGGCATCGGTACTACATCACCAGATTCCAAGCTGACAGTCAAAGGTAATGTCAATATCGGGGGTGATGGCAATTACCGTTTAAAAGTACGACATATAGATGGTAAGAGTCACCTAAATGCAAATTTGGCAGATTTACATTTGAATTGGAACAACGGCAAAAGAGTCTTAGTTGGTTGGGGTTCCACAAACCCATCCTCCGATTTACTGGTTAGTGGTAGACTAGGGATTGGTACTATTTCCCCTTCCCACCATATTGATGTTGTAAACGAGCATCAGCCAACAGAATCTTTTCTCAGGTTCAGGGTGAAGGATGCACTGTCCGATTACTTTACTGTTTATAATGCGACGGGTGCATCAGGTCAATTCATACCAGTTTTAAAGGGGCATCATGTAACAGACAACAGGTCGTCATTGTACGTCATGGGCTCAACTATGGATTCCAATGACAACGGAAGTACCGCATTGGTCGCCTTTGATGCAAGAAGGTTGAATGGACCAATTCAAACTAGGCCATTATTTGTCTGGACCAGCTATACTACAAAGATGATGACCATGCTTGCCAATGGCAATTTGGGTATAGGTACAACCAATCCAGGTTCATACAAACTTGCCGTTAAGGGCAAAATACGTGCAGAAGAAATTAAGGTCGAGACCGGCTGGGCCGATTATGTATTTGAAGAGGAGTATGACCTACCCACTTTAGAGGAAGTGGAGCGGCATATCAAAGAAACAGGCCACCTCATCAACATCCCATCCGCAAGGGAGGTGGAGGAAAAAGGTATCCAACTAGGGGAGATGAACAAGCTGTTGTTGGAGAAGATTGAAGAGTTGACACTATATACCCTACAACAGCAAAAAGAAATAAAGACCCAAAAAGAAAAAAACAAAAGCCTGGAAGCCCGCCTGCAAAAGCTGGAAAAATTATGGGTCATGGTAAATGAAAACAACAACAAATGATATGCCCAAAACACCAATGGATCTTATGAACAAACTCACACTCCCTATCGCTATTCTGGCATTATTGGCCAGCGCAGCCACATTTTTTTATTCCCAACCCAACGAGCAGTTGGTGTATGTGGACATTAACAAATTGGTGGAAGGCTATGCGCGTACCAAGGTAGAAAGGGCGGCTTTTGAGAAAAAGGCCGGTACGCTCAAGGCCAATGTGGACAGTCTGGTGGTCAATTGGCAGGACGAATTAAAAACGTACGAAAAAGAGCGTTCCTCCATGTCAAAAAAAGAATTGGAACTAAAACAGGAGTTGTTGCAAAACAAACAGCAGCAAATCAACAATTACCAGCAGGCCATTCAAAAACAGATACAGGAAGAAGACCAAAAAATGACACAGACCGTCATTAACGATATCAATGACTATGTCAGGGATTACGGAAAGAAAAAGGGCTATCGCATCATTTTTGGGGCAGGTGGCAGCGGAAACATCATGTATGCCGAAGATACCTCGGATCTGACCCAGACCGTTTTGGATGGACTCAACGCTCAATACCAGGGAAAATAATGAAAAACTGCAATTGCAAGTACCTGGTTTTGATGCTGTTGGGTATTCTGGCATCTTGCCATCAAAAACAGTTTGACTCGGAAAAAGAGTTCTGGGCATATGTAAAAAATCCCGAGAACGGTTATTACCACGAAAAAACAATGGGTCATGTAACGTATGCCTTGACCTATCGCCCTACCGATATTTTGGTCAAGCAAGCATTGGGAGATCAATACACCAAACGGACCATTGACAGTCTCAGAAAAAAATATGGGGACTATTTCTATTTCAATTTAAGTATGAGTGCCCATGGCCAAGAACTGTTGAATACCCAGGTGGGTGACAGAAATGCTTTTGGGGCCATGGTCAATCAACTGGCCTTTGGTATGGGACAAAAACTAAACCTTATCACCCAGGCACAGGATACGATACCTCTTTTGGATTATATCTATCCAAGAATGTACGGTATGGGGCGAAGCACGGATATGTTATTGGTCTACAAGTTTGACCAAGAATATATGAGTCAAGAATACTTGAGATTGACCATTGAAGACCTTGGTTTTGGTACCGGTGAGGTTGCACTAAAGATCGACACGGAAAAGATCAAGAATGAACCAAAACTAAAATTTTGAAAATGAAGACACCTATTATGGCCCTTTCGGTTTCCTTCCTTTTTATGGCGCTTTGCCTTGGACAAAAAACAAGGGCCGAGCTCCTGTTCAAGGACGGGGCACAATTGAAAGGCCTGGCAGAACTATCTCCATCAAAGACCATAAGGTTCAAGGAACACCCCATGGCAAAAAGACAGTGGTACACTTTTAATGAAGTAGACACACTGAAACTATATTATGATATTGAGCCTACCATTTATGTCAACTTACAGGTAAAGAATAAAATCCTACCAAAGTTCTTGGAAATAGCACAAAAGGGAAAAAAAGTGGTGGCATACCACGAAACCTCGATTGGTTATATGGTACCTGCTGCCTTTCCCAATGGTGGTTTTGACGGTGTGACCAATACAGGGAGGTTTTATAAGGTGGGTAGTTCTTATTTAAGAAAGACAAATGAAAAAGAAGCCATTCATTTGGGTTCAAATCAGCTGTTCACAAAAAACTTTAAAAAGGCGGCCTCAAACTTTTTTGCCGACTGCCCGGAACTGGTCAACAAAATCCTTGACAAGGAATTTAAAAGAAAACACTTAGAAGAAATCATAGCATTCTATAACAACCAATGCGAATAAATCCCATACCCATGCAACAAATAAAAAAAACTAAACCAAAACACCGGATAATAGCGGTGTTCCTAACACTGAACTTTTTGGCAACGCTTTTGCCAGCCAATCTACTTTTTGCCAATACCAGTGGGCCTAAAGCCCCTGAAGCGTCCAGTTTTGAACCTGTGGATGCCACGGATATGGTAAATCTGGTCACAGGGGATTTTAGCTATGTGCTACCACTGCTTAATGTACCATCTCCTGAGGGAGGCTACCCCTTGGCCTTGTCCTACCATGCTGGAATAGGCTTAGATCAGGAAGCTTCTTGGGTGGGTCTGGGGTGGAACCTGAATCCAGGGGCAATTAACCGAAGCGTTTCCGGGGTTCCAGATGACTGGTATACTACTAAGAAGTATACCATGATGTACAATAATCTTGGAGTTTCAAAAAGTATATCGCTAGGTATTTCTACTTACGGCCAAGGACTTAGTTTTGCTACCTCTCTGAACTACAGCTCATTTAAAGCAACTGGAGGTGAATTTACCCACAATTTTGGAATAAGTGCCTCAGTAGGTTTATTTGATGCAAATACTTCAAAGGATAAAGGATTTTCTCCATCCATTGGGGGATATTTAGGAAGTAATGGGGTAGGCTTAAGCTCAGGCATAAGCTTCTTGGAAGATATTTCTTATCGAGCAAACATAGGTTTGTTTCAAAGTTTTAAAGGTGATGGCTTTAGTGCCAATTCCTATGTTGGCACATCAGGATTGGGAATTAGAACGGACTTAAGTTCTAAGCGTAATCTTTCATCATCAATACTACTTGGTAATTCAACTATCTCTTCTTCTAGTAATCTCACTACTTCCATACATTCTGATGCTTCAGGTTTTGCATTTAAATTCCCGCTTCCACCTCTTGGAATTCCTGCCACATTGGACTTTTCTTTTTACAAAAAAAATTATTGGGCTTTTGATGCAAGCTATTCCACTCATAATGGGGTATTGTATGCTGGTAAAATGGACGAATTGTTTAATAGTGTAATTGACTATTCCCTTACGGGAAACGATTCCTATGAACTCTCATATGAGTCCAATTCCGGTCAACAGGTAAGTCAAACCAATTTTTCATATTTATCATATGACAAATATGATGTCAACGCTCAAGGTATTGGAGGCACTATTTCTCCTAAAATTCTAGAAGAAGGAACACTGTTAATGCCCCGCAATACCTTTAGAACAAAAACAAGTTCAAGCGGTAGATATCACACTCCAAGTGGTGCTGCTTGGTATTTAAAACCCAGTCAAACCGTTAGAAACTTTTCCAAAAGTGTAGACCAAGGGAATTTACATTTCTATTTTGATAATGAATATTCTTCATATCTAAAAATACAATCGGGAGATTGGTGGGCTCCATCCAGCACAACCGATTATTCGGATGTTACTGAGTTTTTTACAATTGGAAAAACCTTTGAAGACGAAAGCACAATAAATGGATTGACTTACGATTCGTATAAAGAAGACAATGGGAGGTTAAGAAAAGGCCGATTTATAGAAACCTTTACAAATTTAGAGATAAAAGATTCTCCGCATGCCATAATTAAACCTATTGCCACAGGTTTTAATAGAAATGCTTCATGGATTCCTGAAAAGGGAATAGGAGCCTTTCGCATTACAGCACTTGATGGAAAGACCTACCATTATTCTTTACCTGTTTATCAAAAAGAACAGTTCAGTAGAGCATCCAACGTTGAAGATAATAGTGAAGAGAAATTTATAGAACAACAACAGTTTGCACCATATGCAACCCATTGGTTGTTAACTGCCGTTACGGGACAGGACTATGTGGACAATAATGGAAATGGTCAAGTGGACGAAAATGATTATGGTTATTGGGTAGCTTTCGAATATGGGAAGTGGAGTGATGGTTTCGCTTGGAAAACCCCATTTGAAGGTTATGAATCCAATGGAGTTACCAATTCGTATTCCTGGGGAGTCAAGGAAATCTTTTATTTGGATAAAGTAAAGACCAGGACCCATACCGCACTATTTATAAAAGAAATCAGGGATGATAGTAAGAGTTATTATACTAACGCAAGCCCTTCTACAAATCATTACCATATACCTTTTGAGCGTGGCGTCATAGTTGGAGATGATGGTAATTATTATTTCCAAGGCCCCCATTTGGACATTACCTACGGAGGAATAAATGGAACAAACTTTTGGAATTATTGGTCAGAATCTGATTATTGGACCTACACGGAATTAGCGCAACAAAATTCGCTGAGGCTTCAAAAAATAATCCTGTTAAAAAACGAAGATGCAAATGGTATAACAAAAAATAGTGCGAGTGACCCAAACCCTTTATTTGCTGGGAGATTGTTTTCAGAGGCTGAAATTGAAATTTTAGGGTTAACAGGAAGGATCACTTCCAAAAGGGAATATATTTCAGATGACCATACATGGTACGGGCAGTTCTACGGTAATATTTTGAACACTAGTGATATTCAACCTTCCTTGATTTCAAATACAATTAAGACCATCTATTTCAATTATGATGAAACGTATCCCTTGGCCAGGGAATCTTCAGGAAGTAAAGGAAAACTTACATTAAACTCCGTCAGATTTATTGGAAAACAGGGAGTGCAGGTCATACCACCCTATACTTTTGATTACCATTCCAAAACTACCCCTTACATAAAAGATGATATGGACAACTGGGGATATTTCAAAGATTATGCTATGAATTGGAGTTTGAACAAGATTATTACTCCATTGGGCAGTACCATAGATGTTGAATACGAGAATGATAGGTATTCAAATGAGTATGCAAAACCAACTACTTTTTTTGACAGTGGTTTACAGTTCAAATTTACTGGTACTCCCAGTGGTCCAAAAACGCTGTTGTTTAGGAATAACCCAGAAATAGATGAAAAGTACCAAATCAATTTTCGGGACTATTTCATTACAGACGAGTATACGGAAATAGATGTGCAATATGTACAGAATACCAGTAATAACGGAGATAGTGACTGGAGAGCGGATTTTGCGGTATTGTGTAAGGTAGATAGGGTTGTGGATAATGAAGTTGTTTTTGAATTACCCCAGACTTCAACTGCCCCGAGGGAGCGACTGAATGAGACATGCTATGAAAAAGATTGGGTGTATTTTGATAATGAATATGGCCATGTAAGAGATGAGACTGTCAATTGGTTTGCAGAGTTAAATGAAAATTCATGTGAACGACCTAAATCCGGAAATAGAAAAGCTAGGTACAAAATTTTTGCCCAAAAAGAACCTTTAAATACTTCAATAGGAGGTGGTATAAGGGTAAAGGAAGTTGCACTGCGCGCGCCTAATTCTCCGGTCACAAAAACAGTGTACAATTATATAGATTCCGAAACAGGTTTCGAATCAGGAGTTACATCTTATGCTCCTAGCAAAAAGGATAGGGTAATCCCCTATAGGCAAGAATTGCCTAGCCCTATGGTGATATATGAACATGTCAGTGTGGAGGAAAGGGATGCCGAAAATAAGCTTCATTCCAAAAGATTATATCATTTCAATACGCCAAAAACCATACAGGAAAGTACCAATGGTGCAATTGTTGAAAACGCTTTTGAAATAGTTAGTTTACAAGACGATATGTATTCTAACATTCCTGTAAATAATGAAGATTCAGATATGGGATTTTCAAGATTTAAGGTACTGGATTATTCTTCTGGTATCGGTAGATTAATCAGTCAAACTACTCAAAATTCTGAAAATCAGATTTTACAAAAGACGGTTAATTCTTACTTGCCGGCTAACCATGATTATGATCAAGGAATATTACAGGAAACATTTAATTCTTATAAGCGAATCAACAATAATCCACTTAAGAAAACTTATTTGATGACATCATCAACTAAAGTCAAGGTGCCCAATGTCCTTATCCAAAGCGATGTTTTTTTCAATGGAATTTCGAAGCGTGAGGTAAGGGAAAACTTCGATTTTTTGACCGGACAGGTAACCCAGACTTCAAGGTTACTCAGTGATGGAAATCTTCTTAAAACAAAAATAATTCCAGCTTACACCAACTATCCTCGAATGGGTAGTAAGGTAGAACTTCTCTCCAATAGCAATATGCTATCCCAAGAAGCAATGGTCATAACAGATTTACAAAAAGATGGGCAGTGGAATACCATAGCATCAAACATCCATACTTGGAAGCCAGAGGAATACCAGTTTACCACACTTATTGGGGAGTGGCCAAATGAAATTTCATTTGTGAAATTCAAAAATATATGGCGCAAGCACAAAACCTTTACTTGGGACGGTTCTGTCGATTCAGATGGTTTTTTCACCAATTATACGGGAATTGATGACGGTTTTGATTGGTCGACCCCGGATGCCGTACAGCCATCGCAATGGAAACAACTTTCTGAAATCACCCGCTACAATGACTTTTCGGTGCCTTTGGAAGTAATGGACATCAACCAAAACCATGCCTCCACAAAAATGGGGTATGGCAATACAAAGACACTGGCGGTCTGCAATGCAGGATATGAAGAGAGTTTCTATTCCGGGGCGGAGGATGATGACGGCCAGGGCAATTATGGAGGCAATATTGGCAAAGGATCGGCCCAGAACACTACGGATGCCCATACTGGGTACAACGCGCTCTTGATTGCTGCGGGACAGGATGCCTTTAACGTAAGGGTTACCCATAACGGTCCCAACGACAAGAAGTTCAGGATTTCCCTTTGGGCAAAAAAGGGAACCCACCAAAACACAAAGGTGGGCATAGGACCAACTGAATTGGATCATGTCAGTTCCGAGGAAGTCCATGCCGGTGATTGGGTACAATTGAATTATTATGCGAACATCCCCAGTAGCACTGATGTGGTTGTAACGGCCAATGGCGGTACGACCATTGTGGATGATTTCCGGTTGTACCCCGTTTCATCGTCCATGATCTCTTATGTCTATAATGAATGGGATGAGCTCACCCATATCATTGGCAATAACGGTCTAGCTACTAAATATGAATATGACGTTAATGGACGATTGATAAAAACTTATACCGAGGTAGCGGATTTTAATGGTGTTGGCTCAGGTGGTTTTAGAAAAGCTAGTGAAAACAGGTATTCTTATAAGTACAACTAAGAACTATAAACACAATTAAACCAATGAAAAAGTGTAACCTAAAGAAAGTAAGGACATACGTAAAGCTTCTATGTTTAATATGTTTATTCCTAAATAAGGAATATGTCAGTGGTATGGATACCGTAAATATAAGTCCTGCATATCCTAAAATAACCCATTCAAAACTTGATGAAAAAAAATCTAAGATAGATAACGATTCAATATCGGATAACTCTATGGCAGTACAACGCAATCAAACTAGCTATGTGCTGGATGCAAGCAGTAAATCCATATGTGGCAACAGAACAACCACGGTTTTCTTAAAAGGCTCATCTTTTGGAGTTACATATCAGCTCTTTAAAGGTGGAATACCAGTAGGAAGCCCAAAAGATGGTGATCTTCTGTATTTATATTGGGCAAATCAAGGTGCCGGACGATATTTTGTCAGGGGAAGTGACGGTATGGTCAGTAATACAATAGATATAACTATAAATAATAATGTAGGCAATATCTACATTCAACCCAGTACAACCCCAGTGAGAATTTGTGCGGGTGTGCCGGTTACTCTAACGGCAATGGGTGGAAGTGATCATATATGGAGTACGGGACAAAGGGGAACCAGCATAACAAT
The DNA here is from genome assembly GCF_023016285.1 of Muricauda sp. SCSIO 64092. Classification (GTDB taxonomy): domain Bacteria; phylum Bacteroidota; class Bacteroidia; order Flavobacteriales; family Flavobacteriaceae; genus Croceivirga. Next base: position 2,129,225 of record NZ_CP095413.1, read on the forward strand.
AATACCTCAAAGTTCTTTACCCGGAACAAGTGTAACCTATTCTGTGAATGGTAAAGTTGGATGTGACGTTGTAAAAACTGCAAGCATTACTTTGGACGTAATATCACCTGTTGGAAATGTGTCCATCACTGGCGGAACAAATGGTTTCTGTAAGGGCAGTATAGCATTCTCAGACTTTAATGTAACCGCTAACAATGCCACAAGCTACGTTTGGAGCATTAGTCCATCAGCGGCAGGGAGTATAAATTCTGCTACGGGCAAAGTAACATGGAACAATGGTTTTCCCGCAGAAGGTGAAGCTAATGTAACAATTTCCGTATTGGCCAAGAATATATGTGATAGTGGTAAAACGGCGAGCAAAGCAGTAACGATAACATCGCCACATCAAATGCAAACAATAAGGGCTGTTGATACTGAAATATGTAGTAACAGGACAACGACTATTGTGCTAGATGATTCTACAAAAGATGTGAGCTATCAACTTTACAAAAACGGGATACCTATGGGTGATCCAAAAATTGGAGACCTTCTTAATTTGGCATGGCATGGTCAAAAAGAAGGAACCTATTATGTACGTGCAACAAGCCCCTGTGGCACATATGTCAGCAATCAGGAGACTGTATCCATAAAGCAAGTTGTTGGGCAAATCAGTATCCAGCTCAATACTTCCCCACTGAACATATGTCCAGGGGTCCCTGTTACCTTAACGGCATATGGTGGGGTAAATGAAAACTATACATGGAGTACGGGTGAGACCGGTTCAAGCATCACCATAATTCCGGAAAGACCAGTATTTCCAAATACTGGACTTAGCTATTCCGTTACAGGATATCTTGAGTGTGGAACCACTAAAACAAGAGAAATTGTTCTTGAAATCGCTCCTGATAATATCTGTAACCCAGTATGCACAAAAAAGTGGTACCCCGATTCTGATAGCGACGGCTTTGGAGATGTGTTTGCGGACCATTACTTAGGAGGATGTGATCCGCCAGATCACGATAGTAAAATTGTATGGGCAGACAATAATACAGATTTTTGTCCTCTTGAACCTGGAACACTTGCCAATAAAGGCTGCCCGTTGGGTACTGCACCGGAAAACTGGAACACCATCGAAACAACCGTATTTGATCTCAACACAGTGAAAAAGGGTGCTAACAAGAATTATTTTGATGGCTTGGGCAAATTGGTGCAATCACAAGGGTTGGATGCCAAGACCGGTAGAATATGGGCCTCAGAGATATTTTACGATAGTCAGGGAAGACCGGCTGTGGAGACACTTAGTGCCCCAACGGGTCGTACAAGTTTTTTGTACAAAGATAATTTTACATTGAACAGTAGTGGACAGCCCTTCACAACTAACGATTTTGACACAGGAAACCTAAATAACCCTTCAACCGTTTCGAACAATTCAAACACTTTAGGCTGGTATTATAGCAACAGCAACACAAACGATTTTTATCTTGGAAACAATTACCAAGACATTACGGATAGACCTTATTCCAGAATAATTTACAGTAATTTAATGCCGAATACACCATTAAAGGCGATAGGGGGCAACAAACCTGATACTAATGGGGACGGAAATATTGATAATGGTGACACTTGGCCTCAAAATTATACTTTCTCCATGCCCGCTACCGATGAACTTTCGCTGGGAGTAGCTTTTGGTGATGCCAATTACAAAACTATCCGCACCACAAAAACGGTGACCCGCGACGTGCATGGGGTAGAGAATGTAGTCTTTACCGATACCGATGGTAAAGTACTGGCTACAGCGCGTAGTGGCGAAGAAGGTGCTACATCGGCATACATGAATTTGTCCATCGGCGAACAGGGCTATGTAGATGTGCACATTCCCAATGGTATTACAGGCATGTCATCATCCAACAATAGTGCCTTGGAAGTCTATGATCTTATTGCGGATCAAAAGATATCGACAGCGTTGAGTGCACTTACGAATGGTTTTTATCGTATTGCGGTCGTCGATGCCGATAATTATGCCCCAAATACCATTTATGTGAGCTACAAGGTGAATTATTATGATTATAGCCTTAACAAATACGACGAAGTGGGTAGGCTGACCGATACTTACCAACCTTTGAATAAGCTACATTCAGAATATAAGTACAACACATTTGGGCAATTGATCTATTCCAAAAGCCCCGATGAAGGGGAAGCTTGGTTTAAATACAGGAACGATGGACAGATACGCTTTTCGCAGAACAGCAAGCAAAAAGCAGCGGGCGAATTCTCCTATACCCATTACGATACATACGGTAGACCTTTGGAAAGTGGGGTGTTTGTAGAAAATACCTCGTACAGTTTTGATCCAACAACAAACAATGCATTGGATGCTATCATTGATAACGTCTATACTTTGGATAATATACAGAACGATACCGATGACTTTCCCAATGCAGACTGTAGGGAGCAACAGTTTACCATATATGATATTGCGAACGATACCGCTGTGGCTGCCGCTTTGGGTTCACGTGCAACGGACTATCCTTCCCAGGACTTTGTGGCAGGCAATGTGGCCCATACATCAAATGGCCAAAATAAAACATGGTACAGCTATGATAGCTACGGTAGGGTAAAATGGCTGGTACAGGACATACAAGGTTTGGGAGCCAAAACAGTGGATTATGAATATGACCCTATTACCGGATTGGTCACTCGGGTAATTTACCAAAAAGGGGTAAGTGCTGAACAGTTCTTCCATAGGTATACCTATAATGCAACGGATCAGCTGATTAAGGTGGAGACTTCCGTAAATGGGAGCTCTTATACCCTCCAAGCCGAATACGATTACTATGAGACCGGGGCGCTCAGGCGAACCGAGTTGGCAGGAGGTGTCCAGGGAGTGGATTATGTCTACAACTTATCCGGACGGCTTAAGAGCATCAACCATCCCAGCCTACAGGCAGCACAAGATCCTGGAGGAGATGGCAATGATCTCTTCGGGATGATTATTGACTATCACAATTATGACTACTACCGACCCAGACGAAATATTAAAAGTGCCAGCTATGGGGATAATAGATATGAGGGGAATATCAAAGGAATTCGGTGGAATTCCACCTATAACCCAATAGCGGGCAAAGAGCATACCTATAGCTACCACTATAATAAAAACAACTGGCTGAGCAAGGCGGAATATGGGCATTTTACAGGAGATTATACAAGTATGCCCTCTATTTCCGGAGGGGAAGTTGGGGAGGCAGAACATGATCATATCACTTCAACGGACATCGTTTTGTCCGGAACCAACAAAACCTATGAAGCCAATGAGACAATAACCCTACGACCAGGCTTTCATGCAAGGTCGGGTAGTGTTGTATCCATAAGCATATCGGGAAAGCCCGCGGTTTACGATATAAACGCCGGAACGTACAGTCCGAACAGCAATGGCGATTATAAGGTGGATAACCTTACCTACGATGCCAATGGGAACATACAGAGCCTAGTGCGTAATAAAGACTCACAAAATGGGAGTAACAGTATGGATGACCTAACGTATATCTATGATGCGTCCAAGCCCAATCAATTACGGCAAGTCAAAGACAGTGCGGGTGATGTGGCGGGTGCAGATGACCTACCCAATCAAGGGACCAATAACTATGTCTACAATAGTATAGGACAACTGGTACGCAATGTATCCGAAAATATTGATTACTTTTATAACACCAGTGGATTGGTGACCGAGGTTCGGGAAAACAACCAACCCCTGGTGAAGTTCTTTTATAACGACCGTAACCATAGGGTGAAAAAGGAAAGCTATAGTAGCGGAAGCCTACAAAGCACTACCTATTATGTGCGGGATATAGCTGGGCAGGTATTGGCCATCTATAGCAATACCACCCTAGTTGAACAGCCCATTTATGGTAATGGGCGCATAGGGCTGTACAGAAAGGCGGACAATAGTACCACCTATCAATTGACCGACCATTTGGGTAATGTACGGGTCATTTTCCAAAAAAGTGGTAGCACCACCACCAATGAGGACTATAACGATTATTACCCCGGCGGGATGGCGATGCCAGGGCGGAACTCGGTGGATGCGAACAGCTACCGTTACGGTTACCAGGGGCAGTATGCCGAGACAGACCCGGAGACGGGAAAACCAGCTTTTGAACTTCGCCTTTATGATCCCCGTATCAATAGATGGTTGACCACAGACCCTTATAATCAATACTCCTCACCTTATATAGGTATGGGGAACGATTGGCCGAATGGAGTTGATCCTGATGGGGGATGGAAGACCAGATTAGGGGCATGGCTTTGGAAAACATTTAACGGTGGTGGACAAATTGTTGGAGAGAAAGGAAATTGGAGTGTAGCACAAACAGGAGCAGATGGTTGGGATACATTTATTACAAATGGCAGCTTTATTCCTCAAAATTTAAGAGATATTTCACCTGTTCCGGGTGCAGGTTTTTCCCTTTTTAATACTCAACAATCACAAGAAGTACCGGATAGGTTACCTATTTATATGCAAGCTGATTTGAACTTTCATGCTGGAGCAGGTGGTGGTGAAGTTAGATTTTTAGGTACTAGGCTAGGACTTAAGGGAGAACTAGGAAAAACCAAAATAGCATCTATTGGTGGTGCGGTCAATTTATGGACAGGAGAAACTGAAAATTTAACTTTCTTAGGAGCTAGAAAAGGAGATTCCACATTTGGCCTCTCAGGTTCAAGTTTTGTAGGTTTGGGAGGAGTCTATAATCTTGAAGACAATCAGTTGCAAGAAACAACTACCAGTTTACTTATTTTAAATCATATCGAAGAATATCATACCAACGGTGTGCATAAAGGCCTAATTAAAAGTAACAAGATTGAGTTTGGAGTTGGTTTTGATGCAAGTGCTATTTATGGAGTAGAAGGCAATCTCATATTTGGCTTCTATATTCCCGGAGTCACTGAATAAAATATTGATTTGTGGAAAAAAATATAGCCCGAAGATGTATTGCTTTTTATTTAGATTTAGTAGTGGTTTCAATTATTGCCTTGCTTTACCTATTCATATTTGATGACAAAGGCCCCTTTGATGATTCAACTAATTATACTTGGGATGTAGATAGAGTATGGTTTTTTCAATTAGGGGCATATTTAAATTATTTTTTCTTTTTTGAGTACTTTTTTGGTTATACAATTGGGAAAAGAGTTTTCAGGTTTGAAGCAATACCTCAAAAAAATGGTAAGAACATGGTTTTAAGAGTGGTTTTTAGAACTATCCTAAGATTGATACCGATTAATCCGTTTTCATATCTATTTGATAAAAGAAGACTGTTTTGGCATGAGTTATGGCCAAATATTTATACATTAAAAAAGGATGAAGAAAATTGATCAAATTGATGATTTGATTAAAAAGTAATTAGTCAATGTAACCAAAATAATTTAATAACATATACACTAAAAACAATAGCCATATAGTTCTCCAAATCCATTTGCCAAATTTGTTTTCTTCTATCCAATATTTAAACTCTTTAATAAATTGATCTATCATTTTCGCTATTTTGAGAAGGTCACGTTTTTTATATAGCCTTTAGTTTGGCAGCCTTTATAAGGTTGTCGATAAGGTAGAAGATATGCTGTTTGTCCTCTTCGGGCAAATGCTCTATGTCGTTGATGCGCTTCAAGACATCCTTGTCGTAAGAAGAAAGCTCTCCCTCGCCAATAAGATAATTGACCGAGGCATCGAATACCCTTGCGATTTTCAAAAGGATGTCCACCGAAGGGGTGTTCTCGTTACGCTCGTAGTTGCCAATCATTACCCTTGATGAACCTATTTTTTTTCAGTTCCTCCTGCGACCAGTTTTTTGCCTTGCGCAACCCTATAATTTTATCTCCAATGTTCAACATATCTATCAAAAGAATAGCGTTAAATGCTGTTTAATGCAAATATAGCCACAAGATTTTATCATAAGATTAATATGTTTGTGAAAATGAAATGAATCTTATACATTTGCCATAGCTGTTTACCAGCTCCGCAGTAGTTATACTGCTGCGGCAAGCAATACAAGCGTAAGCAATAAAATTATTTATGGGAAAGCCACGGTCTTAGAGCCGTGGCTTTCTTATTTGGTGTCTGTCCCGCTACTGCCCGTTTATAACCGGTGGTATACTAATGAGCACTTAGAATATTGATTATCTTTACAACACCAGTGGACTGGTAACCGAGGTAAGGAAAAATAACCAACCCTTGGTGAAGTTCTTTTACACGTTGGAGCAAAAAAGGCCCTGTGGGCCTTTGGAGCGACAAGCGCGGCGGTGCGCTGGCGAAACCATAGGGTCAAGAAGGAAAGCTATAGTAGCGGAAGCCTACAAAGCACTACCTATTATGTACGGGATATAGCAGAGCAAGTATTGGCCATCTATAGCAATACTACCCTAGTTGAACAGCCCATTTATGGTAGTGGGCGCTTAGGAATGTACAGAAGGGCGGACAATAGTACCACCTATCAGTTGACCGATCATTTGGGCAATGTACGAGTTGTGTTTACAAAAAAAGGGTTCAGTGGCATTCCCCAATTGGAGGGGTATACGGACTACTACCCTGGCGGGATGGCGATGCCCGGACGAAACCTACAGGACGCAAACCAGTATCGTTACGGCTATCAGGGGCAATATGCGGAAACAGACCCCGAGACGGGAAAACCTGCATTCGAGCTTAGGCTTTATGACCCAAGGATAAATAGGTGGCTCACTACCGACCCTTACGGGCAATATCACAGTCCTTATATGTCGATGGGGAACAACCCTATATTGAGAGTTGACCCTGACGGCGGTATGGACTGTCCCGACCCACCTTGTCAAAATGGCAACAGCATCACGGAAGGTTTTACATTAGCTGAAGTTACTGTAACTGGTACTGCAAAAACAAGTATAAATGTTCTTGATATAGCAAACTTTTTTGGTGGATTAAATGAAAATTTCAATCAAGGAATCCAAAACAGAATAGAGGATACTGCGAATTTTATCCAAAATGACCTGACCAGTGCAGATTATTGGGGCCCAACAATTTACAACTCAGGTATTGATTTTGCAAACGCGAATATTGCTGCCAGTCAGGCGGGTATGGATGTTTTCTCATTTTCTACATTGTCAACAATAAATACTGTCTCCAATATGTCGGCCAACGAACTTGCTTATGCAGCAGGATATAATTCTCCGGAAATAGCCTTAATGATTGGAACTTATGGATCTAGTAATATTAGTTTATTGCCTAGACTTTCTTTTGGAACATCAAGTAGTTCCGTAGCTTCGACAACAGCTTCCTATATGTTTAGGCACGGTCAGCGAAGACTTGTTTTGAGAGCATCAATTGGACAGTTTGCCCGCGGGACAGGTAGTGTTTTGACCGATAGACAGTATTTTCAGCTAAATGGATTGAACGGACTCGGTCAAGCTACTAGAACTACACCATTATTGGATAGCAGATTATCGCGTGTACCTGGATGGGCAAGATGGACGATAGGTGGAGGAACAGCAGGGGCTGTATTCTACGATAGGGTTATAAGAAGGTAAAATAATTATATTGAAATGAACTTTATCAAAAGTTTTTTTGGTCTTAGGGAAAAAGTAACAATGACACCTCATGAGTTCATTGAAAAATTTGTTTTTGACTCTAAAAGGAAACATGTTCAATTGGAACTTTACTATTCTAAAAAAGTTATTCTTCAACTTGAAAGTCTTAAGCACGTTCCTATTTGGACAGATTGGTGCAATGTTGGTCTAAAAGACTACAGGAATGGGTACGTATGTCACTTTTTTCTAAAGAAGAAGAACCTGTCCAAGAATAAATTCTATGACAATTACAAAGGGTCAAAGGATTTTTTGGACATGGTCGAGTATGAAGATGATGATTATGGGATAATAAATTTTGTACATTTTTTTAAAAAGGGCACTCGTCCGATAGACATAGGAAAGTACATGAGAAAAGTTATTGACAACGTCTATAAATTTCCAGAGGAGAACCCGCAAATAGGGTTTAACTTAAGGTATTTAAAAAGAAAGGAATAAGGTGCATCAACATGCGAATATCGCTCAAAAGAACAAGGAACCACGGGCCATTTTCCAAAAAAGTGGTAGCACTACCATCAATGAGGACTATAACGATTATTATCCCTTTGGGATGGTAATGCCAGGGCGGAACTCGGTGGATGCAAACAATTATAGATATGGGTATCAAGGGCAATATGCCGAGACCGACCCAGAAACGGGCAAGCCCGCATTCGAACTGCGTTTATGGGATAGCAGAATCGGAAGGTGGTTATCACCCGACCCCTATGGCCAGTTTCATTCGCCCTATCTTGGAATGGGGAACAATCCAATAGCATATACGGATCCAGATGGTGGCTGTATCAAAAACGGTGAGCCTTGTAATGCTTCGCGAACGGGTGAAAGAGTTGTAGGTGACGGCGGTGCCGTTTGGGAATGGGATGGAGACACATGGGGCTTACACGAATCTTATGCTATCCAGTTGGAAGGCGTCACAATGACACAAAATGGTGCGTATGGCTTTAGAGATTGGCAGAGTGACATGCAAGACTTTAGAGCTTTGCAATTCGAACAAATGGCGGCGCAACATCGAGCCGATCATGCAAGAGGAGTACGTGAATATAGTGAAGGAGCACTTACATTTATCCAAGTTGCCACTTTGCCGATAAGTATTGCCGAATTAGCCTTTGGCGGAGCCGCCCTTCTAGCAAATTCACGTAACGGAGCTCTTCTTGTTGACGATGCGACAACAGTGTTCACACATGGTGCAGACGATGTGTTATATACGCGATATCAAAATTTGGGCAACGCAGGAAGAAGTGTGTTTAACTTCGCTGATGAAGTTGGGTACGCTGCACATCAAATAAAGCCGAGTTCTATAACAGGCCCTGTATTAAATTTTGGAAAAGGAGCTGTAGATGCTACTTTTCATACGAGCCTAAATGCGGCACCAGTAT